>NZ_JAUAOA010000001.1:0-300000 GCF_030542965.1 Azotosporobacter soli
GTGGCCGTTCATCCTCTCAGACCGGCTACTGATCGTCGCCTTGGTGGGCCATTACCCCTCCAACTAGCTAATCAGACGCAGACCCATCTCTAAGCGGTAGCATATTCAGAGGCCACCTTCAAACAGCATCCCATGCGAGGCACTGTTCACATTCGGTATTAGCAACCCTTTCGAGTTGTTGTCCCCATCTTAGAGGCAGGTTATCTACGCGTTACTCACCCGTTCGCCACTATTTGTTGTTCAACACCCAACCTTCAACTGAAGTGTTATCCTCTTTGATAACGCGTTCCCTCTTCGCTTTCGCTCATCGGTAACGCCTCCGCAAAGATTCGGTGTTAAACAACAAACCGTTCGACTTGCATGTGTTAGGCACGCCGCCAGCGTTCGTCCTGAGCCAGGATCAAACTCTCCATAAAATTATGAAGAAGCTTCATCAGCTCTTTATAACAAAAACATATTGTTTGTTGAGCCATCATCACCGAAGCGATGACGTCTCCGCACATCTGGCTTTTCATTCTTTTCCACATTGTTCAGTTTTCAAGGAGCACCACCGCTTTCGCGGCCGGAACATTAGTTTAGCACAGTCACTCGAACCATGTCAACTACTTGTTTCCGTTTTTCTTTTTCAGTTGCTGCCGCCGTTTGGCGACTTGCCTAGTATACCATAATCCGTTTTCTCTGTACAGCCTATTTGCCAAAAAGTTGATATAAAATAATCGCCGCTACGCCAGGCAAGCCAAAAAAGCCAGCAATTACAGCCGTCAACGGGTTAAGCGGTACCGAAAAATGTATGTATGCGCCGACAAAATTGACGACCCACAACAAGATGCCGCCGATGATTCCGTTATATACTAATTTGAAAAACAATCGGATCGGCAACGTGAACAATTTGCAAATCACATACAATGCGATCAACGCACCGACAAAAGCTAATAGTACCGTCATGCTCATCATCCAAAACCACCTTCATCGCATTCTTATTTCATTATAGTAATAGAAAACCGCCGCCATTGCAAACGGCAGCGGTCTATGTCGTCTCGCAAACCCCGTCGTCCCCACGAACGAACCAGTCGGCACCGCCGACGAAGTTCGCCCCTCACTTTGCAAAAGCAAGGCGGCTGTCGAGACGCAGACCGGCCTAGGCGGCAGGGGCGAGCCGCCCACAGGCGTACCGAAAGGTACGTTGAGGACTGGCGAACTCCTGCCAACAACGACCGGCGAAGCGTATCGGCAGTCGCCGCCTACATTTCGCGACGGTTTTCGAGAGCCTTGGAGAGCGTCACCTCGTCCGCATACTCCAAATCCCCGCCCACCGGCAAGCCGTGTGCAATGCGCGTAACCATCACGCCGAGCGGTTTCAGGAGCTTTGCGACATACATCGCGGTCGCTTCCCCTTCGACATCCGGATTGCTGGCCATAATGACTTCCGTCACCTGATCGCGATGGATGCGTTCCAAGAGTTCTCTAATCTTCAAATTATCCGGCCCGATTCCTTCGAGCGGCGAAAGGTGTCCATGCAAAACATGATAGCGGCCTTTAAATTCGCGCGTTCGTTCCATCGCAGCCACATCCCGCGGTTCTTCCACCACGCAGATTTGTTTGACGTCACGCTCCGCGGAACGGCAAATGCGGCATGGATCTGCATCGGTCAGATCAAAACAGGTCTGGCAATAGCCGATTTTTTCTTTGGCTTCGAGAATCGCTTGCGCGAGTCCTTTCGCTTTCCCCTTATCCATTTCCAAGATATGATACGATAATCGCACCGCCGTCTTGGCGCCGATTCCCGGCAGTCCTCTGAATTGCTCGATCAATTTGGCCAACGGCCCAATGTGTTTCATAAACGCTTAGAACAATCCTTTAGGTAAATTCATGCCGCCAGTCAGTTTGCCCATTTCCTGCGCCATCATGTCGTCGACTTTCTGCGTTGCTTCATTGAAAGCCGCCGCCATCAGGTCTTCGAGCATTTCTACGTCTTCCGGGTCTACGGCCGCCGGAGAAATCGACAGCGACTGCACTTGCTTCTCGCCGTTCATGACGATTTTTACCGCCCCGCCGCCGGCCGATACTTCAACCGTACGCAGTTTCAGTTCTTCCTGCAGTTTCGCCATATCGGTCTGCAGTTTCTGCATTTTCTTCATCATACCGCCCATATTTCCCATGTTCCCAAACATTATGATTCCCCCTTAATTTTCTTTTACCGTTACATTGCCGCCAAACATTTCAATGGCTTTTTCCACTGCCGGATGCATTTTTTCAGCGTCCGGCACACTTTGTTTCGCTGCAGCAGGCGATTTCCCCTGCGACGCAGCGCTCTTTTTCGGCACTGCGACGCTAGGAGTTCCCGCTCCCAGTATACAATAGAGATTCACCCTTCGGCCAGTAATTTGTGCCAAAGATTGTTCAATCAATTCCTTGTAATCCGGTTTTTCCGTCCGTTCTTTCGGAAACGCCGCCGCAAATTGCACGGTGGCCTGTTTCTCCGTAAGCCCGACCAACTGCCCCTGCGCCACGCAAGCGTGTACAGAGCGTTTACCGCCTTGGACCAATCCCTGCAGCAACTGCCCCCACACGGCAGTCAGATCGTCAGGCAACGGTTTTGCCGTCGCTGCCGCAACGGCCGCACTGTTGTCCGGCGCCGCTTGTTCCACTTTCACTGCAGGACGAGCCACCCGCGCATTTTGCGGCGACGCCTCAAATACAGGGGGCGAAGACGACACGCTTACGGCTCCGCCTTGCAAAAGCTTAGCCAACTTTGCTTCAAGCGCCTCGATCCGGGCAACCAATTGCCCTTCCTCGGCTCCGCCGCTGTTGCGCCGGCAGGCCGACAATAGCGCCATCTCGACCGCAAAACGTGGCTCTGCAGCATAGCGCGCCTCCGTTCCGCCCTGGTGGAGAATATTCAATATATTCATGACGTCAGCCGCTGGCAATGCCTTCGCCTGCTCCGCCAATTTTTCCCGCTGTCCTTCCGGCACGCTGATCTCAGGGGCCGCCTGAAACAACATGATCGTCCTCATGTACTGCGATAATTCACTGATCACTTGGCGCGGATCTTTGCCGAGCGCCAACAGCTCCTCTAGCGTAAAAAGCAGGTCTTTCGGCTCACGTTTTGCCAGCGCATCGGTAAAGCGGCATAACCATTCATGCCCGACCAGGCCTAGCATATTCCTCACTTTTACAGCCGTTACGATCTGATCATCCATGACCGCGCACTGGTCTAAAATACTCAGCGCATCACGCATTCCGCCATCCGCGTGCGCCGCAATCAGTTCAAGCGCCGCCGCTTCCGCTTCGATTCCACTGCCGTCCGCCACTTCACGCAGCCGCGCTACCATCTCCGGCAAACCGATACGCCGGAAGTCATAACGCTGACAGCGCGAATGAATGGTCGCCGGAATCTTATGCGATTCGGTCGTCGCCAGGATGAAGACAACATGGGGCGGCGGTTCCTCTAACGTCTTTAAGAGTGCATTGAACGCTTCCGTCGTCAGCATATGTACTTCATCGATGATATAGACTTTATACCGGCCATCGACCGGCGCAAACTTGACCGTCTCGCGTAAATCCCGGATCTCATCGATACCGCGGTTGGAGGCAGCATCGATCTCAAAGACATCCATCGACGAGCCGTTGTTGATCTTCAGGCAGGCATCGCACTGGTTGCAAGGCTCCGGCGTCGGCCCCTTTTCGCAATTGAGGGCTTTGGCCACAATCTTGGCAGTACTGGTTTTTCCCGTCCCGCGCGGGCCGGAAAACAAATAGGCATGGGCAATTCTGCCCGAGCCAATCGCATTTCTCAGCGTCACGCCGATATGATCCTGTCCGACCAGGTTGTCAAAGTCTTGAGGCCGCCATTGTCGATAAAGCGCAACATACGCCATAGCCGCTGCACCTCCTTTTTACATTCTGCATTACCTTAATTCCACATTAGCGTTTCGTTTCCTGTACCCCTATGAAAAAGAAGCAACCAGCATGGCTGATTGCTTCTTTTCCGTCCGTTTTTAGAGCCGGTTCACGACAAAAACCAGGCGCCCTCGCGGCACATGAGAATAATCACTTACCGTTGCTTCCTTCCGGACCTGGCGGGGTTCATGAGTTCCCATTGCGCAAGACCCGGCTTTTGCCGTGATCCCACCCTAAAATGAATAAATGGCCCAACCCGAAGTGTAAAGCCAAATATAACGAACGTACTATATGATTTTCTGCCATCCAGCATATAAATGGCGGAGAGAGAGGGATTCGAACCCTCGGTACAGTTTCCCGTACACACGCTTTCCAGGCGTGCTCCTTCAACCGCTCGGACATCTCTCCGGATCCACACTTTATGTATTATAAAGCATGGGCATCTAAAAAGCAAGCCTAACCAGTAACTTTTTTACGTTTGCATTCATTTTATGTAAATATATATTTCGCACTTTATTCTACAACCAATTTTTCGGCAAGGAGGCGCCTTGGTTATAACGGTATTGATTCACCGGCCGTCCGACAGCGCCGTATTGCGCTTCCATAATCAAGAGACCTAACTCCTGCAGGAATTTGAGATACTTTCGAATTGAGACTTGCGAAATTCCAACGACTACAGCCATCTCTTCCGCGGTAAATTCCTGTTCCACACTGCTGACGCTTTCCCATACGCGGCGCAGCGTATTGCGCTCGACCCCTTTGGGAAGAATCAGCGCCGACCGTTCTTCCGGCTGTGCACGAGAGAAAACCTTGCGATCCAAATCCTCCTGACTGACCTGCTTCAGATCATTCATCCATTCGCAGCGTTGACGATAACGCTGCAGCGCGCCTTGAAAACGGTCAAATTGGAATGGTTTCACTAAATAATCGACCGCCCCCTGACGCAATGCTTCCAAAATACTCTTTTGATCCTTCGCGGCCGTAACCAGGATCACATCGACGCTATACTGTTCTTTGCGAATATGATTAATCAGATCCAAACCGCTCATTCCCGGCATATAGACATCGACCAGCAAGAGGTCGACTTCTGTTTCTTGCAAGGCTTCCAGCGCTTCTTCGCCGCTGCGGCATGAGCCAAGCAAAACGAATCCACTCATCTGCTCCAAATAACGTCGATTCAGATCCGCCACCATAGGATCATCTTCCACAATCATCACACGAATCATTTTCATCCCTCCACTCCTGTAACGGCATCGTAATCGTAATTCGTTCCCGGCCCTCGCTCGGACGACGCCTCTGTAGAGTCGCCCCCCGCGTTTCCGCCAACACTGTCAGCCGCAAAAGGCCATCCGAACGCTCGACGTTTCGTGCCGAAAAATCAAGTTCTGCCGCTACATATCCTTCATCCGCCCACAACGCAAGTACGACGTCCCCCATCGCTTCGCGTTCCGGCAACGCAAACACTTCCATCAACAAGGCATCCAGCAAAGCGATCCATTGGCGAGCCATCACTTCCGTCAGGACGCGCAGCTCACTGTCCGGGTGCAGGAAGAACGACACCTTGCGCTCGCGCGCCTGACTCATCTTGCCCAGCAAAAAGCCCGATACCAGCGGATCCATGATCTTGACCCCGACATCCTCCAGTTCGCGTTGATTGCTTTCAACCACAAAACGGACATATTCCTCCAGTGCATCATAACGCTGCAATTGGACCATGCCCCAAATGACATGAAGCCGGTTCATGAACTCATGCGCTCGCGCCCTTAACGCTTCTATATAAGAATGCACGCCCGTCAATTCTTCCGCCAGACGCTCTACTTCCCCCTTATCATAAAAGGTCAGCAGCGCACCGATCAAACGACCTTCCAATAACAACGGCGTCCGACTGGCCAGTACGTTTTTTCCGCCCAACTGCATTTGCGTATCGGCCATACTTTGCCCAAGTTCCATCACTTCAAGCAAGCCCGCCCCCGGCAAGGAAGCTTCGATCCGTTTGCCGTACCATTCCTGTGCATCGCCTGAAAGCGATAAGATGCGCATCGCCTCATCGTTAACCAGCGTGATTTTCCCCTGTTCGTCAACGGACATCACGCCCGCGCGGACGGAAGCGAGGATCGCATTGCGCTGTGCCAGTTGGCGCGCAATCGTTTCCGGTTCCATCCCCCACATGATTTTTTTCACATGGCGGGCCATCCCCCATGCGGCCAATACGCCAAACGACAGTCCCGCCAGCAAAGCCCAGCACAAAGCCCGGTAGGTAGCCGCCAGCGACTCGGTCAGATCTTCGCGCAAAATCCCCACCAAAGCCACGCCAATCTGACGTTCTCCGTCATAAACCGGCACATAGGCGCGCAAAGTACGTCCGCCGCTCCCTTCAAAGGTAGCGACATGCATCTCGCCCCGCCAGGCTTTCTTTTTTTCTTCGCTGTCGATCGCCCGTTTCCCCACAGGGGCATCTTCCGGACGATAAAGGCGCTTTCCTTCCATGTCAAACACATTTACGATTTTGACCTTCGCCGTGTCTTTCATGGACTCGATATGTTCTTCCAGCACTGCTGACGGACGTACTCCCAGCAAAGCATCCCTTACGACTTCTTCCTTGGCAAGTATGCGGGCCAGCGTCACCGCCTGATATTCCGCATGGCTACGAGCTCCCTCGCCAAGTACTTTAAACAACACCGGCGTCAATACGGCCAACACAACCAAGACAACCGTTATCGCCAAAACCAGGATGCGACCCTGGAGGCTGAGCCGCTTCCAAAGTTTCATGAAAAATACCCCTTTTCTAACTTCGGTTTCATTATACCTTAGGTATTTATTCACTACAAGTGCTGTGCATCTTTGTCCTCAGTCTCATTTTCCCGTCACGGCCATTATGACCATTACTAGTAAGGCAGCCGACAATAGTCCTATCTGATTCTGTTGCATATTCCTCTCCTCCTTTTAAATTGTCGTCAGCTACACTTTCCACCTATCTTGGTTAAATCGTTTTTAAACAAAAAGAAAAGGCTTTGAAACAGCAGAAATAATATATTTCCACTCCATTCAGCCTCACAGTCATGGTAAGCCGATCAACTTTACGATTCCTTATGATAACACACCATTTTTTTCCTGTCAATCTTACTGTCGTATTTTCCCTCACAAACACGGGCCGCTTCTTTCCTTAAAAGTCATCCGCAGTTTTTCAGACTCGCCCTCCAGCATTGCGCACTCAACGTTTTTCCCGCAAAAAAAGCTCTGTAGTTTTTAAACTACAGAGCCGTACTTTCAATGGCGGAGAGGGTGGGATTCGAACCCACGGTCCCTTGCGGGACACTTGATTTCGAGTCAAGCACCTTCGACCACTCGGACACCTCTCCAAACTATGCTTTTTTCTGCCGCCGCCGTTCACGAAAGAATTCTTTCATAATTCCGGAACACTCCTCTTCCATCACGCCAGCCGTGACGGCCAAGCGATGGTTGAGCTTTTCGTGCTGTACGACATTGAACAGCGATTCCACCGCGCCCGCTTTGCTGTCAGGGCTGCCGTACACCAACCGGTCTACCCGGCTGTTGACCAGCGCTCCTGCGCACATCGGACAAGGTTCGATTGTCACATACAAGGTCGTTCCCGATAAACGCCAGCGTTCCAATTTGCGGCAGGCATCCTGGATGACGATCATCTCCGCATGTGCGGTAGCATCGTGTCCGATTTCTCTCAGGTTATGTCCCTTAGAGATGATCTGACCTTCACTGACCAATACGGCTCCGATAGGAACTTCGCCGAGCTCGAAGGCCTTACGCGCTTCTTCCAGGGCTAACGCCATATAGTCTCTATCATCCATGTTCAGTTCACCACGCATTATCGTTCTGTCTTGTTTGTGACGACCACTCTGATATTATAGCTTATAAACTGTCGCCATGCAATCCCTTATTTTCTATGTCAACATCGACTTTTCACTTTCTTACGGATGCTGACCACTTTCTTCTCCTGTCTGAATTGCACGCCTCACAAGACCGCCAAGTGAAAAGTCTCTAAATCATACTAGCTGTGCAATCTTTTCAATTACTTCTGATGCGGCGTCATCTTGAAACGATAGACTTCGCAAATTTCCTTTTCATAACCTGGGTAAAACCCTTTGACCATCCCCAATACAATACGGGAGCCGCGATTGTAAAGCACTACCAGTTCATCAGTCTTCGGATCCACCGCAAAGCCTTCGATCTCGCCTTGCTTCTTCACTTCGGTAAATGCTTTTTCCATTACTACGCTGGCATATGACTTGTCCGTAACATTGACGCGGTAGAGATGATCCGGTTCATCCAGATCAGCTGTACCATCATCGGCCGTCAGGTACAGCGAACCTTTCCAATAATAAATGCCCTGCTGCCATTGCGGCACGGCCTGCAAATGAACTTTGCGCAGATACGCTCCACTGTCGAGGCTGTATTCGTAAATATAACGGCCGCTTTCCTCGCCGACCCAGGAGCTCATCCAAACGGTCCGCTTGTCGCGATCCACGCAGATCGCCGACACTTCTTCCTGGCCACTGGACGGTTCGAAGGCAAAAGCGCGCTTGAATTTCAATGTTGCAGCATCATGAACAGCAATCTGAATGTCCTTGCCCACGCCATCCATGAAATTTTCCGCGCTGACAAACACTTCGCCATTAAAGACGTCAATGCCGCCAATATGATTAGCAAAAATAGGATAACCTTCAAACGGATTCTCATTGGCCAGCAGCAATTTTCCCGCCTTGTCATATTTGTACAACGCCTTACTGCCGCTGACATAATAGAAATCTCCGTCCGTCGTGACGCCTTGACGTCCCTTTACTTCGAACGAGCCAACCAGCGTATAGTCATAGTTTGCCAGTTTTTCCTGATCCGCCGGCGTAATTTTCGCCGCCGCGCTGCCGCTGCCGGTCGCCAGACAGAGCAGCATTAGGATAAGCGTGCATTTTTTTAACATGTTTGCGTCCTCCATATTCTTCTATTCTTTCAAGCTGGATTCTCATCTATTATTTCACGGATTTAACTCTTGCGAAATGCGGAAATTTTCCGATTTTTGTGTAAGTGTTTTTCTTACAACATCTACAAAGCATCTTGATTATTTTTCCGACGCCATATAACATAAGGCTATACTTTTCACCAGAAGGAGTACACGATTAATGAAAGACTGGAAAAATATTGTTGCCTTCATCATTTTTGCTGGTTTAATATACCTTTCTCTTACAGGCTGATGCCCCGCCTCGTTTTGCACCCATAACGCACAAAAAAAGAAATTCTCTCTGCAAAACAATCATGGACATCCTTCGCCAACAGAGAATCTTCACAGCCAACGCTTGCTCTTTACAATCACTAAAGGGCCGATCAGCAATCCGCTGCATCGGCCCTTTAGTGTCCCACTTTATACCGTAAATTTTTGTATCGACTCTTGCAGTTGGCTGGCCAAATCCGCCAGCCGTTTGACCCGTTGCGCAATTTCCTGAATCGTGGCGCTGGCTTCTTCGGTCAGAGCCGCCACGTCTTCGGTTCCGGCTGCGGTTTCTTCCGAGATGCTGGCAACATCGCTCAGTGCATGCCCCGCCAATTGCGCTTCTTTACTGAGCGACTGCGTCGCTTCACTGACCGAGCGCACATTCTCCTGCACGCTGCTCACCGCATCGGCAATCTGTCGGAATGCACCAACCATCTGCTGCAAGCCTTTTTCCTGATTTTCGACGACTTCGGTAACCGTGTCCATCTCGCTCGATGCATGATCGACGCCGATCTGCACTTCTTTGACGATATCGATGATCCTTGTTCCCGAGTGACTGACCTGTTCGGCTAACTTGCGGACTTCATCGGCCACGACGGCAAACCCTCTGCCGTGTTCGCCGGCGCGTGCCGCTTCAATCGCCGCATTCAGCGCGAGCAAGTTGGTCTGACTGGCAATGCCCTGAATGACCTGGACGATTTCACCGATTTCGCGCGATTTTTCCGCCAGTCCGGCGACCGCACTGCCTACCTTTTGGCAGACCGCTTTGTTTTCCGCCATTTTTTCTTCCTGCTCGCCAACCAGCCCCGCGCCGGTGGAAACAGCCAGTCCAGCCTGCTTAGTCAACGCGGCGGAATTCGTCATGTCCGAGCTGATATGTTCCAGTCCACTAACGATTTCGCGCAGTTTGTCGCTGCTGCTTTCCGCCGACATGGCTTGCGCAACGGCTCCTTTGGCCAGTTCAGTGATTGTGATTGCAATGCGCTCCGAACCTTTGCTGATTTCATCAATCGAAACGCTCATCTGTTGCGCATCTTTGACCACGGTGCCGCTAAGTCCGCGGGTATCGGTAATTAACGTTTTGATATTGCCGATAACCAGATTAAAAGTCTGCGCGATCAAACCGAGTTCATCTTTTTGTTTCAAATCGATGGATTTTGAAAAATCATACGCTTCCAGATGATTCAACAATGCGATGATTTTTTCGACTGCATTTTTGATCGGCGCAATAATCAAAAGATAGACAAAAGCCAACACAAGGCAAATAACGCTTACAACAGCAATGATAATTCGGTACATGAACGTATTTTTAATTTCCGTCAGGTCATCGACATAGATGCCGGTACCGACAATCCATTTCCATGGTTCAAAGCCTTTTACGTAGGAAAATTTCGGCTGCGGCGCATCTTTACCCGGTTTAGGCCATTGATAGCGTACAAGCCCCTCGCCATTTTTCTTGACCGTTTCCGCAAACTCGCTAAAAATACGCAAGCCATTCGGATCTTTCAGTTCGCTGACGTTTTGTCCATCCAGTTCCGGCTTCATCGGATGCGCAATCATCACCGGAGTATAATCATTAATCCAAAAGTATTCATCCTCGGCATAACGCAACTTTTTAATTTCCTGTTTGGCCCGTTCTTTTGCCGCCCCTTCCTGCATTCGTCCCGCTTTGACTTCATCATTGTAAAACTCCATGATGTGATAGGCGGTTTCCGTCAGATTTTTAATCTTTGTTTCCGCATCGCGTTCCAGTGCATTGCTTAGCGTCGGCAAAATATAAAAAGCAACCAAAGCGCCAAACGACGCACTGAGGATCAGGACGACCAATACGATTTTGCTGGCTAAATGCATATTGTTCAGCCATTTCACAGTACCGCCCCCATTTCAAAATAATGACGTTTTATAATAGCATTCGCTTTTTTTATCCCACTTCCTTCCATATAAATAAAAACATTCCATCTACTTTCCCCAAAACAGATGGAATGTTTTTTATTCATAGCGTAATGCATCAATCGGATCAAGCAGCGCCGCTTTGCGCGCGGGATAAATACCAAAAAACAAACCGATGCCAATCGTCAGACTGAACGCGCTGATGATCGCATGATAGGAAAGAACCGTCGTCCAGCCTGCCACTGCGGAAACGATATACGATGCCGCACTGCCGCAGAGGATGCCGATGATTCCGCCGCTGACGCTGATGACGATCGCTTCCGCCAGAAATTGCAGCAAGATGTTGCCGTAACTGGCGCCAAGCGCTTTGCGGATGCCAATCTCCCTTGTCCGCTCCGTCACCGAAACCAACATGATATTCATCACGCCGATGCCGCCGACTAGCAGTGCGATCGCGGCCACCGCCGCAAGAAAAAGCGTGATGGTCGCCGTGTTTTCCTGCATCGTCGCCATTAGCGCCGTCATATTTCGTACTGTAAAATCATTTTCCGCATTGGCGGCGATGTGATGGCGCGTTCTTATGAGCTGCGCTATCTCTTCCTGCACACGCTCGATTTCACCGCTTTCCGTCACTTGGATACTGATGGAATGCACATAATTTATCCCCATCAAACGTTCCTGTCCTGTCGTCAACGGAATCACGACAAGATCGTCCTGATCCTGCCCCATGGAAGACTGTCCCTTCGCCGCCAAAACGCCAATCACGCGAAACGGGGCGTTATCGACACGAATCATTTGTCCGACTGGCGATGCATTGCCAAACAGGTTTTCTGCTACCGTTTGTCCGATCACGGCAACGCGGTTGCGCATCGTTTCATCGCTGCTGCTAAAGCTCGCACCAACTGCCAAAGAGTAATTGCGTAGAGCAAAAAACTCCGGCGTCGCCCCCTGCACCGACGTCTTCCAGTTCTGGTTGCCGTAGACAAGTCTGCACTGTTGGCTGACGGTCGGCGCAACCGCTTCTACGCCGCTTATTTCGCGCGTAATCGCTTTTGCATCCTGGTTCGTTAATGTAATGTTTGACCCGGCCGCCAAACGAACGCCGCCTGACGGTGAATTCGCGCCCGGCATCACGATCAATAAATTGCTGCCTAAGCTGGCAATCGAGCTTTGCACTTTTTTCTGCACGCCGAGTCCGATCGAGACCATCGCGACAACGGCCGCGACGCCGACGATAATGCCGAGCATCGTCAATAGCGAACGCAGTTTGTTGCTTTTTAAGCCTTCCCAGGCAATCAGGATACTCTCTCGGAACAATGCTCTTCCTCCTTGCGCCGTTCGTCATTGACGATTTTTCCGTCACGCACCTGAATGACCCGCTCGGCATATGCGGCGATCTCCGGTTCATGCGTGACCAAAATCAACGTTCGACCAGCCTTGTGCAGACGGCTGAAAATTTTCATGATCTCTTCACTGGAACGACTGTCCAGATTACCGGTCGGCTCATCGGCAATGACGAGGGGCGGATTGTTAAAGAGCGCTCTGGCAATCGCAACCCGCTGCCGCTGACCGCCGGACAATTCGTTCGGGCGATGATGCATCCGCTCTGCCAGTCCAACGGCATCGAGCATTTCTTCCGCCCGCGCAAGACGCTCCTTTTTCCCGAGTCCGGCATACAAGCCCGGCAAGGCGACGTTATACAAAGCCGAAATGCGCGGCAGCAAATTAAAATTTTGAAAGACAAAACCGATGGTTCGATTACGAATCGCGGCCAATTGATCCATTGTCAGTTTCGCCGTCTCGCTCCCGTTTAAGAGATACGAGCCTTCGCTCGGCCGATCCAGACAGCCCAGAATATTCATCAGCGTCGATTTGCCGGAGCCGGACGGGCCGGTGATCGCGACAAACTCACCTGCACTTATTTCAAGATCAATGCCGCTTAGCACCAACAGCATCTCACTGCCCATATGGTATGACTTTTGCAGCTTTTTCAGCTCAATCATGATCTACCCTCCTGACGCCTACATCGGCGGCGGCCCCTGCATTTGATTGTTGCTTGTTTTAGTCTTTGACGTCGGCAACACAATTTGATCTCCTTCCTGCAAACCGCTGATCACTTCTGTTTTTTCATCGTCGCTCAGGCCCGTTTTGATTTCAACTGTCTCTATTTTTCCGTCCTGCATGACCTGCACGCAACGTTTTCCTTTGACGTCCTTAATGGCCGTCAGCGGCACCGTCAATACCGCCTTTCTTTCATTGATCTGTATCGTCGCTCTGGCCGTCATGCCGGGGTAAAGCAAATCATCCGCCGCATCAACATCGACATACACTTTGTAATAGACGACATTCGACGTTGTGGTCGCTTCTTTCGAGATGCTGCTCACGCGGCCCTGAAAGGTTCTATCGCTGTAAGAATCGACCGTAAACGAAACGCTTTGCCCTACTTTCACCTTGCCGATATCGGTTTCATCGACGGAAACCTTGATCTGCATTTTCGACATGTCGGCGATTGTCATGATGACCTGCGGCGTCGAAATCCCCTGTGCCACCGTCTGCCCTGCCGGAGTCGGTTTGCCAACCACGACGCCGTCGAGCGGCGAGGTAATGATGTAATAGTCAAGCTGCAACGCAAAATTGTCATAGTTCGCTTTTGCCACTAAGTAATTGGTTCTGTCGGTTTCCAGTTGTTGCGCCGCTTGCGCGCCGGCTGCGCTCAACTTTTTGCTGCGTTCGTAAATAGCCGCATAATTATCGAGCTGCGCCTGATACTGCGCAATTTGCGCGCGCAGCGTCGAATCGTCCAAGACGACGACGACTTGCCCGGCTTTAACTCTTTCGTTTTCCTGCACCTTCAATTCGCGAATCAGACCAGTCACGCGCGAAGAAATTTCCACCGAGTTGAGCGCCGCAATCGTTCCTGTCGCAGCAACCGTCGCTTGAATGTCCGCACGACTCACCGCCGTTGTTTTCGTTTCTACAGAGGCAGCATTATTTTTGCTTTGGTAATAAAAAAAACCGCCTGCCGTCAGCGCACCGACGCAGAGCAGCGCAGCAGCCCATCGCCAAATTTTTTCCCGCTTCATCAGCGCACTCCTTTTCCATTCTTTCTATTTCTTTCAGCATAGACAGCTTATGTCACAGTTTTGTTACAGCTCCGTCTAAAAACCAGCAACTTTCTTTCCTGTGCATTGACGTTGCCGTCCGCAAACCGTATCCTAATAGATGACATACCTATAAGGAGCGTCTTAGCATGAAAAAAACGATCTTGCTGGTTGATGATGAACCACGCATGCGCAAACTGCTCTCCGATTTTCTCAGCCGCGAAAGCTATGCAATTGTTGAAGCCGACAACGGACAGTCCGCATTGGAAATCGCCGCTGCTGGAGGCATCGATCTCGTGATCCTCGACGTGATGATGCCGGTTCACGACGGCTGGACAGTCTGCCGTGAGCTGCGCAAAAAATCGACCCTACCGATTATCCTCTTGACCGCCAAAGGCGAGGAAAGCGATCAGTTGCTCGGTTTTGAACTCGGCGCCGACGAATATATCACCAAGCCTTTTAGCCCTCGCGTATTATGCGCCCGCGTCAACGCGCTCTTTCGCCGTCTGGAAAGCGAAGCAGCCACCGCCTACGACGGACTGGTCATCGATCAGTCTGCGCACACCGTTTCCAGTGACGGCGCCCTACTGGATCTCAGTCCAAAGGAATATGACCTTCTTTCCTTTCTCGCCGCCAACAGCGGTCGCGCTTTGAGCCGCGAACAGATCCTGAATCAGGTTTGGAGCTATGACTATTTTGGCGACCTGCGCACTGTGGACACGCACATCAACCGCTTGCGCACCAAACTGGGCGCGCACAGCACACTGATCCAGACGATTCGTGGCTTCGGCTACCGTTTTGAGGTGAGCAAATGAGATCGATCCGCACCCGCCTTTTCCGCAACATCACCTGTCTGATCCTTTGTTTCGTCCTTGCTGTTTGGGCCTTGGGCGCTCTTTTTATGGAAGATTTTTATCTCTGGCAAAAAAAAAGCAGCCTGATTGAAAACAGCCGTCGCATCGCCGCTCTTTATGCACAAAACGATCCCTCTTTTTCCTTAGAGATGAACCGCATTGCCAACCATCTCGGCACTCATGTCGTCATCCTCGATGCCGAAGGACACATCAAGCAAAACACCTTTAGTTTTTTCCACGACACTCACCCGGAAGGGCCGGATTCTCCGCCTCCGCCGCGCGGTCCCCGCCCCTCATTTTTGACAAAAAGCCAGGAGACAATTGATGCGGATACGACCATTGCGCTGGAACACGATCAAATGCTGCGCATCGATTTCATGGCCTTGGAGCATAAACTGCCAAACGGCGATCTTCTCCTGCTCAAACTTCCGCTCCCAAGCATCAAGGAAAGCGCCGCTTACGCCAATCGTTTCCTCAGCCTGACCGCCTTCTTTTTTCTCTTGGCCGGCAGTCTTTGGGCCTACCGTTTCGCGCGCGACTTCACCGCGCCCTTGCTTGAACTTGACGGCATCGCGCAAAACATGTCCCGCCTCGATTTTTCCCGTACCTGCTCAATCAGCACGCAGGATGAACTCGGCAATCTCGGCCAGAGCATCAACCATTTGTCCGGTCAACTAAGCCAGACAATTTATGAGCTGAATGAAAAAAACGAGCAACTGACCGTAGAGATCGCCAAAGAAAAACAGCTCGACAGTTTGCGTAAGACCTTCGTCTCCAGCGTCTCGCACGAGTTAAAAACTCCGATCGCTTTGATTCTCGGCTATGCCGAAGGACTGAAAGAAGATATTGCCGACGATGCCGCCAGCAAAGACTATTACGCTTCGGTCATCGTCGATGAAGCGGAAAAAATGGATCGCCTAGTCAAGGATCTGCTTAATCTTTCGCAGCTCGAAGGCGGCTATTTTCATTTGGAGAAAACGGATTTTGACCTTTCCTCGCTGATCGATGCCGTTTTGCAGCCTTACCAGTCTCTGCTGCTGGAAAAGAAGATTCGCCTTTGCTTGGAAAAGCCCTCTGTCCAACCGGTTCACGGCGATATCCTGCGCACCGAGCAAGTTCTGCTCAATTTATTGACCAATGCTCTTGACCATGTCGATATCGGCGGCGAGCTGGCGATCCGCTGCCAGATCGCAGGCGAGCATTGCCGGGTGAGCGTATATAATTCGGGCAGCCAAATTCCATCCGACGCAATCGACCACCTCTGGCAAAGTTTTTACAAAGCCGATCCCGCCCGCACCCGGCACCTCGGAGGTTACGGACTCGGTCTTTCGATCGTCCGCGCCATTCAGGAGCTGCACGGCAACGCCTACGGCGTCGCCAATCAAACCGACGGCGTACTCTTCTGGGTCGATTTTCGCACCGCCGCTGCGCTATAACATTTTTTGCCTGATTGTAACAAGACTGTGACAATCATCGACTATACTTGTTATTGGAAGATGCCACCATCACACCATTCGTCCCACACTTATCCAATGCCAAATGCAATCCTCCTGAACGAAACCGTCCAGGAGGATTGTTTGGCATCTTGCTTATGGAAAGGAGTCGCGATGCGTTTATTATTAGTGGAAGATGAAGCAAAACTGGCAGAAGCGCTCAGCTATCAGCTGCGCCATCACAGCTATCTCGTCGACTGCCGCCACAATGGCGAAGCCGGGTTAGAATCGGCGCTCAGCGGCATTTATGACCTATTAATCCTTGATCGGATGCTGCCGAAACTCGACGGCCTGACGCTGCTCAAAGAATTTCGCGCGCAAGGCCACAAGACGCCGGTTCTATTTCTCACCGCCAAAGATACGTATCAGGACCGCGTCGCAGGCCTTGACGCCGGTGCCGACGATTATATGGTCAAGCCTTTTTCCACCGAAGAACTGTTGGCCCGCATCCGCGCGCTCGGTCGACGATTGGACAAGGATTTTGTCGATGACGTTATCGCGCTTGGTTCGTTACGCCTCGATCCGCTGCGCTCGCTCGTCTATGTCGCCGATAGACCGGTGCACTTGAGCGCCAAAGAAATGCAACTCTTAGAGCTATTAATGCGCAATCATAAACAGGTCTTGACGAAAAATCAGATTTTCTTCAAGATCTGGGGCAATTCCAATTCCGACTTCGCCAACGTCGATCTTTATGTTCACTACCTGCGCCGCAAGCTGCCGCCGGATTTGATCAAGACGATTCGCGGCATCGGCTATTCGCTGGAAATTCCGTCTTCCTGAGAAGGTAAAGATCGTCCCAGCCTTAGAAAGCAAAAAGCGCTGCCGCATGCAGCGCTTTTTTACTATTTCTTGCTGGTCGTATTCTGTTCCACTGCAGTTCCGCCCGCTGATCCGGTTGCCTGGCCGCTTAACTCCACCTTATAGGCAGGACCGGCTTGCGGCGCTTGGCCGCCTTGCGGAGGTTGTCCGCCGCCTTGGGCGCTGCCCTGGCTGCTGCTGGAAGTTGCGTTTTTTTGCTGCAGGATTTGCGTATCGATCTGTTGGATTTGCAGTTGCAATTGTTTGATCTTGTCCGCGTTCCCTTCAGATGCCTGCGACTGCAGCTCTTTCACTTGCGCTTCCAGTTCCTGTTTTTTCTTTTCCAGTGTAGCTTCGCTGGTACTGCTGCTTTGCGACGCGCTGCTGCTGGTCGTCGTACTGCTCGTTGCCGTAATGTTCATTTTCACCTCTCCTTTCGTTTCTACTTATATTGTCTGCATCCAATCTTGGAATTCAGTTGGAATCCGCCTTCTTTTCAAAAATTATTCCTACTGCACAAAAAGAAAAACGACTGAGAACTTTTTTAGCGCTCTCAGTCGTTTTTCTTTTTTTATTTTTTCAGCAGCGAGCCTAAGATCGTTTTGCCGCTGGCAAAAACCATGTCGCCAAAGCCTTTGTTCTTCGCAAACACTTCTTCCAGCGCCGCCAGCAAGCGGTCGATCTGTTCATATGAAACCGTCAGCGGCGGTTCCAGACGGATGACATTCGGATTATTCAGCGTGTACGCGGTGATGATGCGATGCTTGTTCAGCAGTTCGCCCGCGACCATCGCGCCCACATATTCATTGGCCATCTTCTCGAGCGCGCCGCCGGTCAAAAGATTCATCAATCCTTTTTTCGGCGGCGTAAATTCGAGCCCGATCAACAGGCCGCGCCCGCGCACTTCTTTAATGAACGGATATTTTTCTTGCAGCTGCTGCAGTTTACCCAGCAGATACTCGCCCTTTTCGGCCGCCTGCCGCGGCAGATCCTCTTCGTACATCGTCTCCAGCACCGCGATTCCGGCCGCGACCGCGCGCGTATTGCCGCCGAAAGTCGAGGTGTGCAGCATCGCTTTCTCCACGCTGCCGTAAGCCTGCTTCCAGATCTTCTCTGTCGTCATATAGGCTGCCAGCGGCATCACGCCGCCGCCGAACGATTTCGAAATGCACAGGATGTCCGGCGTAACTTCTGCATGCTCGCAGGCGAACCACTTTCCGGTACGGCCAAAGCCGGTCTGAATTTCATCGGCGATAAACATCGTGCCGTGTGCGCTGCAAACGGCGCGCACCTTTTGCAAATATTCGTCCGGCGCGACGATGATGCCGCCCTCTCCCTGCACCGGTTCCATGATAAAGGCCGCGACATCGTCCTTAGCGAGTGCCTGCTCGAGCGCCGCCGCATCGGCGAACGCGATGAACTCGACCTCCGGCACGAGCGGTGCAAACGGCGTGCGGTATTTCGCCCGTCCGGTCACCGACAGCGCCCCGAGCGATTTGCCGTGGAACGAGCCTTCGCAGGAAACGATCTTTTTCCGTCCCGTTGCGGCCCGCGCCAGTTTCAGCGCCCCTTCGACCGCCTCGGCGCCGCTGTTGCCGAAGAAACTGTACTTCAACTCGCCCGGCGTGACGAGAGCCAGATTGCTGGCGAGCGCTCCCGCCAACGGATTGAGCGATGCCTGGAGCAAATTCGGCAGTTCCTGTACCGAAGCCAGCGCCACGTCGAGCGCCGGATGATTGTGTCCTAAATTCAAGGCACCATAGCCGCCGAGAAAATCAAGGTATTCGTTGCCGTCCGCATCCCAGACGCTCGTTCCCTTGGCACGAACAAAACACTTGTCGAAATTCAAAATGCCCATCAGATTCACGATTTCCGGGTTGATAAAACGCCGGTGGTTATCGCGGTTTTGCTCGCGCGACAAGGCGACTGCTTCCTCTATGCTGATAAAATCCGGCATGGCCGTTTTAATTTTCTTTTCCATATTCAATACCCTCCCCCGTTACAGACCAGTTAATCATTTATAGCGCCACATCCATTATATACTTTTCCCTTACCTGCGCAAGAGCCGTCCGCTTATAAGCCGATGCTTTTCAGATAGGGACCGACTTGTTTCCACCAGATGCCAATCGTCGCCGGTCTGAGAAAAAAATCATGCGGTCCGTCAAACGTCACGACATTGACTTTGCCGCCCGCGCTGCTGAATCCCTTCTGCATCCCTTGGACAAAATCACCCGGATACCAATCGTCGCCCTTGGTATAAATCCAAAGTTCCGGCACTTTCGTCGTCTTGCCGAATTCCTTGTAGCAGGCGAACAACGGTCCGGCATTGCTCGCGTCAAACACGCCGCCGCTCGAACTGCGCGCGCCGCCGGCAAAGCTGATCACCCCGACTACGCCGTCCAGTTGCTTCGCACCGATGCAAACGGAAATGAAACCGCCGAACGAGTAGCCCGCCACGACAATCTTATTTTTATCGACATATTCCTTCTGCTTCATATGCGCAATCGTCGCCAATACGTCCTGCGCACCGTTCTCGACCGCTTGACGCGGATTGTAACGCTTGAAATCCCACTCCTGGTACTTGCTGAGTGAGCGCCCGTAACCGCGCCGCGTCGGCATCACGACGACATAGCCCTGCTCAGCCAAAAATGTGGCTTGTGCATCAAAGTTAAACGCGCGAAAGCCCATCTGCAGTTCCGATTCCGTGCTGCCGCCGTGATTGATCACAATCATTGGCTGAGGCTTCTCGCTCCACTTCTTATAGACCATCACGTCGATCGCTTCGCTGCCGACGATCACCTTCTCCGTACCGATGCCGACCGCCGCTTCCGCAGCCAGCGGCATCTGAAAACCAACCGCCAGCAACAACAGCGCCAGCATCCGAAAGCAATTTCCCATCCTTTACAACCTCCTTCTGCCAAGAACCCTTTAGCAACTTAAATACCATTTTATCGCATTAGGCTGTCTATGTACAATCGCTTTGACTGTCAAAATAAAGAAATACCGCAGTCACGACAATGCCGTAACTGCGGTGCTTACTTTGTAATTAAGAAACCTTTGTCCAACTGCTGCCATTGGTCTTATACAGCTCGTTGTTCAGATAGAATTGACCGATTTGGTTGGCGCCGCCCAAATTCCAATCGTCAAGCGTGATCTTATCGCCCTGATTGTCGCTGATCACCAAATTGTTGCCATTTAGCGCCACAAGCAGATCATTGATAGAGGAAACGCCATCAATGCGCAGCTTGTCGCCAGCGCTGGCGACACTGGAGAGAATCTCATCCACGCCCCACTTGCCGTTAAAGAGGTAGGTGTCGTTGCCGGCTCCGCCATCCAGAATGTCATTGCCGCTGCCGCCGTTTAAGACATCATTTCCCGCACCGCCGTACAAAGTATCGTTGCCGCCATTGGCAGCGGTCGTCTGAAATTCCAGCTGCAGCATATTTATCAGGCTCGAATATGTCCCTGTCGGTTCTGTAATCTGCAGCGTCCAGGTGCCCGCCGCGCTTTGGCCATTGAAAGCGCTTAACGCCTGAGCCGGCAGATAGCTGCCGCTATACGGCGCCGTGTCATTGCCGATTGCGGCATACGCCTGGTCATCAAGCGTCACGCCGTTCAAGCTGCCGTTCGCACCGCTGAAGAGATTGATCTTCGTACCGTTCGGACTGGTCAGATACGCGTTTAGTCCTACCTTGGAATAGCAATTGACGTTCAGACGTATGTTCAGGTCCTCCACCAACCCAGGATCGGTTATATTCATCTGGATCGTCACCCCATTCGGGTCGCCGGTCTTTATGAGCCCATTCCCTGTCGTTTGCATGCATAAGTAAGATCCGTCGCCATACAGCTTATCGTCGCCATTGCCGCCGTATAAAGCATCATTGCCAGCGCCGCCATAAAGACTGTCATTTCCGTCATAGCCATACGCCGTATCGTCGCCGTTGCCACAATCCAGCAAATCGGCTCCACCGGCTTCCGCCAGGACGTAGCTGCCGTTCGAGCCATCCGCAATTTCCGGATGCATGCCGCTGTTAAAATCCGGTATATTGGTCTTGACGTATTGGTACAGCTCGCCCGTGGTAATGACGCCGTCGCCATTGGCATCGGCCGCGCTCTGTCTTAGACCCCAATCGCCAAACAAATATGTGAAATCGCCATTTTTCAGATAACTCGGATCACCGCTGACTTCCGTAGGCGAACTGGCGCTGAACACGGTATAGCCGCTGCCTGCGTTATTGAATTCATTCACATACTGACCGGAATAGCAGGAGTCGAACGCCATCGTGATTCGGCCCGTCGGCCCCAGCTTGTCATAGACCGCCTGCATCGCCGTGCGCAATTCCGCCGGGCTGATATATTCACCGGCGTTGTAGCCGACCATGTCACCTGTTGGGTTAACGCCATGACCGGAATAATAGAAGAAGATTTGATCGCCGCTTTGCACCTTGGTTGCCAGATCGGCAATGCTGCTGTAAATCGCCGCTTTCGTCGCCGCGGCATCAAGCAAGCTGGTGACCGATGCACTAGCCCATTCGGTATTGCTGCTCAAAAACTCTTGCATGTCCGCCAAATCATAAACAGGGCCATTCAAATGGTGCGCCGGGTCGCTATAGTTACTCAAAGCAACGAGCACCGCATACTTATTGCCGCCATTTACAGCCGCATGCGGCAAATCGCCGTACAGCGTGTCATTGCCGTCACCGGCATAAATCGTATCGCTGCCGCCGCCGCCCTGCAGGACATTGGCATTGGCGTCGCCCTGCAAGAGGTCATTGCCTTGTCCGCCTGTCGCATTTTCCACACTCACGTAGCGGCTGTCCGCCAGGTTAATCGATACAGCATTTTTCAGCGCAGATGCGTCAATAGTGTCACTGCCTGCGCCGCCGTTGACCACTTCCGTATCCTGATAGTATTTGATTTTATCATCGCCTGCGCCGGCAAAAATGACATCTTCACCGCCGCCGCCGTCGATCACGTCATCGCCGCCAAGAGCAACCAGCACATCGTTTCCGGAGCTTCCCGACAAAAGCGCATCATTACCTGCGCTGCCGGCGCTCAATTCATAGGAATCCGATCCCAATTTGACTTTATGCAGATGATTAGCCGGATCGGAAAACCACCCTTCCAGCGTTACATCGCAATTGCCGCTGGAAACGATTTTTAAGTCATCGCCGCTTTGCGTCACATCCGCGTTTTTGAGTTCCGATGGGCTAACAAAGAACATGTCTAAGACATCTTCTTTATTTCCTGCGTTTGCCGTGATTTTATCCGAACCAACACTTAAACCGATTTTATATGTATCTTGCCCTGCGCCGCCCGTCAGGACATTGCTGCCGCGTCCGCCGTTAAGCGTCGCGCCGGTCGCGCCATTATTGACGATCGTATCGTTCCCGTCGCCGCCGTCAACATATTCTATTTCGCTGATTAAATCTGCTGCACCGTTAAAGTTGATCGTCGCACCGCTGCCATAAACAGCTAAGGTATCACGACCCGCGCCGCCCGAGATTTTGACGGCGGCCGGATCATAATAAATGATGTCATTGCCCGCCCCTGCCAGAATCGTGTCGGCACCGCCGCCACCGTCAATCCAGTCGTCGCCCTCGCTGCCTTTGATCGTTTCCGCTGCAGCCGTTCCCTTGATGTCAATATCGCCATCTTTTTCAAAGAGGACATTGATCTCTGAACTATTGCCAAACTTGAAACGACAGATGCGTCGGCTGTCTTTTTCCGGATAAAGCCCGTAATTGTCGTTTTCTCCCGCATACCAGCCTTCCAGCGTCAATGAGCCTGTACCCAGATTGATCTTCAGGTCATTTCCAATCCGGCTTGTCGGCAATTTCATGAAATCGGCCAAACTCGCCACATCCGGCAGCACCAGCAAATCCTCGTTGTTCAGGATATCAAGCGAGATCCTGTCATTACCTGCATTGTTTCTCACAATGTACGTGTCTGCGCCGCCGCCGCCGGTCAATCTGTCATCGCCCGTTCCGCCGTCGAGCACATTGGCATTGCCGTCGCCGACCAGAGTGTCCGCGCCGCTGCCGCCGGTCAGATTTTCGAAGTTCGCGTAGTTAGTGCCGCTCGTGCCCTGTTTACTCAGATTGATCGTCACTGATGCGGTCTGCTTTGACGCATCCAGCGTATCGATGCCTTCACCGCCATCCAGACTCAGAGCAGCGCTGTTGTAATACACGGTATCGTTCCCCGCTCCCGCCGTGATCACGTCGGCTCCGCCGCCGCCGTCAATCGTATCGTTGCCGTCAAGCCCCAGGATCAGGTCGGCGCTCGCCGAGCCGGAAAGGATGTCCGCCTCACTCGTTCCAAACTTGAAGCCATATTCCTGTCCGTTGCCGAGACGGATGCGCTGAACCTTATTCGTATCCGCATTGTACCAGCCCTGAATCGTAACGGAGTCACTGGCGTTGAACTGGATTTTTAAGTCCTGATCTCCGTTGACCTTCGTCAGGCTCAGTTTTTGGAAATCAGCCAGCGTCTTGACGTCGCTCAGCACCAGAACGTCATCCTTATTGCTCGCATCCGCCAGGATCGTATCGTTTCCGTCACCGGTTTTGAATACATAGCTGTCGCTTCCCGCTCCGCCGACCAATAGATCGTCGCCTGCGCCGCCGGTCAGCGTATCGTTGCCATTGCCGCCAAGCAGCGTATCATTGCCCGCACCGCCAAGCAGCACATCGTTCGCAACGCTGCCCATGCGATACGCCGGCAGCAACGCTTCGATCTGCACGCTCGTGAACGTGCCGTCGGCAAAAATGAAGCTTTCGATCTTATTGTTGACCCAGTCTTTTATCGTAATCGTACCATTGCTGTGCGTCATCACCAGATCGTTGCCGTTCATGCTGTAGACAAAATCGCTTTTCTTCGGCTTGAACGTCGGCGCATTGCTTTGGTCATCCAGCACTTTTAAGACGTCGATGCCGTTGTCGCCGCTGGCTACCGAATTGTCTATCACAATATTGCCCGTTCCGCCATTCGTCCACAGGCCGCCAATCTGGTACGAATCGTTGCCTGCGCCGCCTTTCATCGTACCGTTGCCGCTCAGGAAGAGCTTGTCATTGCCCGCACCGCCGTCTAATACGGTATTGCCGACCGCCCAGGCCTGCAGCGTGTCATCGCCGTCTTCGCCGTAAAGCAGATTGTCCGCGACGCCGTTATCAGCGGTAATTTTATCATTGCCCGCACCACCGTGCATTTCATTGCTGCCGGAGTCGTCCCAGATCGCATCATTGCCGTCGCCGCCGTAGATCTTATCATCGCCCGCGTCGCCGCCCAATGCATCATTGCCGGCTCCGCCGCTGATGGTGTCGTTGCCGCCGCCGCCCACGATGTAATCGTCGGTAAGCGTGCCGTTTAGTATTTCATTGGCATCATTGCCCGCTTGAAAATTGACGGTCACGATTTTGCCGTCGACTTGCGCCTTCATTTGTCCGACTTTGTAATCGGCGCTGCCGGAGAAATAGCCTTCGAGTTTAACGCTGTTTCCTGAGCCAAAATCAAGCGTCAAGTCTTCGCCGTTTGCCTGCGTGGTAAAGTCCGGCCGTTCGTAGGCGCTAAAGTCAAGGATGTCCGTTTTGTTATCCGCCGACTTCGTTATCGTATCCGCGCCAAAGTTTTTTCCGAATACATACGTGTCGCTTCCCGCACCGCCGCTCAGCGTATCATTGCCCGCGCCGCCGTTCAAAATGTCGTTGCCTGCGCCGCCTAGCAATACGTTATCTTTCGCATCGCCGGTCAGGAAGTCATTGCCGGCGCCGCCGTTCAGATTTTCAAAGTTGGCATAGTTGATGCCGTTCGTCCCCTGTTTGCTTAGGTCAAGCGTCACTGCGCCAGTCAGTTTTGAAGCGTCGAGCGTATCACCGTCGCCGTCGCCGCCGTCAATCGTCAGTGCGCCGGAATTATACGCTACGCTATCATTGCCCGCTCCGGCCAAAACAACGTCAGCCCCACTTACTCCGTCGATCGTGTCGTCGCCATCCAAGCCCATAATCAGATCGACGCCAGTCGTACCGCCCAGAGTTTCCCCTCCGCTTGTGCCTAGCTTAAAGCCATATTCTTGTCCGTTGCCCAGACGAATTCGCTGGATTTTATTTGCATCAGCATCATACCAGCCTTGAATTGTAATCGAATCATTGGCATTCAGCTGAATCTTGAGATCATGATCACCATTGGTTCTGGTCATGCTCAATTTTTGAAAGTCCGCCAGCGTCTTAACATCGCTCAGCACAAGAACGTCTTCCTTGTCACTTGAGTCGGCCAGGATCGTGTCATTGCCGTCTCCAGTCTTAAATACGTAGCTGTCGGAGCCCGCGCCGCCGCTCAAAATGTCATCGCCAGTTCCGCCGCTCAACGTATCGTTGCCGTCGCCGCCCAGCAACGTATCATTACCCGCTCCGCCGCTCAGTACATCGTTGCCCGCTCCGCCGTCCAGTACATTGGCATTGGCATCGCCGTTCAGTATGTCTGCCGCGCTGCCGCCAGTCAGATTTTCAAAATTAATATAGTTGGCAGCAATCGTACCCTGCTTGCTCAGATCCAGACTCACTGCAGTCTTCATTTTTGACGCATCAAGTGTATCGATATCGTCGCCGCCATCGATAGTCATGGCACTGGCATTATAAGCTACACTGTCATTGCCCGCTCCAGCCAGAATTCTGTCATTTCCTGCATAACCATCAATACTGTCATCCCCAGCCAACCCAAAAATCAATTCTGCGCCAGCATTCCCTATGATTGCATCATTGTTAGCACCACCTAGTTTGAGCGTGTAATAATTCCCATCCCCTGTTCTAATTTGGTTAATCTTACTAATATCCTGAAAAACCAAGGAATTGTTGGCATCGAAGATGATTTTAAGATCATTGTCATTGTTCATTCTAACAAAAGTCAGTTTTCTCAAGTCATCCAGCGTCTTAATATCGTCTAACGCAATCGTCTTATAGCTGGCATCAGCCACAATCGTGTCATTGCCATCTCCATTTCTAATCACAACAGTATCCAGTCCCGTTCCACCCTGGAAAATATCATCGCCTGTTCCGCCATAAAGGGTATCATTCCCGTCGCCGCCGGTCAGCGTATCATTGCCCGCGCCGCCGCTCAGCACGTCGTTGCCTGCGCCGCCCAGCAATACGTTGTCTTTCGCATCGCCGGTCAAGAAGTCGTTACCTGCGCCGCCGCTCAGGTTTTCAAAATTGGCATAGTTGATGCCGCTTGTCCCCTGTTTGCTCAGATCCAGCGTCACTGCGCCGGTCAGTTTCGAGGCGTCGAGCGTATCACCGTCGCCGTCGCCGCCGTCGAGCAGCAGTGCGCTGCCGCTGTAGGCGACAGTATCGTTGCCGGCTCCGGCGCGAATCAGGTCGATGCCGCCTTTGCCGTCGATGGTATCGTTTGCATCGCTACCGATCAGGATGTCGTTTCCGCTTGTCCCTGTTGTGTCCGCCTGATAGGAAAGCGTGGTCGTACCGAGTTGAATCTTATTGATGCGGCCGTTGCCGTTCCAGTTGCTGACGGTGACATCATCCTGAGCGCTGGTGGAAAAGATCGCATCGGAACCGGTGACTGCGGCGCTGAAATTCAGATAGTCCTGCATAGTTTTCACATCGCTAAATTGCAGGATGTCGTCGTTATTGGTGATCCAATTGCCCGCCTGGTCTTTCTGCTGTGCGATCGTGTCATGCCCGCCGCTCTTTTTAATGACGTACGTGTCGCTGCCTGTAGCGCCGGAGAGAGTGTTGTTGTCGGCGTTGCCCGTCAGGATGTCGTTTCCTTTGCCGCCCAGTACGTTTTGCACGTTGCTGACTTTGGCCGCATCGTTTAGGTCGATGCTGACGGCGGTCGCGCTTGTACTGGCATCCAGCGTGTTCACGCCGCTGCCGCCATTCACTTTGTCCGTCGCATAATATGCGATCGTGTCGTCGCCGTCACCGCCAAAGATGACGTCGCCGCCGCCTTTGCCGTCGATTTCGTCGTCGCCGGCTTGTGCCATGATCAGATCGGTGCCCGTCGTACCGATCAGTTTTGCGCTGGCGCTGTCGCTGTTATCGGTTCCCAGAATATAACCATAGGTCTTGTTATCGCCTATTTTGATGTTGTGAATTTGATAGTTGCTGCCTTTGTACCAGTCGATGATCGTCAGTTGGTCAGCATTGTTGAGTTTTAAAATTAAGTTTTCGCCGTTTTTCACAGCTTCGAGGCCCTGCAGTTCGCTCAGCGATTTGACGCTTGGCAGATACAAGGTATCTTCCTGGTTGCGATTGTCGGAGGTGATGGTATCGGCTCCGTCGCCTACGTTAAAGACGTAGGTGTCTTTGCCGGCGCCGCCGCTTAGAATATCGCCGTCGCCTTTGCCGCCAAGCAACGTATCGTCTCCGTCGCCGCCGAGCAGCGTGTCGGCTCCGCCGTTGCCGGTCAAGATGTCGTTGCCCGCTCCGCCGCTTATTACGTTGTCTTTCTCGTTGCCGGTCAGGGTATCGGTGCCGGCTGTGCCGACGAGGTTTTCAAAGTTTACGTAGTTAATGCCGCTGCTTCCCTGTTTGCTTAGGTCAAGGGTTTGGCCTGCGGTCAGTTTTGAGGCATCGAGCGTGTCATGTTCTCCCGTACCGCCGTCGATCACGCTGTCGGCCGCATCATAATAGACGGTGTCGTCGCCGTCTCCGGCATAAATCATGTCTGCGCCGGCACCGCCGTCGATGATATTATTGCCGCCCATGCCCATGATAAGATCGACCCCGCTGCTGCCGGCCGTCGAGGCATTGCTGTTCATATTGCACGCATATTTCATTCCGTTGCCCAACTGGACGGTACCGATTGCATTGCCCGCGAACCAGTCCTTCACCTGGATCGAATCATAGTCGTTGAGGTTGATGATCAGATCCTGTCCCTGTTGCCGGATGTCAAGTTTTTTGAAGTCATCATACGTTTTGATGTCGGCTAAGAGAAGCAGGTCTTTGCTGTTTGCGCCTTCTATGCTGTCGCGACCGCTTCCGAGGCGGAAGGTGTAGGTATTGCTGCCCGCACCGCCGCGCAAGGTATCATCGCCGCTGCCGCCTTCGAGCACATCGTCGCCCGTTCCGCCCTCGAGGGTATCGTCGCCCTCACCGCCAAGCAGCGTGTCGTTGCCGTCGCCGCCATATAGGGCATCGTCGCCGGCTCCGCCGTTTAGCGTATCGATTCCTGCACCGCCGCTTAGGCTGTTGTTTTTGGCATCGCCGGTCAGCGTGTCATTGAGTGCACTGCCGGTCAAATTTTCAAAGTTGTTGTAGTTAACGCCGACGCTGCCTTGTTTGGTCAGGTCAATCGTCACACCGCTCTTATTGCCGGATGCATCGAGCGTGTCAACGCCCGCGCCGCCGTCGACGAAAAGATCGCTGGCGTCATAGCCGACGCTGTCATTGCCGGCTCCGGCGCGGATGATGTCGGCGCTGTTTTGTACGCCAGACAGAATGTCGTCGCTATCGCGGCCGGCAACGTAGCCGAATTTTTGCCCATTGCCGATTTGGATGTTGCCGAGTTGGCTGCCGGCAAACCAGCCTTCGACTTTGACGGCATCCTGATCGTTGAGATAGAACGTCAGATCGTCGCCGCTGTCTTCGATCGCCAACGCTTTGAAGTCATCCAATGTCTTACTGTCGCTCAGCACTAACGTGTCCTGGTTGTTTGTCGTCTCGCTCGCAATAGTGTCGTAGCCGCTGTCGGTCGCAAAGAGGTATTGGTCTTTGCCCGCACCGCCCACTAGGCGATCATTGCCTGCGCCGCCTTTTAGGATGTCGTCGCCCGCTCCGCCATCGAGAACATCGTCGCCGTCATCGCCGCTCAGCGTATCGTTGCCGTCGCCGCCGTACAAGGTGTCGCTTCCTGCACCGCCTGCCAGCGTATCAAGGCCCGCGCCGCCTTCGAGGATATTTGCACCGCTGTCACCGGTCAAAGTGTCGCTTCCTCTGCCGCCGCGCAGATTTTCCATGTTGCTGAAGTTTTTCCCAGCTGCATTCATATCGAGTTTAACGCCTAGCGTATCACTGGAGGCGTCCAGCGTGTCATTGCCGTCGCCGCCGTCGAGCACGACAGCGGTCGCGGAGTAGCTGACGGTATCGTTGCCCGCACCGGCATAAATCTGGTCGCTGCCTTTTTGCCCGTTGATGATGTCGTCGCTGTCGGAGCCTTCGATCAAATCGGCATTATCGCTGCCAACCAGATTTCCGCCTGTGCTTTTAGCTTTGCGGTAGCTGAAGGTTTGTCCATTGGCAGTCTGAATAGAGCCAACCGAGCCGGTCGCGCTGTCGTACCAGCCTTGCAGGTTGACGCTGTCGCCATTGCCGAGATCAATCGACAGATCGCTCGCATTGTCGGTCTTGGTCAGCTTGCGAAACGCATCGATGTTGGCAATGCCTTTGAGTACCAGGTTGTCGTCTTTGTTCGAAGCATTGGCTGCAATCGTGTCGTTTCCGTCGCCGGCGTTCAGGATGTATTGGTCTTTTCCCGCACCGCCCAGTAGCGTGTCGCTGCCTTTGCCTCCGGTCAAAACATCGTCGCCGGCACCGCCGTTTAAGCGGTTATTATTGGCATCGCCTGTGAGCGTGTCGCCGTAGTTGCTGCCGGTCAGGTTTTCGATGTTTTTGAGTTGCAGGCTTTTGCTCAGGTCAATTTTTACGCCGCGGCTGCTTGCTTCTGCGCTGACGGTATCGCTTCCCGCACCGCCGTCGACGATGGAGTCGTTCGCATCATAGGCGATGAGGTCGTCGCCGCTGCCGCCGTAAATGGCATCGCGCCCTGCGCCGCCGTCGATCGTGTCTCCTTGGCTGCCGGCCTGAATCAGGTCGCTGCCGCTCGTGCCGATCAGCGTTCCCGCGATATCGTCGCGTCCCTGGCGGTAACCGAAGGTTTGGCCGTTGCCAAGCTGGATGTAGCCGACTGCGCCTTCTTTATACCAGCCTTGAATCCTGACGCTGTCGCTAGCGCTCTCGTTTAAGTAAATAACAAGGTCTTGTCCATCCGCCACTTTGTTTAATTTTTTGAAGGCGGTCATGTCGGCTACGCCGTTTAAGACCAAGGTGTCTTCCTGGTTGGATACACTGGCGCTGATGACGTCTTGTCCATCGCCGCTGTTTAGAATGTATTGGTCTTTTCCCGCGCCGCCGCTTAAGGTGTCGTTGCCGGCGCCGCCGGTCAAACTGTCGTCGCCCAAACCGCCGCTCAGTAAGTTAGCCGCACCGTCGCCGTTTAAGATGTCATTGTAGTCACTGCCGGTCAGATTCTCGATATTTTTAAAGTTGCTGATCGTTTTGTTCATATCGAGTTTAACGCCGCTCTTACTGCCCGACGCATCAAGCGTATCGATGCCGCTTCCGCCGTCGAGCAGGATGTCGGCTGCATCATAAATGAGCGTATCGTCGCCTGCGCCGCCTAGCACGATATCGCGACCGCCGCGTCCGTCGAGGCGGTTGTCTTCGCTGTCGCCGTTTAGCGTTTCGGCTCCATTTGTGCCAAGGATCGTGAAGCGGTCGGTTATTGCACCGCTGTTCAGACCGCCTACGCTGGTCAGTTTTTGCAAGGAGGTTCCGTCGCTGCCGATTTGGTATAAGTCGCCGTCTTTGGCAAAGGTGAGACTGTTGCCGTCGCTTGTCCAGTTGGGCTGACCAAGAACGGTTCCGCCAGTTCCAGGCAGCAAGACATCAGTTTTGCCGTCGCTGGTGATGATATGAACGCCATCGACATTCGTATACGCAATTCGATTGCCGTTCGGCGACCAGACCGGATTTTGCGCTGTCACATCACCGCTTAGCAGCGTGTCTTTTTTCGTGATTAAATCTGCCAGCCAAAGGCCGTTATTCGTGGTGTTCAAATACGCAATCTGTTTGCCGTCCGGTGATATCGCATAGGAAGCAATATTGGGACGGCGCAAGACTTCTTTTGCGCCATAGGGATCGGATATGGTTTGCGACATGATCGCAACGCCGCCGCTTACGACGGTTTCATAAGTCAAGGTCGTCGCGTTCTGCCAGACCGGCTTCTTGCCAAGCAGATTCTGTACCTCGACATAGCCGGATTGGCACAGCTCATAGACTTTTATTCTGCCGTCTGTCACGACAGCCAGACTGGAACCGCTTGGCGACCAGATCACTGCTTCGAGTTTTTTTACGGAGGAAAAAAGTTTCTCCTGATTTTGCCCGTCTTCGTCCATCAAGAACAGTTCGCTCAAACCATTGTTTTCCGTCACATACGCGATCTTTCGTTTTGCCATTATTCAACATCCTCCCGAGACATTTCACTTCTATTATTTTTATTTATTACATCTAAAAATTGCATATAGCTACAATTCCACTTCTATAGCATAGTACCGCCAATCAAGCATTTCTATTTTTTTAAGTTTTTTTTAAGATTCCTTCTATTAATAAATCGTTATGCTATAATGGAGTCAAAGAGTTCTGTTCGATTACGCAAAACAAAAACGAGGTGAGATTTCATGGACATCGCCGCTATGTCAACCGGCTTGAGCCAACTTAATTTTCAAAGCCAGGCCAGCACGTTAGTGTTGCGCAAAGCGATGGATCAACAGCAACAGCAAGCATCGGACATGTTGTCGTTGCTGCAATCGGTCGCCGTCCCTTCGCCCGAACCTCTCGGACAAAGCATCGATATCTCGGCATAAAAGTAGCAGGTGAGCCTGAATAAATGGCTCCCTGCTATTTTTTATTTTCCATCAATCATTTCTTCTTTGACCACAGATATCCCGCATACGCTGTTATTGAGACAACGAGCAAGGCGATTAAGCGTACAGGATGATCTTTATAAGAAGCCGCATCATGCCCCAGCGTGACTTCGATCCAGGCGGACGGCAGTTTGCCGATAAAGGTCGCGATCACATAATCACGCAAACTGATCGCGCTGATCGCGCCGATTGCGGTAATCAGACCGGACGGAACAAACGGGATGCTGCGGGCGACGATCATGATGACAAGACCGTCCTTGCCGCTCAGTTCTTCCACTTTCTGCAGCGCATCGCTGCGCACGATCAGTGCATGCGCATTCTCGCGAAAGAAATAGCGCATAAAGACAAAGCTGATGATAACGCCGACGGATTCCGCCGCCCAGGAAATCAGCGTTCCTTCCCAGATGCCGAAAACGATTCCGTTTACTGCCAGCATGAAAATATTCGGCAACACGGCTACGCAATTGATCAACACAACGATCAGAAAGCTGACTACGGCGGCATACGCTCCGAAGGAACGGATATATTCGATGCAGCCCGTCATGTCGCCGGTATAAATAAAATGCGCCATTTTTTGCAGCGGTTCGGGATTCAGCCAGTACAACACGCCGCAGACAAGCGCCAGCGCCGCCAGTACCATTATTTTTTGCTTCGTTTGTTCTTGCTTCATAGTTATACTACCTCTTTTTCAGCCCCGTACACTCTTTTTTCGATGATCCTTCTATTATAGAGTTGTTTCCGATTATATTCAAATCGAAGCTTCATTAATAAGAAAGACAACCTGCCTCGTTTGACAGGTTGTCTTTCTTATTCGCGGCATTAGCTGATGATAATTTTTTTCACAGTCGCGCGCAAACCTTCCTCGCCGTTTTCCACCCAAACCTGATGCAAGCGCTTGACGCTGGCTTGCGAGAACAAATAACTGCGAAATGCATTAAACGGCAAACCGTTCAGGTCGCTCTCCGTCATCCGGTAATCCTGCCGCGCGATTACGCTCAGTTTTTCCGTCATCCAGCCGGCGGCCGGAGCCGTCATGACATAATCATGATCGCCCAGATGCACCATGAACCCTTCCTGACGGCGCGGCAACGGCAGCGTCGCTGCGTCGCTTGCCAAATAACCTTCCCGGACCGGATCTTTGCCGGCAATGATCGCCGCGGCCTTAATCCAGTCGACTACCTGCGCCTCATCCGCTTTAAAGCCGGGATGATTATGCGAGCAGGCCAACGCTACGACCAATTCCGGCGCGGCATCCCGATACATCGTGTCGGCAATGCCTAAGATATGATGCACGCCGGTTCCCGCTACATTGGCCTCCGGCAGGCAAGTGCCGTCGTCTTTCCACTGCAATACCCAGGTCTTTTGAATGTCATGCAGCAAAATAGCCGACACGATCAGTTCCTTATTCATCCGGTAACCGTAGATCTCCTGATACGCTTCATAAATACCGAGCGCCGTTTTCAAATCCACCGCGACATGCGTTACCAAGCCGCCCGGGTAAGGATGATGGCTTTTCCAACCGCTGCCCGGCGCGGTGCTGAATGCCTGCAGCACACGATCCGGGCCTTCGTTTTTAGGAAACAGCTGTTCATCTGTCATTTCCGCTTTGGCATACCCGACGTCTTGCAGACGCAGACGCAGGCGAGTCACATCGCCAGAGCCCGGATACCGTTCCAGTAACTTCGGCTTCGGTTGCTGCAAACCGTCCCGTGCCATGCTGCGTACCGCAGCGTTTGAGATCAGATCACACGACGAGAGCAAATAAGCATAGCCTCGCTTCACCATTGCCGAGCGCTCCGCCATCGCTGCCGGCGTTAATTTTATGCACGCATCCAATGAAATGGCACTACTGTCCGCCGCCACCTGGTTTGCCGCTTCCGAAACAGAAAATCCAGTCCCCACCGTCAACACCGCTGCCGCTCCGGCGGTCAAGCGCAAAAAATCCCGTCGATTCAGTCCACGCGTCAATAAATCTGCAGCCATTTTTTTCTTTCACTCCTTCGCTTTGCTTTGCTTGCAGTTAGCCATGAATCACATCGGTATATTCTTCAAACACTTTTGTGCGATAAAGAGGCAAGAAGCCGACTGCCCCTTCCCATTCGCCGTCTTCCCAGTCCAGGCGTGTTCCCCAGGCCAGCAGAGACGTTCCGGCAGCATCTTCCAACGAATAGCATTCCAGCTTCGGCACTTCGGTTCCACTTTCGCCGACATACGATTCAAATTCGCTGCGGATTCGCAGCCATCGTCCCAGTTTCAGTCCCTGCAACGGGAAAGTTTCCTCGCCGCCGGACAACGTGATGTTAAGTTTGTCCTTTACTACGCAGCCGTCATCCGACGTTTCAAGCGTAGCCCGTAATTTCGTTTTTTCCGGCACCTTTGCGCATCCCCTGAGGCAATGCACGTTTGCTTTTAGCTCACGCCACGCGGTGCAATGACGTCCTTTCGTTTCAACCTGCGCCGCATCAAGCCATACCGCAAGCGCATCGCTCTTACTCCCCGCCGCCTCCGGTCTTTCCTGCAACGCGAAAATTTGCTGCGCATTCAGCTTTTCGGTGTAAAAGCGCACTTGCCCGACCTTTGCCGAAAGCTGCGTAAAATATTTCGGTCGGTTGATTTCCCAGATCACATGGCCGATATACGAATACCCGACAAAAAGCGGCATCCCAGGCCAATTACGCAGCTCTTCCTCCGGAGCAATCCCTGCGCTGCTGCCGACCAGTTGCCTGTCGCAATACGAAGCGCCGCCGCTTCGTTTATCAAAACTCGATGCATACTGCCGCCAGCTGCCGACCGCTGCGCAACCGCCCTGCCAGGTGTACTCGGACGTACCAAAGCAAGTTCCCCACTTTAGCTGTCCATTGCGTTCGATTGCCATGCGCAAAAGATAGGTCGCACCCCAGCCGGTCGATATGCCTTTGAGCAAGAGCGGATTGTGTCCCATTTCCGCTTCGCCGGCCAAACGGCTGACATTGGCCGAAACAATACCGGTATACCCGTCACGTACGTGCAGACTTTCGTGATCCGGCACTTCGATGCATTCGCCCGGTTCCGCAAAGACAAAGGCCATTCGTCCCTCTTCCGCAATCCGTTTTGCCTTGCCGCGAATCAGGCCGTGATTTCCGTTTCCCGACAGATCTTTCAGATATGGCGTACCGCATAACGGTCCTTCAATTGTTATTTCCTGTTCCGGCAAATCGCCGATGCGCAGACGGTAAACACCGCTTTGCCTGAAACGATGCACCAGCTCGACCCGCTTGGTCTCGCCGCCGTCCAAACAGACTGCAAGCGAAGTCGCCGCCGCATCGTCGACGAGCAATACAACCTGCGCCGTATTTTTTTCCCTGCGCTGACTGGTAACATCGACCTGGACCGTTACCTGAGCCAAAAATGCCCCTGTTCCTACTTTCGCACTGAAATTAGCATAGTGAAGCGGCTCTTTTAATTCGATGCAAGCGGTGCAACTTGCTTCGCCAACTTTGAGGCGGTAGACGCCGGGCAGCGTAATCTTATATTCGCTTTGAAAGCGGCATTCTTCGCCCGCATTGAGCGTAAGCATGCGCTCACGCCCCAGTGTACCGAATTGATATAGCTTTCGCGTCCGCTCATTCTCCTGTACCGCGACCGTTACTTGCGCCAAACTTTGCCCGGCATTAAGCGCAAGACCCGTTACGCAGACCCAGCCCGTATCTTCTTCGACGCGCAGGTCGATCTCTTTTAGCGTCAACGCCGCTGCTGCCTTATCGAGTACGATTTCATCCAGCAAAAATTCCCGGCCTTTTTCCATCCCATAGATCCGAAAGCGCAATTGCCGCTCGGTAATGTTCAATTTGCCGTGCGACACCTGCCCGGTAGCCAAAAGTTCGGGAAAATCCGGCAGCAACCGTTCACCCGGCTCTCCCTTTTCCACATAGCCGCCGAATGTCTGCCCGCTGCCCTGGCTGACATAGGCGATTCCCGCCCCGACTGCCGGATCGGCTGAGATATTTTTCATATAACAATGCAAATGTCCGGACAGCACCAGATGGACGCGCCCTGCTTCCACCCGTCTTGCGATGTATTGGCGGCAGAAGTCGTCGGTATACGGATGATGCAGCATCACGATCCGCCATGTGGCTTCCGTCGCATCAGGCGACGATAATTCCGCGTCCAACCACTGCATCGTCTCTTCGATTCGTTTCTTTGTCGCTGCAGCAACCGCGACGCCCGCGTTGTATGCATTCATCTCCGACAGGCTCCACGGATTGCTGTTTAAAACGATGAAATGCGTGTTGCCGTAAGTAAAGGAATAATTCCCCTCACACCCCTGATAGGCTTCATCCTGCAAATCGCCAAAATATTGCTGGTAAAACGGTCCCTCATCATGATTTCCGGTTGCATAAACAACCGGGACATTCGCCAAAAACGCAGCGCCTTTTTGAAACCAGTTTTCCAGATATTCGTTCTGTTCAAAGCCGGTACTGCGCGACAAATCACCCGCGTGCAAAATAAAATCCGGTTGTTCCGCCTCCAGCAGCGCGGAAAATTCCTCATGAATTTCAAATTGATGTGAATCGGTCAACGTTACCAGGCGAATCTCCTGCGGCGTTTCGCCCAACGTGCGAAATCGTCCCGCACGCGTCTCGCCGCCTTGCAGACGAACCCGGTATTGATAACGCGTATCGGGCTGCAACTGACGAAGCGTCGCCTGTTGGCGCAATAGTCCTGTATTCCGTTCTGCCGCTACGACGATCGTTTCCCCGTCCGCCTGATACTCGACCTGAGCCGCGACCGGCACGTCCGTTTCCCATACAAGCGTCATTTCTCTTGTCTTCGGAGCCAGCAAATAAGGCCCACTGCAAATTTTCGCCATCTTTGCTCCCTCTTTCTTGCTAGTCACCGCTGCTCGCAGCTTGTCTACGCTGCTGCAAATAATTAGTAAGCCGTTCCCATGAACTGTTGATGACCTGCTCCTCCGGAATATTATTTTCCTTCAGCAGCCGCAGCGCATAAGAAAACTCGCCAACCGCCATATGATAATGTGCATCCGACGCTACCGCCAATTTTGCGCCAAACTGTAGCGCCGCTTGAATAATGGCCGTACACATCGCTTCACTGCCGGGGCGCGCCGCCGGTGAGCTGTTATTGATTTCGAGCGCCACGCCGCAGCGGGCCGCTTCCTGCACAACGCGCAGCACATCGATCGGATATTTCGGACTGTCCGGATGTCCAATGACGTCAACGCGTGGATTGCGGATCGCACCAAGATACATCGCCGTGTTTTCTTCCACGCTGCCGCAAGGCGTCACTTCTCCATGACAACTCGCAATCACGATATCCAGTTTGGCCAGTTGTTCTGCCGTGAAGTCGAGCTTTCCGTCGCGATCCATCAGATTCGCTTCGCAGCCTTTCAAGACCCGAATGCCGAACATTTGCGCAGGGATATCGCGGTAGGTATTAAAATAAGCATAACTGACGCTGCCCGGATACCCAGGCCCATGCTCCGTCAAGCCGACCGCCAGCAGTTTTTTCTCCGCCGCCGCGCGGATCACTTCCGTGACGGTGCTGAATCCATGACGACAGGCCAGCGTATGCGTGTGTAAATCGGCAATGATATTCATCGTTTCAACTCCTTATCCGCGCGTCTGGTCCTAAGCGCTTTTTTCCGCTGCCTCAAACTTTTTCGGCTTTTTCGCCCACAATGTCGGCAAGACCAGAATGATCATCAAAATAACCGAGCCGATCCAAAACATTTTTATATTGCTGAAGTTGTACACGGCGACGCCTTTGACCATGATCTTGCTGGAATCCATCAGCCAGCCGTTCAGCACGTCCTGCACCGCAGCGCCGGCATAAGCGAGCAATCCGACCGTTCCCATCGCCGCCCCAGCCGCCTTTTGCGAGCACAGGTCAACGGCCAGCATACCGCCGATGAAACACAGGATCACGCCAAGACCAAATCCGAAAATCGCCATGAACAGCGAATCCAACCATTGATTGCCCGCCGGACTCAGGCAAAATCCAACCAGGCCGACCAGCATCACAAAACCGAACACGACGGTAGTTAACGCATGGTTCGATTTGAAAATTTTATCGGAAATATAACCGGAGGCGAACGATCCCACCCCGCCCATCAGCGGTGCAAGGGCCAATACACTGCCCGCGGCTACCAGACTGTACGCCTTCACTTCCTGCAGATAAATAACGCCCCAGCTGTTGATCGAATAGCGGGCGATGCCCATGCAGGCGGCGCTCAACGCGATAAACCAGATATATGGATTCTTCAACACTTCGAGTTGCGCTTCGCGCGTTGTTTTGACCTTCTCTTTGGCAACCTCTTCGACTTCCCCTTTAAATTCGTTAGCCGAAGGCAAACCATACGCCTGCGGCCGGTCATACATAAACTTATACATGCCGAAAGCGATGAAAATGCAAGCCAGTCCCGGATACAAGAACGCCGACTGCCAGCCAAAATGAACGATCAGCATCGCGGAAAAAATAAAGGTAGCGCCTTCACCGATGTAGTGCGCAATGCTGAATACGCCATATTGCGTCGCAACCTCTTTCTTGGAAAACCACTGCGTAATCGAGACAATACAGGGCGCGGAACCCATCGACTGAAACCAGCCGTTCAAGAACCATAGTATCATAAAGGCCCAAAAATAAGGCGTAAAACCGAGCACCACATTGATAACGGCCGAGCCGAGCAAGCCGATCGGCACAATCTTCTTCACATTGCAGCGATCGCCTAAAAAGCCATGAAAGCATTTGCCTACCGCATAGGCAATCAATAAGCCAGCGCCGATCTGCCCCAGATCGGTCGCCGAAAAACCGGCCTCCAGCATTGGTTTTTTGGCAACGCCAAGCGTCATTTTGGTCACATAGTACATGCCGTAGCCAATGATCATCGCCGTCATGCTTTGCCAGCGCGCTTTCGTGAATAGCCGCTTTACTTCTTGAGAATCTTGAATCCGAGGTTTTTCTTTCCCTGTTGCAAAGAAGTCCATCATACTCATCTTGGTACCACTCCTTCTTTTACATCAAGAAAGGAAGCAGGGAATCTTCCCCGCTTCCTCGCTCTATTCTATTTCCCCAGTATCTTTTTCAAATCCTCTCGTTTTTGCGCAACATTCTCCTTATTGATGATTTCCGTTCCGGTATCAATCCGTTTGTCTACGCTTTCATTTTTAGCCGCTTTAATCGCAGCTTCTACGCCTTTGAAGCCGATGTTGAACGGACTTTGCGCAACCGATGCATCCAGTTTGCCGTCGGAAATCGAACCAAGCGCATCCGGTGAGCCGTCAAAACCGACGACCGGCAGGTTCATTTTTGCCGCTTCCAACGCTTTTACCGCACCGAGAGCCATTTCATCATTCGTGGCAAAGACGGCGGCAAATTCTTGTTTGCTTTGCAGAATGTTTTCCATAACGGTTACTGCCATCGCCCGTTCGCTATTGGCCGGTTGAATCGCAGCCACTTCAAGACCAGCTGCTTTCAATGCTTCCACGCAACCATTGGCCCGGTCATCATGCGTGGGATCGCCTTGTGCGCCGCGCAGAATAACGACTTTAGCGCCTTTGCCCAGTTTCTTCGCCAAATATTCGCCGGCTAATTTGCCGCCATTGGCATTACCGGTACCGACGAACGATACTTTGTCATCCCATTTCGCATCCGTATCGCCTAAGATAACCGGTATTTTCATTTCCTTCGCTTTGTTAAACACCGGAATGGCACTGGACGGCTGCGACGGCGCAACCACTAAGGCATTCACTTTTTTGGTGATTTGGTCTTCGATCATGGAAATCTGTCCGGTAACATCCGTTTCTGCATTGGGTCCGAGAACGGTGACATTGACGCCGTATTTTTCACCAGCCGCCTTGGCTCCAGCTTCGACAATTTTCCAATAGTCGCTGTTCAAAGCCTTGACGACAACACCGATGTTCATTTTCTTCGCTTGATCCTGCGTCTGACTCGTTTGGGAACCGCCGCAACCGGCGACCAAGAGCGCAACCAGTAACGATAATGACATCACAAAATACAGGCCTTTTTTCATTACACTTTTCCCCCTCAAATTTTCTTTCATCCCCAAGAGAAAATTCCATTCGCGAAGCTAGTCATCCACCTCCTCCGTTTTGCTGCACTGCGCGACATCCGTTACTTTGCCTTTTTCGCCGCCTTGTGACGCAACACATCAATGTATACCGCCAATATGATGACAATGCCGATCGCCACCGTCTGCATCTCCGACGACACGCTCAGCAAATTTAATCCGTTACGCAGCACCGCCATGATCAGCGCACCGATCAGCGTCCCCCAGACGGTACCTTCGCCGCCCAGGAAGCTTGCGCCGCCGATGATCGTTGCGGCAATCGCATCGAATTCATAACCTAGGCCGGCCAGCGGATACGCCGCATTGACGCGCCCGACCAAAAGCAGTCCGGCCAAGGCCGCCATGAAGCCGCTGATCGTATAGACAATGATCAACACTTTGTCGATGCTGATCCCCGACAGGCGAGTCGCTTCGGGGTTGCCGCCGACCGCGTAGATGTAGCGACCGACCGTCGTATAATTCAGGAAGACATGAAACAAACCATAAACAAACAGCACCAGTAGGAAACTGACCGGAACCGGTCCGACAAACGCCGCGCCAAGAAACTGAATCGACGGCGGGAAGTTCGAAATCGGCGACGCCGCCGTTACGATCAAGGCCAGGCCGCGAGCCACATTCATCGTGCCCAGCGTTGAAATGAACGGATGCGGCAACGACATTTTCGTCAGCGTCAGGCCATTGATCAAGCCGAGCAGCAGGCCGACGCCGAGACAGACTGCGATGCCGATAATCGGCGACATGCCCATCTTAACCACGACAATCCCCATCAGCACGATGCTCAGCGCCAGGATGGAGCCAACCGACAAATCGATCCCCGCCGTCAGGATCGAGAGCAGCATCCCCAGCGCAATCAAACTGTTGATCGAGGATTGACGGGCGATATTCATGATATTATCCATCGTCAGAAAATGAGGCGATAAGAAAGTTAGCGTTGTACACAGCACCACTAACCCGATCAAAGCACCCATTTTTTTAAAAATGTCTTTTATGCGCGTCTTACTACTATTAGTGTCAGCCGGCAGCGCTTGCAAGTTCATGCTCATTGCTTCTACCTCCCGTTGCAGCTTTCATAATATTTTCCGGCGTCGCTTCCGCCTGGACAAATTCGCCGGTTATTCGCCCATTGCCCATGACCAGTATCCGGTCGCTAATCCCCATGACTTCGGGGAGTTCGGACGATATGACGATGACCGCAGCGCCTTCGCCGACTAAGCGGTTGATCAGGTTGTACACTTCCACCTTCGCGCCTACGTCGATGCCGCGCGTCGGCTCGTCAAAGATGAAGATCGAAGCCTCCGAGCACAACCATTTTGCAATGACGACCTTTTGCTGATTTCCGCCGGACAGCAGACGGGTCGTTGTCTGCGCATTGTTGGGCCGAATTTGCAGATCCCGCACCAAATCCTCCACCGACTGCTGCAGTTTTCCAGGATTGATAAAACTATTGAAGGAACAGAATTTTTTCAGACTGGAGAGGCTGGCGTTAAAACGAATATCATGCATTAAAACCAGGCCCTGCCCCTTGCGGTCTTCGGTCAAAAACGCCAAGCCTTGCTCGATCGCGTCTTTCGGACTGGAAATCTTCACTTCCTGCCCGCGTACCCATATCCGCCCGCTGTCAATCTTGTCCGCGCCGAACACCGCGCGCGCCAGTTCCGTCCGCCCCGCACCGACCAGTCCGGCAAAACCGAGCACCTCGCCGCGGCGCAGCTCAAACGAAATATCCTTGAGCGTAGAGCCGCGATTCAGTCCCTCAACCTGCAAGACCACATCGCCCTGCGTCGCCGGAACCTTGGGGAATTTTTCTTCCAGCGAGCGGCCGACCATCAGTTTGATCAGCTTTTCCTGATCCGCTTCGTCCTTTTCTAGCGTAGTAATCTTGCAGCCGTCACGAATTACCGTGATCCGATCCGCCACTTCCAGCACTTCTTCCAAGCGGTGCGAAATATAAACCACGCCGATATTTTGCGCCTTGATTTTTCGGATATTATCCAGCAGCACCCGCACTTCTTTTTCCGACAGACTGGATGTCGGTTCATCCATGATGATCAGTTTGGCATTGGCAACCAGCGCTCTGGCAATTTCGATCATTTGCTGATAGCCCATGCTGTAACTGGACACCAACTTCGTCGCTTTGACTTCAATGCCAAGACTGTCGAGCGTTTCCTGCGCAATCTTGTTCATTTTTCGATAATCCAAAAGTCTAAGTCCCGGCAAGCGCAGTTCGCGACCGAGAAAAATGTTTTCCGTCACCGTCATATTCGGCGCGAGACTTAATTCCTGATAAATACAGGCAATGCCCAGTTTATGCGCATCCTTTGGATTTTGAAATTGAACCTGCTGCTCTTCGCAATACATTTCGCCTTCATCATATTGATAAGCGCCGGTCAATATTTTAATGAGAGTCGATTTTCCCGCCCCATTCTCGCCGCAGAGCGCATGAATTTCCCCTTCCCGGAAATTCAGATCAATCGAACTCAGGGCTTTTACGCCCGGAAAGCTTTTCGAGATCCCTTTCAACGTCAAAAAGTGTTCAGCCATTGTTTGCCGCCTCCTCTATCCCCGGCAAGGCCGGGTTGCACCAAGAGCAGAGTTCCGAGTCCAAACAAAAGGGCGATTACCACCCAGACTTTATAGCAGAATTAGCGTTTCAGCTGCGTGATCATCGCAACCACCGCATCGCCAACCGCATCAGTTTTTGCCGTACCGCCCATATCCGGCGTCAGGCAGTTGCCTTGAACCAGAACCTTTTCGATCGCCTGCAGCACGACTTTCCCCCATTCGGCCTGATCGAAGTGGTCAAGCATTTGACTGACTGACCAGATGGCCGCCAATGGATTGGCAACGCCTTTTCCGGCAATATCCGGCGCCGAGCCGTGTATCGGCTCAAACATCGACGGATAACGCCGTTCCGGATTGATGTTCGCTCCGGCCGCCAATCCCATGCCGCCGGCAATCGCCGCGCCGAGATCCGTCAGAATATCGCCGAACAGATTGGACGTGACGACGATTTGAAAACGCTGCGGATCGCGGATGAAAAACATGCTGGCCGCATCAACCAGATACGAATACGTCTTGACATCCGGATAGTCGCGTCCCACTTCTTCAAATACGCTATCCCAGAAGACCATCGAATAGTTCAGCGCGTTGGCCTTGCTGATATTGGTCAGCGTCCGGCCCGTTTTGCGCGCCAGTTCATACGCGTAACGGATAATTCGCTCCGTTCCTTTGCGGGAAAAGACGCCGGTTTGCAGCACCACTTCCTCCGGCTTGCCTTTAAAGAGCCAATCGCCCGCTCCGGCATATTCGCCCTCGCTGTTTTCGCGCACCACCATCATGTCCACTTGTTGGCGCTCGATCCCTTTAATGGGACAGTGCGCACCCTCCAGCAGCTGGATCGGACGCAGGTTTACGTATTGGTCAAAGCCCTTGCGGATCGTAAGCAGCAATCCCCACAAGGAAATATGATCCGGTACGCCCGGATAACCGACTGCGCCTAAATAAATGGCGTCAAAAGCTGCCAGCCGTTCCATGCCGTCGTCGTCCATCATTTTTCCGTGCTTCAGATAATATTGGCAGCTCCAGGGAAAGTATTCAAAGGCAAAGGCTATTTTGCCGTCCAGCGCGGCCACGCAGTTTAAGACTTTGATGCCTTCTGCCAGTACCTCGGGTCCGATTCCGTCTCCGGCAATGACGGCTATTTTATACGTCTTCATCTTCTTCACTCCATGTCTTTACTTTTATTCAAGACATGCCTGTCTCCGCACTGACGTCGTCACCGCGGAGGCAGGCCGGCCACCGGACTACTCTTCCAATCGCACCGGTTTTCCTTCTTTGTATGATTTTTGCGCCGCGAGGCCGATCAAGACCGGCTTCAGACCGTCGATCCCGGATACCACGGTATCTTTGTTCTGCAATACGCTATTGAAAAACTCTTTCATTTCCGCTTCAAACGACTCCATGTAGCGTTCGAGGAAAAAGTATTTCGGTTTGTCCTGCGTTACCGCGCTATCGGTACTGACGACCACGGTTGTCGGCGTATCGTTGCCAACGCTGATGCCGCCTTTGGTTCCCAATATCTCTACCCGCTGGTCATAGCCGTAGACAGCCTGACGGCAATTATCGATCATGCCGATCGCGCCGTTTTTAAACTTCAGACTGATCAACGCCGTGTCGACGTCACCGGCTTCGCCAATCGCCTTGTCGACCAACACGCCTGCATTGGCGTATACTTCGGTTACTTCGCTGCCGGTCAGATAGCGCACCATATCAAAATCATGAATCGTCATATCGAGGAACATGCCGCCGGAGACCTTAACGTATTCGACAGGGGGCGGTGCAGGGTCGCGCGAAATGACTTTAACAATTTGCAGTTCGCCGATCGCGCCGCTCTGGATCAGATCACGCACTTTTTTGAAGTTATGATCAAATCTCCGGTTGAAGCCGACCTGGAATTTGACGCCGGCTTTCTTTACTGCGTCAAGCGCTGCATGAATTCGGTCCACATCATAGTCGATCGGTTTTTCGCAAAAGATATGTTTTCCGGCCTGCGCCGCTTCAATCGTGATCTGCGAATGCGTATCGGTCGAAGAACAAATGATGACCGCGCCGATTTCCGGATCGTTGATGATTTTTTTATAATCATCATATACATTGGCAATCCCCAGTCCTGCAGCCCATTCGGCAATGGAAGCCGCATGAATATCGGCCACTGCTTTGACTTCAACATCCGGAAAGTTTTTAATAATGTTGGCCGCGTGAATTTTGCCGATCCGGCCAGCGCCGATCACGCCGATCTTAATCGTTTTTCCCATTATCGTTTCCTCCTATAATCCCGTTTTTTCGCCGATATATTTTCTTGCCTTGATCGCATACTCCAGCGGATTGGCGAGCGCCGGATCCTGTTCCGCTTCGACGATAAACCAGCCGGCATAGTTCTGTTCGGCAAGAATCGTAAAGAGCGGCGCATAATCAATCATGCCATCGCCGGGTACGGTAAATACGCCCGCTTTCACCGCCTGCAAAAAGCTCATTTTTTCTTTTTTTACTTTTTCCAGCACCGAAGCTCTGATATCTTTCAAGTGAACATGCTTGATCCGTGCACCATACTTGCGCAAAATGTCTGCCGGGTTTTCGCCGGAGAAGACCAGATGTCCGGTATCAAAGAGCAGATACACCTTCGCCGGATTCGTCAGCTCCATCAGTTTGTCGATCTCCGCGCTGGTCTGCACGCCGGTCCCCATGTGATGGTGGTAAACGATCTGCATTCCTTTTTCCGCAGCCAGATCGGCCAGCTGTTCCAGCCCCTGCGCCAACCGCTTCCACTCATCCTCGCTGAAGGAAGGTTTGCCGTCGAACACGGGACAGCTCATGTCCCCCTGCACGCTGTGTCCCTGTTCGGCAACGACGATGACCTGCGCCCCCATCGCATGCAGGAAGTCGCGATGCTGTAAAAACGCTTCACGCGTTTCGGCAAACGGCTTCGTCGTTAAAAAAGAACTGAACCAGGCGCTGGCAATTTGAATGCCGCGCAGCGACAGCGCTTTTTTCAAAACTTTCGTGTCGCGCGGATATTTATTGCCCACTTCGCTGCCGGTGAATCCGGCTAACGCCATTTCACTGACGCACTGCTCAAACGTGTTTTCGCCGCCCAGTTCCGGCAGATCGTCATTCGTCCAGGCAATCGGCGCAATTCCCAACTTGACCTTATCCTTGGCAAACATAGTTGCATCCCCCTTAGAATTGTTTTGTCTTACTCACTTCCACTTTAAACGCCTTGTGCGCCTCCAGCACGGCCGGATTCTCCGACACTTCCGGCACGCCGACGCGCCACCAGGCTTCATAGCCGCCCGTCATCGTCTTCGGCAATACTTTAATATCAATCAGCGTCGATACGTTGGCTTGCTTCGCATCGGCAAGCGCCGCGCGCAATTCAGCAAGCGTCCGCACCGTGTATGCCTTCGCTCCGTAGCCCGCAGCGCATGCCGCATAATCAATCGGCATATCCGGGCCGTTTAAGCGTCCGCTTTCCGGATCGCGGAACTTGAACTGCGTAGCAAACGACGGAATGCCCTGTGAGTTTTGCAGATTTTCGATGCAGCCAAAACCGCTGTTGTCAAACAGCACCACATTGATCTTGCGCCCTTCCTGAATGCTGGTGACCAATTCGGAATGCAGCATCAGGTAACTGCCGTCGCCGACCATCGCATAGACTTCACGCTCCGGTTCGGCCATCTTGACGCCCAGTGCGGCGCAAACCTCATAACCCATGCAGGAAAAACCGTATTCCATATGATAGGTCTTGGGTCGTACCGGACGCCAAACCCGCTGCAAGTCACCCGGCAGACTGCCCGAGGAACCGACGACGATCGACGTTTCATCGAGCAGCGCCGAAAGTTCGCCCAGCACGCGCGTTTGCGCCAAGCCATCCGGCCGTTCCGTTTGAAAAAGCCGATCCACTTCCTGATCCCACTCGCGTTTGGCCTCGCGCACCTCATCGCCGTACGCAGAGCAGTATCGCACGCTCTCGAGCGCGCCTCCAAGCGCACCCAGCGTTTCCATCGCATCGGCGACAATCATCGTCGCATTCATTTTGTAAGCGTCAAAGGCATTGACGTTGATATTCAGGAATTCCACCTCAGGATTTTGAAACAACCACTTCGAGGCGGTCGTGAAATCGGAGAGTCGGCTGCCGACTGCAATTACCAGATCCGCTTCGCTCGCGATCCGGTTGGCCGCAAGACCACCGGTCACGCCGATGCCGCCGAGATTGAGCTCGTGGTTCCAGGGAATGGCTCCTTTTCCGGCTTGGGTTTCGGCGATCGGAATGTTAAAGCGTTTCGCAAATTCGCCCAGCGCGGCTCCGGCCTCCGAATATACAACGCCGCCGCCGCAGATAAGGAGCGGCTTTTTCTTCCCTTTGATTATTTCCGCAGCCCTGCTGATTTCGCTTTTCACCGGCAGCCGTCGGTTGATCGCGTGAACCCGTTTGGCAAAGAACTCCAACGGATAGTCATAACTTTCCGCTTCGACGTCCTGCGGCAGACAGATCGTCACCGCCCCGGTTTCCGCCGGATCCGTCAACACGCGCATCGCATTGAGCATCGCGGTCATCAGTTGTTCGGGACGCGTAACCCGATCCCAATAACGCGACACCGGTTTGAACGCATCATTGGCGGTAATCGATACGCTGGCCGGATTTTCCAGTTGCTGCAGCACCGGATCGGGCTGGCGGCAGGCAAAGCTGTCGCCGGGCAGCAAGAGCAGCGGAATCCGGTTGACCGTCGCGGTTCCGGCAGCGGTCACCATATTCAGCGCGCCCGGTCCGATCGATGATGTACAGGCGATAATTTCGCGCCGGTTCTTTTGCTTGGCATAACCGATCGCGGCATGCGCCATGCCTTGTTCATTCTTGCCCTGGTAGACCTGGATGTCGCCCCGGTAACTCTCGAGCGCTTCACCGAAACCGACTACGACGCCGTGGCCGAAAATGGTGAACACGCCTTTGACAAACTTATTTTCCCGCCCGTCAAATTCCACATATTGATTGTCGAGAAAGCGCAAGAGCGCCTGTCCCATTGTAAGTTTAACGGTCTTCATACTCCACTCTCCCGGTCCGGCCAGATTTTAGCCTCTTTGTCGGTTACCCAGAGATGCTCCGGTACAAATACCGGATATTCCGGACTCTTATACGGATTGCCGTCCAAATGCCGGATCACCCAGATATAATACATGGCATAGCCCGGCGCCGTGGCCTGCGGATGCGTCGCGCTGTTCAAGATTTTCACCGTATCGTTGTGTCTGAGTTTGACTGCCTCTTCACCCAGCTCCGAAAAACCGTAGCCTTGTTGCGGATTGAATTTATAAAAATAAATTTCCGGCTGCGGATGATGGTGCGGCGGATAGCTCGACCATTTTCCCGGATGGTCGATTACCTCACCGATCACCAGATTGGAGTACGGCGCGTTGCTGTAGTCGAATACGGTGCGCACGATCCGCGTCGATGTTTCTTTCATCGTTCCTTTGCCGCGTTCTTCGGCCGCACATTCTTCCGGCGTATACAACTTGGCTGCAAATGGACGCTCGTTCGTGGTTTTCGTCAGACTGATTTCGCTGTCCGCCGCTGCGCCGATCAGCGTAACCGGCGTCGCTTTCGGCACATGCAGCACCCAGGGATTTTCGTCAAAGCAGGATTTGCGTTCGATCGTCCGCTCCTGGCCGTCGAACTGCAGCGTCACCCTGCCTTGGATCAAAAGCAGTGCGCTTTCTTTTTCCGCATCCAACAGCTCTTCGCGCTGGCCCTGTCCCAGCCGCAGAATGCCAAAATCCATCATCGTATTGTCTTCGTTTTCTTCCATCGTCGTGATTGCATTGTAACCATATTGAAAGCCCTGTTCCTGTCGTATCCTTAGCATCGTTTACGCCTCCATTAGCTTTTTCGCGCCAACACCTTGTTCACGTTGGCCACGATGTTTTCCGCAGTCAAACCGAAGCGCCGCTTCAGATAATCCTGCGGTCCGACTTCGCCGAACGAATCATTGACGCCGACCCGTTCCATCGGCACGTTTTTATTGTCGACGACCACTTCCGCCACCGCCGAACCCAGTCCGTTGATAATGCTGTGGTTTTCAACCGTCACAATCGCTCCGGTTTCTTGCGCACAACGGATAATCAGTTCCTTGTCGATCGGCTTCCAAGTGAAAATATTGACGACGCGAGCCGATACGCCCTGCTTAGCTAGTTCATCGGCTGCGGTCAGCGCATCGTCCACCATGATGCCGCTGGCAATGATCGTTACATCGCTGCCGTTTTTCAGCGTGATGCCCTTGCCGATTTCAAACGTCGATCCGTCCTGGTAAATTTTCAATGCATTTTTGCGCAAGAGACGGATATAAAACACGCCGTATAAGTCCGCCGTTTGTTTTAACAGGTCATTCAGCATCGTCGCATCGACCGGCTCCAAAACCGTGATGCCCGGAATATTTCTGACGATCCCCATATCTTCGAACGGCATATGCGTACCGCCGTTATACGCCGCAGTTACTCCGGGATCGCTGCCGACAACCCTGACGTTAAGCTTGGCATAGCCGCAGGATAAGAAAAGCTGGTCAAAACAGCGTCGCGTGGCAAACGGTCCGAAGGAATGTGCGAAAGGGATCTTGCCTGTCGCCGACAAGCCGGCCGCGACGCCGATCATGTTTGCTTCCTGCACGCCGACGTTAAATGTCCGTTCCGGATATGCCTTGCCGAATTTCGTCATGCCCATCGAATTCATCAGGTCGGCATCGAGTGCGACGATATTCTTATTGCCCTGGGCCAGTTCCATCAGCGTTTCACAATAAACAGCCCGCATTTCCTTGGCTTCTTTTACTCTTTCTTCCGCTAAAACCGCTTTCATGACTGCACCAGCCTTTCCACTTCACCGTTCAGCACGGCCAGGGCTTCTTCCATTTGCGCCGCGCTGATCGTCATGTGATGATTTAAAAGTACATTTTCCGCAAAGCTGCAGCCCTTGCCTTTCAGCGTGTTCAATACGATGACCGACGGCTTTTCCTGCTCTTGTTTCGCCTTTTCAATCGCCTGCGCTACTGCGGCCACGTCGGATCCGTCCACTTCCTGCGCATGCCAGCCGAACGCGTCAAACTTGGCTTTGATGTCGCCCATATCATTGATGTCCTTCGTGTAACCGTCCAGTTGCTGCTTGTTGTAATCAACAAACGTGATCAGGCGGCTTACTTTTTTCTGCGCTGCCAGCAGCACCGCTTCCCAGACTTGCCCTTCCTGCATTTCACCGTCGCCAAGAATCAGATACGTGTAGTTGTCCCGTCCGTCAAGCCGATGACCGAGCGCTACGCCGACCGCAAGCGACGAACCCTGCCCCAGCGAGCCTGTCGTCATGTCGATGCCGGTCGTCAGGTTTCTGTCGCAATGACTGGGAAAGCTGGTTCCCGGTTTATTTAGTTCCAATAAGCGTTCCAGCGGGAAAAAGCCTTTTAAAGCCAGGGATGAATAAATCGCCGGTCCGGCATGGCCCTTCGAACAAACCAGCCAATCGCGCTCTTCCCAGTCCGGATTTTTCGCGTCGTATTTCATCGCTTTGCCGTACAAAACGGCCAGCGTATCGGCAATCGACATCGCGCCGCCGATATGGCCGAAGCCCAGATTCCCCATCGCTTTCAGCGTTTCGATGCGGATGTTGAGCGCGAATAATTTCAGTTCCTTTGTCTCTTCCTTACTCAGCATGGTCATCCCCCCTTTTTGTACCGCCTTTCTGCATCGCTGCCAACAGCGGCAGTCGGTCGCCGGATAAAAACCGGACCATCGCTCCGCCGGCGGTACACACATAATTAATTTTTCCGGTATCGATGAACTTTTGCGCCGCACTGACCGTGTCGCCGCCGCCGATCACCGAATAGCCTTTGGCTTCGGCAATCGCAGTCCAAATGTTTTTTGTGCCGTTTTCAAAGAGCGGATTTTCATAGACCCCGGCCGGTCCGTTGACGAAGATCGTCCCCGCGCCAGTCAGCTCGGCGCGGAATTTTTCAATCGTCTGCTGGCCGATATCGAGATACAGTTCGTCTGCCGGCAACGCAGAAAGCATAATCTCGGCCCGTTTTCCCGCCTGCTCATAGGCCAAATCGAGCGGATAGACGATTTTGTCGCGATGCCGTGCCAGATAGTCTTGCGCCGGTTTGATGAAGACATCGAGCGAACGCGCCTTGATGAATTCCTCATTCTTCGCACCCAGATCGTACCCGGCGGCCATCATCATGATTTGACCGGTAACGCCGCAGGTCAGGATCTTATCGGCCGAACCGTTCTCCAGCACCTGTTCCATCATGCCGAATGCATCCGATATCTTAAGCCCGCCCAGCACGAAGACGTTCGGTCGCGCCGGTTTTTCCATCACGGTCGCCAGCGCACGAATCTCATCCATCAGCAGCAAGCCGCCTGCACTCGGCAGCAGTTCCTGAAATGCGACCATCGACGGTGCATTGCGGTGCGCCGCGGCAAAGGCGTCATTCACATAAAAGTCAGCCAGCGGCGCCAAGCTCCGTACCAGATACGTATTGAGCATTTCCGACGGTTTCAGTTTTACCGCATCTTCAAACGTCGATATTTCCTCGGACAAATAACGTAAATTGCCGAGCAGTACCGCTTCGCCTGCTTTCAGGTTCCGCACCGCTTCCTGCGCCGCCGGTCCGCATACATCATCGATGTAGCGAACCTCCTGACCAAGCAGCGCCGACAGCTTTTGCGCATGTTCGGTCAGCGGAATCAGATTATGATAATCGAGCGTGTCGCCCTGATGGGCAAGGATCGCCAGTTTCGCACCGCGTTCCAGTAGATGCCGTAGCGTCGGCAAACTTTTTTTGATGCGATTTTCGCTTACGATCTTCTTCGTCTTCGGATCGAGCGGCGAATTGATGTCAAGGCGCAGTATCACCGTTTTACCGCTGACCGCCAGCTCGTCCATCGCTTTGATTGCGCTTATTGTTCCAGCCATTTTCCCAACCCCAGATATTTATTCGTTTCGCCGACCGCCGCCAGACGTTCTTTCTGCATCCCCATCGCGGCCCGTATCGCGTCAATCGTTTCCGGTATCGTCACCGCTTCCTGCGGAATATTGATCGCATACATGATGTCATTGCCCGATTCGACGATCGATTCATCCCACAAACCGATTTCGTACATGTCGCCGCGTGGGTTGCCGAGATCTCTTGCATAACGGAACAGGGAAGCATTGCCCTGGAAACCGTCTTCGATTTTCACGACCCGGATGCGCGGATGTTTGCCGAATACATCCAGTGCTTGTTGTTTGTTGATCTTTTTCTTCGTCGTTGCAACCACCGTGATGATGTGGCCGTGCGTGACCGGCGTATGCACTAATATCCCCGTCGCGTTAATGTGCGGCATGATCGTCATTAAGTCTTCCGCCTGATGACTGGGGGCTTTGTCGATTTGCAGCGCATTGGTCAGACCGCGGTGATAATCGCCGGGATCGGCGACGCGGCGGATGATCGTGATCGCCACTTTCTCAACGCCATAGGCACGGTCGAGGCAATCAACCGAACGGATCAAGCCGGTCGTATTGCAGGAGGTCAGCTTAAGAAAATCTTTGCCCACGCCGTTTTCATAATTGGCATAACCATGAAAAAACACATCGGCAACCGAATTTTTTTCGCCGCCTTGGAAGATCGCTTTCTTGCCGTACTTTTTATACAGCTCTTTATTTTTCGCTCCGACGCCGGCGCTGGTCGCATCGAGCAGGATGTCCGACTCGCGCACCAAATCTTCCAACGATCCGGCAATCGGAATGTTCAGCGCGTCAAACTGCGGACGATTTTCCGCCAAGCCAAGATAGAGAGAATACGGCATGCCTTTTTCCTTCAACGCTCTAATTGCCAAAGTCGGAGCCACATCGGCAACACCGACCAGCTTCATGTCCTGTTGCAGCGCCACGCCGTCAGCCAACCGCTGCCCGATTACTCCATACCCTACTACGCCAACTTTTATCATTTCTGACCCCTCCGCTTTCGATTTTATTTTGCTTTGCAAGCGCCTTCCCGGCCCCCTTTCCGCGCGCAATTGTTGCTCTATTCCGACTTTTTAAGCTATTTTTTATTTGCAAACGTTTGCATTTTGGGCAAAAAAAGATAATGCATAACAGAATCTTCCCCAGGCTGTTTCATTTTCCGGATCGTGCGTTACGTTCAGTGCAACAGTTCACAATAGTCCGATTACAAGTGCTTGTAATAAATGATAAAAACAACCGATGGATTCGTCATGCATTATTCGATGTTGCGGTCCGCATCACTGCGGGTTCCGCATGATTCGCGTATGATCAGCGGCGGCTTGATGACCAAGTTCCGCTTTTGTGTTTTTTCGTTCTTGATTAACTGGATTAGCGATTCGCATGCCAGTACCGCGATCTGTTCACGCGGTTGATGCACCGTCGTCAGTTGCGGTCTGAAAAACGGCAGGAGTTCGATGTCGTCATAGCCCACGACCGCGATGTCTTCCGGCACGCTCAGCTTCAATTCCTTCAACGCCTGAATCGCCCCCAGGGCCATCAGGTCATTTTGCGCAAACAGCGCGCTGACGCTGCGCAGCGTCGCTTCATTATCGAGCACCGTCTGGTACCCGGCTTGAAACGACTGATCGCCGTAAAACAGCAGTTGCTCATCAAATGCGAGGCCATGCTGTTCGAGCGCGGCTCGGTAGCCTTTCGTCCGGCTGGCAAACTCGTCCATACCGCCTTCCGCCGTGATGCAGGCGATGCGCGTATGTCCATGTTGCAGTAAATGGTCGGTCGCCTTGAAGCCGCCGATGAAATGGTCGGTGCAAAAGACGTTCGCCTCTTCCAAGAGCCAGGGATCGCTCGGATAATGATGCAGGAAAACAAAAGGAATGCCCTGCTTTTTCATCAGACGGAGCGCCGCCTTGTCGAGTTCATCCAAAAGCGGGCTGACAATGATCAGTCCGTCGACCTTTTTGCTCTTTACCAAGCGTTCGATGTTGCTGCTGTTGCCGTCAAAACGGTTCTTCGGAAAGGCCACGATCAAGTCGAGCGCCGCTTTCTCGAGCGTCTTGCGGATCTGATTGTGCAGCGAATTATAGAACAGGTTGACATGAAAGGCTTCAAAGCTTTCCGGATAAATGACGCCGATCGAGCCCGTCTTTTGGGTGCTTAAGCTTCTCGCGTTGGCGTTGAATTCAAAGCCCAGGTTCTTCGCAATTTCTTTGATCTGCTTTTTCGTTTCTTCCGCTACCAGGTCGCTGTCGTTCAGACTTCTCGACACGGTGGAAAAGTTTACGCCAGCAATCTTGGCAATATCCTTAATCGTTACCGGCATAATATGCACCCCAATATTCCGTCTCTGTTTTTATAATAACAAACGTTTGCATTCACTGTCAAGCAGGACATTGGTCTGCGTTAAATAAACATTTTTTCTTTTATCAGGGGCACTTGCTTTCTTTTTTTCACTTCTCTCAAATCTGAAGCGACCATCCTTCATACTCGCTGCCTTGCTCTTCTTGAGAGAATAAAAAAACGAAGTCAGCGGATTTTTCTGCCCGTTGACCTCGTTTTTAAATTCACGGTTTTGTAACTTTTTCAGCGGATTCGGAGCCTTACCCTGCTCCGAATCCGCTCCCGCTTATTTTATTTCCGCAATCCGGTCTGCGGATACTTTTAAGATTTTCTGTTCATTATCGGCATCTACCGCGATCACTTCCATGTCTTCGCTGCCGACAAATAAATCGATCGGGAAATACCATTTATCGCCATTGCGCAGAACATTTTGAAACACTTCGCCATTTTTCCGAATTACAACATTCGAAATGGTGGCCTCGTATTTGTGAGCGGAATATCCGTTATACCGTTCCCAAAAATTTTCATTAGCGGCATTCTTGGGAGATATGACAAGGCACACGGTATCCCGATGATTCATATAATAATCCAGCGCCGCTTGGTCCACCGGCTTAAATTGCTTGTTTGCCCGCCAAAATTCATACCGCACAGCCGAATATGGCGTTATCAGCGTATACTCAATATCTGTTTTTCCGCCGGCAATCCCAAACCAAAATTTTCCCCCAAAGTCATTATAGCCTTTGCTGCCCAGCAGATAGCCGTAACGATTTACTTCGCGCTGAAACGAATCGACTTTGCCGATTTCGGCTTTCGCTTCTTTCAATGTATTTTCCGACAGCATTCTCAAGCTGGTTTTTGTTTTGATCGTTGGATAATCCGCCGGAATCAGCGGGTCGATCAGCGCAAGCGCCGCATTTTCTTTTTTATAGCTGCCGCGATTCAGCAGTTCCAAGATGCCCTCATTCTTTGTCATGTTCGCCATTTTTTTCGCCGTAAAGCCATAGTTTGTTTTCACTTCCGGATCGGCGCCTTTGTTGATTAATTCTTCCACCAAAGGCTTATTCGCCATGGATACGGCAAAGAATAGCGGCGTGGCATTTTGAAAGTCTTTGGCATTTACATCCGCGCCTGCATTGATCAATGCTTTTGCATTTTCCACCTTATTGGCCGTCACGGCCATCATCAACGCCGTTCCGCCCGCTGCGTTTTTCGCTTCCAGATTCATGCCTGCATCGATATATAACTGAACAGTTTGCGCATTCCCACTTATGCATTGTTTGAAAAAATCCTGCTCCGTAAAGTTCAAGTTTCTTTTTGCCATTTCCGCTTTTGCATCGTCTTGGCTCATGGCCATGGCCTGTAATGAAAAACTGCAAATCATCGCGCACAGCACCCATCGAAGAACCATTTTCATCATCGTATCCCCGCACCTCTTCACTTAAATATAGTCGCCGGTTCCGCCATTTTAAGTCTGCTTCAGCAATTAAAGCCTCGCTTCTTCCAGACCGGCTTATTCCTTTGTCTTACACTTCACATTTATATTTTCCGCTTCTTTTTCACAATCCCCTGCCTGTTTCATCCAAATTTGAAACAATTTTCGTAAACTATCTCCTGCCGCAGCCTTTCGCTCGTTCTTTCCATTTCATTGTTATTTAAGCAATCGTCCACTTTCAAAAATCACTTTTACCAGTCTTGTCGAAAAAACAATCTACTAAAATCACATTGCCATATCCTCTCATATTTATCCGTTTTGAATATGATTCTGCTTTACCAGCAAAAAAATAAAGGGACGCAGCGTAAGCGTCCCTTTGCTTGATTCCTCGAAAAATAAGAACAAGGTCAACTGATTTTTTTGCCCGTTGACCTCGTTTTTGTATTCACTGTTTTGTAACTTTTTCAGTGGTTTCGAACCGTCCCCTTGTTTGCCGATGAATGCAAATTCTGCGGCCTGGTTTTTTGTTCTTTTTTCGGTTTGAATTGCCAATCAACTTCTTTTTTCTCATTGATGACTTACTTCGAACTTTACCCCAATAAAACCGGTCTGATGTTACTTTTTCAATGATTTCATATCATACTCAAATCAGTCTCCATATACCTAGTAGATTTGCGTTTTCCATTTATTTCAATAAGGTAAATCGGAGTATTTTCTTTATTGTGCCAGTTTATATCTATGATTACTCCAATAGTTTCAAGTTTTTCGGTTAATCGTACCTTATTTCCAAATGTGAATATAGGTGCATTTACTTGTTTATACAATTCAGCTTTAACCTGGTATACTTCTTCACCATATTTCAAAGTAATATACTCATTATCCTCATCTATACATTCAAATATTTTACCATATGGTGATAGACGCTTAAATTTTTCTAGATCCAATGGTTCGATAAGTTGCTCACCATTTTCAATAAACCAGGGGTATAATCCCCAAGTATTTTTGTTTCGACTCAAAACATCTCAACCCCTCTTCTACAATTTAACTTTTAACCAATAACGTTTTATTTAGGGCAAGCAAACAAGGGGACGCTTCCATTGTTCGATTCAAGCCAAACATGCGTGAATGAGGCGGTATAAGGATGCGGTGAGGCGGGCTGACAAAAAGAAAAACCTGGCGAGCCGAGCGCCCAGGGTGAGAAGGTTATTGCTTTAGTTACCTCATTTTAACATTTTTATGGTTGAAACTATGGATTCGATTTCTCTTCGATCTTTGTCTAGGTCCTCATATTTACCAAAAGCTAATACTCTACATTGGATGTTGTCACCGTAAATTATATAAAGAATCTCATACATCATGCAGTTATTAGTCGAACTTAGTATAAAAGCAGCGTCGCGATTGTTGAGTGTTAAGCTGCCAGAGGATTCAATTTGATGTGGTATTTTTGAATGTTCGATAACCATAAGCATATGGGACAATTCATTGTCGATGTTCTGCCTGGTGATTGAAGTAAAAGTAGCAGCTAGAAAAAAAGGATTATCTTGGGTGATTATGGATTTCTTTGTAGCAGTTATTAAGTGGCTAGCAGGAATGTCGATTGTAAAAGAATCATCAACGGTATATGTGGTTTGGGGGCTTGCTAGTGACACTGAAGACACTAATAGGGTGAAAAGAAAAACGAACAGCAAAAATCGTTTCAAGGTAGCCCCTCCTATAGTGGTTTAAACGTTTGCATGATGGCATCTGATACGTTGAGCAGATATTGATAATCGGCAGAATTAGCTTTGAACATGAAAATGTACATGGTTTTATCTCCTCGGAGATCATAAACGATCAAAGTAAATGGTTCTGGCAGTTGATCCTTATTTTTTCCATCCACTTTCATTTCATAGAGCTTGCCGTTTATTCCTGAATACGAAACATCTTTTGTGTTTGAAAAACTTCCACCAATTGGCTCGATTTTCACATATTTCATTGCTTCATGATTAGCATAAAACTTGGCATCACAGGCCAAAAATGCGACAGAGGAGTTAGGATCTTGCAGAAGAAATTGATCGCTTTTGCTCCATTTATCGGGAACTGTAATTTGAAAAACATCAGTGTAGATCAATTTTTTAGCTGGCTTGTCCATCAGGAGGCTATCTGTGGAGGCGTATGTGTAGGGGGACGCAGCTTGAGACAGGAGAGGGAAAGACATAATAAGCACTAGGCATAATAGCATGGATTTGATTCGCATGAATTTAGCTCCTTTGGTAGATTCTTCAAACATATTCCATTATAGGGCAAGTCAGATTCGGAAGGAAAGGTTTATAAATTTAAAAATGTCACTGTCCTTGATCCATTAACTAAACCATGAGAAATGTTATTATTTCTATGAAACCGAGGCATTCAAACAAGGGGACGGTTCCTTTGTTCGATTTTTTTACTCGTCTTATCTTTATGCCTTGTATATCATGTTTAGCCCCAGCCCGGTCACTCGCGAAATCTGCCGGAGGCTACTTCCTTTTACTTCTTTCAACTGCCGTAATATCCAATTCCGCTCTTCTTAAGGAAACAGAGGAACCATCCCCTTGTTTGCGGTTCCCTTGTTTGCGTTTGTTTGCGCCTACACCCAAGAAAATAAAGGGACGCAACGTACGCGTCCCTTTGCTTCTTCCACTGCTGCTTCTGACGCCAGCTCCAATTTTAACGCGTAGAACAGTAAACAGCCGCCCCTCATTTTTGTGCGGCTGTTCTTTTCCTCGTCCTATTGTCGCTGCTTTAACAGCCAATCATTCCAGCTCAGGTCAAGTTTCGGATTTTGTTGCACATATGCATAGAATAATTTGGTGAAGGCGGCCCGTTTTTTATACGCTTCTTTTTTCCACGGATCGTTATCCGTAGCGCTACGAATGTCCTGTCCGCCCAGTAGCCACTGGCGGATCATGATATCATCATAGCTGACCCGGTTTGCGTTATGAATCATATCGATCATCGCCATAAACGTGGTTGTTCTTCCTTCTCCGGCTTCACAATGCAGGTGAACCCAGGCATCTGCCGGAAGATTTTTATAAAAAGCGAGAAATTGCTCCACATTTTCGGCGGTTGGCGGAGTATAGTCGCTGACGGGAATACGGTAGTATTTTACGTTGTTTCGCGCTGCGAGCTCACGTTCGCTCAACGTCTGCTGCACTTGCATCATGTCGACCGCAACGACCGACTTGTCCTTGCCCAATGTAGCCACTTCAACCTCTTGCTTCGCAACGCCTGCCAATAGTTTGTTTTCTTCCGCCTCAACCACGGCAGCGGTTTTTCCGAAATTAATACGCTTATAGGCGCTGTACCAGCTCATGCCATTTCCGTTCAAGTACCCGTGCGCTTCACCGCGCAAGTCAAGAATCACGACGTCTTTTTCCGGCAATGAATATAGTATTTTCGTCAGCTCCGGCTGCGAGAAGAATCGACTGCCGGAAATACGAAGCGCATCAAGTCCTCTGCGCGTCGGCATGTATCCGTCCGCTGTGCCGAGCTTAAACGGATCCTGCGCGCGGCGGAAATTCTCCGGCACGTTGAATGAAATCGGCCGGTCGAGCTTTAAAATTTGCAGACCGGGGGCTGGTTCGGCAGCCAGCAGAAGCGAATTGTCGCTGAATAAAACTGCGCTCAAAACAAAAAATGAAAAGACAATGTTACGAACTAATGAATAATTCATCACGATCCTCCTTCAGACGTTTCTTGGCAACCTCTTTCTCTTCACGTGATTATATTGTAGTGCAACTAAGCAAACAAATGAACATTGTTTGCGAAATATTCTTTTTATTCCAAGCAATATTCAAAACCTAGTTGCCACTCCCTCCTGTTTGACAACTAGTAATATTGGGGTCGTGCGAAAAAATGGTTCACGGCATACTGCCGTGAACCATTTTTTTAGAGTTCTTATGCTATTATCAGTCACTGGGTTTTTTGAATACAAATTCTGAGGCCTTGCTTTTTATGCTTTTTTTCAAGTTTGAAAGGACGGAGCGATTTTGGCGACTTTGTTAGGTCTGTTGACTTTTCTCTACTTAATAATGTGCATCTTCATACGACATTGAAACTGTCCATGTATTATCGTCATTAAGCAATAAAGAAAACGCCAAATTTTCCTTCGCATAAACTAGTTCAATATGTCCATCTCTCATAGGTCTCTCTTTTTTCTGCCATCCTTGTTCCTTAAGCCGTTGATTATAGTATCCAATCACCTCTTCTGTCTTCATTGGATACTTATAACAACTAAAAATCCATCTCATAATTATTTTTCTTTCTAACCGATAAAAAACTACTTCTGCTCCTGGCGGCTGTTGCAACGCCTGATATTCTGCAACAAGCCGTGTTTCGCGAATTTTCCCCTCTTCACTATGCCAAACAAAGTACATCCATACGATCATCACCAAAAACCCGATGCTGAGTAGTTTTACTAATTTCATTGGCCCTCCAAATTAAGCATCCCCAACCCTTGAGGTCTAACATTAGAAGAAGAGAGGATGACCCCAAGACCATTCCTTTTTTCTTTCCCCAATTATCCTTTCAGCAACACTTCACTTATTAAAAATCTCACAACTCTTTCCTGAAACCCATCCACTCAAACCATATGAAGATGATATTACATAATAAGAATATTGCTCTCTCAATAACTTTTCTGCTAGTTCTTCTATGGTATTATAGTCCATTGGCCAAGAATAGTTTTTTTGGTTTTTCAACAAAACCTTATTGTCTTTCACAAATTGAATAATATCACATTTATTTATATCAAATATAATACTGCCGCTTAATTCCGTCTGAAAAAATGAACTAAGACATCCAAAAAAACAATGTCTATATTTCCTGTCAGCTTATTATTTTTTGTGTTCATTATAATTTTTTGATTTCTAAGATTGACCTCATACGATACTATTTCGTTATCGTGTATCTTAAACACATTATCACTCCCAGAAATTAACTTATCACTGTCTTTGAGTTTTAGCCCCTGGCGCTGAATAAGACGTTGTAAAATCACGAACCTCTACGTACATGATTTCATGACCACTGCTCTCCTGTCAAATCAACAACGCACCGCGCTCTTTATAGCGCGCCATTAAAAACTCCGACTCGACGCTGACTATGCCTTCGATTTTGCGCAGGCGCTGCAGGTAGCGTTCGACATGATCCTGATCGTCAAACAGCGCATGGACATGCAGGTGCGGGCGGCCGCTCATCTGATATACGTTGGTGATTTCTTCGCAGGCCAATAGTTCGGCGGCAATAGCGTCCATCCGTTCCCAGGTCACGTCGATGTTGAAGTAAAGCGACAAACTCTTGCCCGCTTTCAGCGGATTTACGACGATCGTAAAATGGCTGATGATGCCGTTTTCTAAGAGACGGCTTACCCGCTCGCGCACCGCGGCGCGCGTCAGGCCGACCAGACGTCCAAGTTCCGCATGGCTTAAGCGTCCGTTTGCCGAGAGGTACTGTAAGATTTGCCGGTCGATTTCATCTATGTTTTCAAAACGCATTCTTTTTCGCCCCTTTACTTTACATTGTAAAATATTAATAAATTTATTGAACGATTGTATATCTTGTATTATACTTGTGTTCATAAAACAAGTACAGACCTCATGCAAAACAAAAAGAACAGGAGCCAATATTATGACCATTATCGCTTTTAAAATTCTACTGATCTCGATGTCGGCCGGCATCATGGGCGCGATCTTAGGGCTTGGCGGCGGCATCATCATGACTCCGGCGCTGACGTTTCTTTTCGGCGTCGACATACAGCACGCGATCGGCGCGAGTCTGATTTCCGTCATCGCCACGTCGAGCGGCGCGGCGATCGCCTACATCCGCGACGGCATCACCAATATCCGCGTCGGCATGTTCCTTGAAATCGCGACCACCGTCGGCGCGATCTGCGGCGCGGTGATCGGCGGCTTAATTGCGCCGACCTTGTTGTATTCGATCTTCGGCGTCTTTCTCATTTATTCGGCGCTGATGATGCTGAAAAAAGTAAAACAGGAACTGCCCGGCGAGGTCGAACTGCATCCGTTGGCGAAAAAGCTGCGCCTGCAGGGCGACTATTATGATAAGGTACTCGGCCGCCGCATCGCCTACAATGCGGCAAACGTCTACAGCGGCTTTGGCGTGATGTACGGCGCGGGCGTGATCTCCGGCCTGCTCGGCATCGGCAGCGGCAGCTTCAAGGTCATGGCAATGGACATGTTTATGCGTCTGCCGCTTAAAGTATCAAGCGCAACGAGCAATTTCATGATGGGCGTGACCGGCGCGGCCAGCGCGGCGATCTATCTCTTTCGCGGCGATATCGACCCGATCATTTCCGCGCCGGTCGCGATCGGCGTATTGATCGGCTCTACAATCGGCGCACGACTGATGCAAAAGATGAAGAGCCGGACGATCCGTAAACTGTTCATACCGGTTCTGCTTTATCTCGGCATTCAGATGATGCTGCAAGGATTGGGGGTTTCATTATGACGACAACAGTATCCGCCAGCCGCAAGGCAGACCTTTTCGTCAGTTATACATTGCGCCTCGGCGTACTGGCCAGCGCCGCGGTCATCATCGCCGGTCTTCTCGTCTTCTTTATCAGCGGCGAAAGCGGTTATCCGGGCCATGAATATCCGACGCAAGGCGCGGCCATTCTCGCCGGAGCGCTTGCCGGCAAGCCGTTCGGCATCATCATGCTCGGTTTGTTGATGCTGATTCTGACGCCGGTTCTGCGCGTCGGCACGTCGATCCTGATCTTCATTGCCGAACGGGACTGGGTCTACACGATTATCACCGCGATCGTCTTCGTCATCCTGCTTGCCAGTCTCTACTTCGGCAAGTGACCTACGCCCGCTGTACTGAAAGCGATTTGCTTCAGCGCAGCGGGTCTTTTCTTTTTCTCTCAATTGATTTTTTCGATAACTTCACCTGTTTTATTAAATAGCAAAAGGATTTTTGCGACAATTCGCGAAATTCAAATACTAGTAAGGCATTGACCGACAACGCGACGGGAGGATTTGGCTTCATGGATTATCAGGCGCTAAAGATGCAAGACAGTGAGATCCGCAACCGCATTCTGCTTAATGAGTTGGAGCCGGAAAAAAGACAGGTGCTAAAAAAATATGCACTGCAGTGCAATGCTAATTTATATTGGGAGCGGCCCAAAGATAAATATCCGCAAAAGATTTTTTTCAGCCACAAGTTTGCCAAAAAATCTTCGCTCGTACGGATTATTTTTTATATTTACCAGCTTTGCTTTGCGAAGGTAAAATATTTTGAACGCAACTGGGATGATTTCACGCCGCTTATTCATGATTGGCGCAAAGGTTTTATCGAATGTGAATTGTACGATATGGAATTTGTCCGTCATAAATACACCGGCATCATCTTCGACTTGCGCAATTTGCAAAAGATCACCAGCATCACCGAATTTCTTGCGCTGTGCGCGTATCTCGACGAGCAAAAGAAACGCGCCGTCGCTTCCTAAAGACATGGCATACGCTCGCATTATCGTTTATGATTAACAGGAAGAGCTTTTTCTTCAGGCCCAGATAAACGAAAGTGAGGCGGACACAATGAAAATTGAGCACATTGCGTTATATACGCAACGTCTGGAAGAAATGAAAAATTTTTATACGCGCTATTTCTCCGGCCAGTCCAATGACAAGTACGTCAACGCCCGCAAAGGTTTCAGCTCGTACTTCATTTCCTTTTCTTCCGGCGCCCGCCTGGAATTAATGCAGCAGGAAGGCATCACGCCTGCCGCAACCAACAACAAACAGCGGCTCGGCCTGATCCATTTTGCTTTTTCCGTCGGCAGTCGCGCAGCAGTCGATGCACTGACCGAAACGTTGCGTACGCAGGGCTTTAAAGTCACCGGCGAACCGCGCAGCACCGGCGACGGCTATTACGAAAGCTGCATTGCCGATCCTGACGGTAATCTGGTTGAAATCACCGAGTAAATGATAAATGCGAGCCGCTCCAGTCTTGGACGGTCTCGCATTTTTTAATCAACCACGCCCTCTCATTTGACATTCCACTTAAAAAACTTTAAAATTACAACTGAAGATAGGAACGCGACAACTGCATAGTTCAAAAGACAGGCGCCCAGAAGGGCTTACGAACTGAAGAATAACTGCCTGCCTAGCAATCGCCGCTGCTGCCTAAGGGAGATAGGAAGGAGGTCATGTCTCGGTTCTGAAGGATCGGTCGTCTGTTGGCATGCATCCTCAGCAAAGGCTGAGTTTTTTTATTTTGTCGGGACGGCTTGCACCGCTTCTTAACCACACTAGCAACAATTCATTAGTTTGGGGAGGAATTTCACGATGCAATGGTTTCATGATTTAAAACTGTTTTCAAAATTGATGTTGGCCGTATTGGTTGCGGTGGCTTCCATGGCCGTAGCCGGAGCTTTCGGTTACTATTACACGCACGCGGTCAGTCAAAATATGGACCGCATGTATGAAGAACATTTACAGCCGATCAAACAATTGAATGAAGTACGCGCCAATTTTATCATTGTTCACGTGATGGTCGGTCAATTGATTGACGAACACCTGTCGCCGCAAAAACAGCAACAGCTGCAAGCAAAGATTCAAGACTTGTCGGCGCTTACGAATACGACTTTGGCGACCTATGAAAAGGGCAACCGCTCCACCGAAGAACGAAAGCATCTGGAAAAGCTAAAAACGGCCATTGAAGCGTACCGCAGTAGCCGGGAAAAAGCGCTCGCGCTTGCCAAGAGCGGCAAGAACGCCGATGCCGTCGCTTACATGAATCAGTACGTAACGGAAGATTCGATGCAGTGTACCGAGATCTTAAATGAACTGGTCAATATCAGCGCGCAGGCCAGCGAAAAAATGAACGAACAAAGCAAAGCCGCCGCGCAAACGGCGGAGCGGGTTCTCATTTCCGTGACCTTCGCCGCCCTGCTGCTCTTGACGAGCGGCGGCTGGCTGATGGCCCGCAGCCTGGCACGCCGTTTGGAAAGAGTCGGCGCAGTACTCGAAGGAATTGCCGAGGGTGATCTGACCAAAGACGTCGCGGTTTCCGGTCGCGATGAAATCGGAGAACTGGGACGCCACCTTAACGCGATGCGTAAACAACTGCATGATTTGGTAAAACAAATCTCGCTCTCCGCGCATCAGGTGACCGGCGCGGTGCAAGACATCAACCACAGCTCAGAATTGTCCGCGCAGGCGGGCGGCCAAATCTCTCTCGCCATTTCGCGCGTCGCCGAAGGCGCCGAAGATCAGCTGCGCCAAACCGACGAAACGCTGCATGCGGTCGAAGACATCTCGAACGGCATCCGTCAGGCCGCCGCAAACACGCAGGTGATCAGCCAGGCGGCCGACCGCACCGGCAACGCCGTTTCGCAGGGCGTGCAGGCGGTCGATAAGGCGGTCGGTCAGATGGATCTGATCCGCTCGACCGTCGATCTTTCGGCGCAGTGCGTCGCCAAGCTCGGCCAACGTTCGGAAGAAATCGGCCTGATCGTCGATACGATTTCCGGCATCGCCGGACAGACCAATCTGCTCGCGCTCAACGCGGCGATCGAAGCGGCCCGTGCGGGCGAGATGGGACGCGGCTTTGCGGTCGTCGCCGAGGAAGTGCGCAAGCTGGCCGAGCAATCGCAGGAATCGACCAAGCAGATTGCCCAGTTGATCGGCGATATCCAGACCGATACCAACGCGGCCGTCAGCGCGATGGAAAAAGGCACGCAGGAAGTCTCGACCGGCTACCAGGTGGTGCAGGGAGCGGGCCATTCGTTCGAAGAAATTTCCGCAATGATCGAAGAAATGGTCGGTCAGGTTTCCGAAGCGTCGCAGGTGATGGATACGATCGCCAAGCGCAGCCAGCGCGTGGTGACCGCGATGCAGGCGATCGACAAAGTCAGCCGCGCCAGCGCCGGACAGAGTCAGGAAGTCTCCGCAGCCACGCAAGAGCAATCCGCCTCGCTCGAAGAGCTGGCCTCGCTCAGCGAAGGCCTGGCCAGTATGGCGCAGGAGATGGAAAAAGGCATCCGCGCTTTCCGCGTCTAATTTCACTAAAACAAATGAAAACCAGGCGATTTCCTGCTGCAGGATCGCCTGGTTTTCTTCTTTCGTTTCTATATTCTCATCAATGAACCAAGCGCGATTTATTGCCCGAACGGCAGCGCCGCATCATACTGCGCTTCCACCAGCATCCGCCCATCAAGACGTAGATAGCCCCATTGTCCTTTTATTTTCACAGCTGCCGCACCGGCGTGAAAATTGCGCAGTTCCTCATAGGCCGCATTAGGAGGAATGATGAATTTTCCTCTCGCATCGATCACGCCCCAAGCGCCGCTTTGCTTGACCACTGCAACCTGTTCGCTAAACGGCTGCGCCGCTTCGAAACGTCCCTTGAACGGCAGATACCCCTCATGATTCATGTAGCCCCACTCGTCACCCAACTTGATTGCGGCCAAGCCGCAGCTGAAATTTCCGCCGTCGCTAAACAACAAGCGGCTGATCCGCTGATTTTGTTTATTGATGTAATTCCACTTTTCATCCTTTTTGACAACGGCCAGACCTTCGTTAAACGCGCCGAGTTCATCATAGACAGCCGGGATCACAAACTCACCCTGACGATTCACATATCCCCTTTTTTCCTTAATGATGACCAATGCCAGACCGTCTTTAAATTCGCCGGCCCCATCATACGTCAGCGGCACGATCTGCTTTCCCGTCTTATCAATAAAACCGCGCCTTACTATTTTTTGCGTCAAATCCAGCGGATTCACAATCACGCTGCCGCTGGCTACTTTCGCCGCGGTTAACAGGACGCCGCTCCAGGAAACATTGCGCTGCTGCACACGCACTTCCGCCAACCCATTCGTAAAAGGATAGACCTGATCGTAGGGCGCTGCGATTGCCAGATTCCCCTGCCGATCAATATATTGGCAGCCGTTTTCTTCTTTCACCACCGCTAAACCTTCTGTGAACGGCTGCAGATACTTGCTAAACTTTTCCGCTATCACCATTTTTCCTGTCTTATCAATGAATCCCCACTTGTCATTCAACTTCACCGCCGACAACGCTTCGGAAAAATCAGCGGCCTCCTTATAAAGGTAAGGCAAGACCGTTTTTCCCTGAAGATCGATATAACCCCAGCGATCATTCTTTTTTACCCGCGCCAAGCCTTCGCAAAATACGCCTGCATCCGTAAATGGACCGGCGAGCCTATTCTTTTCATAGGCTTTGTAATAATTCCACTCCTCGCCCTGCTTCGCTGCCAACAAGCCATTGCCAGCCGCTCTGACTTCGTCATATTCCAGCGCCAACGCTATTTTGCCGTTTCGATCATAGACGCCTTTTTTGCCGTTCAGCGTCACGCCGACAAAACCGTCCGATAGCGGCGCAATGGAGTCAAACAATAACGGCAGTATTATTTTTCCCGTTTGATCCAACAGGCCATGCTTACCGGATTTCTGCACCTCACTCAGTACCTGATTTTGACTGTTTTCCGCTGCGACAACAGGCTGTATCGCTTCTTCCGCTGCCAAGGCAAAAGCGCCGCTACAGCACAGCCACGCCGCAACGATTGCCATTCCCATCAACAAGCCGATCTTAGCACGCAAAATCAACCGCCCCCTCTTTTCCTTTATATGGAAATCATATCACGCATCGCCTTTCTTTGCCATCGTCGTAATAATAAATAAGAGCGTCCGTCATTGCTGACGGACGCTCTTATTTATTATTACGCTTTTCTTCTTACTTGCTTTCAATGAAACGGATCAGCGCTTCCACCGTTGCTTTGCTAGACGGCGGGTTTTGTCCGGTAATCAGATTGCCGTCGGCAACCACATGAACCGCAAAATTATCTTTCTTGCTGAACAGGCCTCCCTGTTCACGCAAACGCGTTTCCAGCATGAACGGCACCAGGTGGTCGAGCGCCACCGCGACTTCTTCGCTGTTGGTGAAGGAAGTGATGTTGCGTCCTTCGACAATCGGACGGCCCTGCTCGTTCAATACGCCGACCAAACCGGCCACGCCGTGGCAGACCGAAGCAATGCCGCGTCCCTCTTTGTTCAGCTTGCGCAGCGCGATTTTCAGATCGGCGCTGGCCGGAAAGTCAAACATCGTGCCATGTCCGCCGGAGAGGAAAATGCCGTCAAAATCGAGCGGGTTGATTTCGCTCAGCGCAAGCGTGTTTTCCAGCAACGCCGCTTCGGAAATTCCTGCAATGCCGTCTTCGATCGAGCGCGCGTCGAGCGGCGATTTGCCGCCTTTCGGACTGGCTACGACGACTTCATAACCGGCGCTTTTCAACGCACGGTACGGTTCGAGAAATTCTTCCAGCCAGAGGCCGGATACATGTTGATCATCGATTCTGTCATGATTGGTAACCACTAAAAGTACTTTTTTATTCGCCATTTTTTTAACCCTCGCATTCATTTTTGTTCTTAAGTGACCATTCGTCTTTAATTTGTCAAAAAAATTTGTCACAGGATTTGTTGTCCGGATAAGGCGTTTCGCCTTATCCGGCATCCCTTCGCTCCGCTACGGCAGCAGCAGGCGATGAAAGAGACTTTCCAAATTCGTTCTGACCGGTTCGGCCGATTTTTCAATCTTCATGCGCAGCAAGCTGCCCTGCCAGCAATCCCAAACCAAATCAGCCAATTGCTGCGCGGACAAATCCTGCCGGACTTTCCCCGCCTGTTGTCCCGCCGCCAATCGTTCGGCCAAAATTTCTTTGAATTCGCGTACCGCTTCCGCTAACGCCATGCGGCATTCTTCACTGGCTTCGCTGATTTCCGCAGCCAGGTTGCCGAGAAGACAGCCTTTTTTTACCGCCGCACATTCATAGCGTTCGGTAACTTCTACGAAGACCGTGCTTAAAGCCTGATAAGAACCCTCCGTCTCTGCCGCCGCCAGCATATTTTTCCATCGTCCAATGCTCGCTTCCGTATAAAAGCGAATGACTGCAACGCAAAAGTCTTCTTTACTATTGAAATAGTTATAAAAAGAACCTTTGGGCACATTGGCCAATGTGGCGATCTCTTGGATACCGGTCGCATTGAATCCTTTTTGCTCAAAGAGAGCGAGGCCGACTTCCAGGATAGTCTGTTTTGTTTTTTCTAAGTCTGCACTTTTTTTTCTTGCCATGGCTTTATTATACAACTGGTCATATTGTTTATCAAGTCTTTTTTACATTTTTTTATGATGCGGTCGTAAGACTGTTTGCCAGCATACCGATTACAATCACCAACAAGCCGATGCAGCCCAGCGTCGTCGGGAGCGCATCGCCCAAAAGCAGGCAGCCGCCCAGCAGCGAAAAAACGACTTCGCCCGCTTGCGTCGCTTCGATCACCGCCAGTTTTTTTGCATTGTGCATGACCATTGTAGTCGCTTTGAAAAACAAAAGCGTCGCCACGACACCGGAAAAAAGCGCGACGATCAACGATTGCATCGCCTGCGACCAACTGAAGAGCCCGCTTTGCAAAAGCGCCGCGCCAGCGGTGAGCAGCCAGAACGGCATACTGCAGAGCGTCATGCCGAATACGCGCTGCGTCGTGTTGAGTTCATCGCGGCACAGCAGCATCATTTTCCGGTTGCCGAGCGGATAGGCGACCGCCGCCACCAGTACCGCCAAAATATAAAGGTAATTTTGCCCCATGTTTTCTCCTGCCGCTTTTTCCATCTGCAGGACAAAGACGCCGATCAGGATAAAAGCGGCAATCGCGAGATTTTTTCCCGGGATGCGCACGCCCCAGAGCGGACTCAGCAAAATTCCGGCCACAATCGTACATTGCCAAAGTCCGGCGATCAGCCAGGATTCGCCGTAATTGGCCGCAAAGGTCAGCGGCAGGTAAAAGAGGCCGAAACCGACGCTGCTCCAGAGCAGCCAAGCCGCCGGTTCATTCTTTATCGCCCGGTAGACTTGCGTTGTTTGCCTGCGCCGATATACAATCAGAAAGAGAAAAGGCAACATGAACAGATAGCGCAGCGCCGCGCTCCACAGATAACTGTCGCCGGCCGCGTTCATGCTTCGATTTAAAATAAAAGTCACCGCAAAAAATAAAGATGCCAAAATTCCGTAGCCGATTGCCTGTTTCATTTTCGCCTCCGCATTTTTATTTTTGTTCATCATAACATACAAAACTACATCATACAATACAAAAGGATGGTTTCACGCATGGATGATATTACCTTACTCGTCGGCCGCAATTTGAAAAAACTGCGCAGCAAACACGACTTGAGTCTTGACGCGATCAGCGAAGCGACCGGAATCAGCAAGGCCATGCTCAGCCAGATCGAGCGGGGCAAATCGAACCCGACCGTGTCGACGCTTTGGAAAATCGCCACCGGTCTGAAGGTTCCGTTCTCGACGTTTATGGAACAAAGCGACCTCAGCTACGAAATCATTTCCGCGGATACGCTCACGCCGGTTTTGGAATGCGACGGGCTGATGAAAATTTATTCCTTTTTCCCCTTTGACGCCAACAAGCATTTTGAAATTCTTTCGATTGAACTGCAGCCGGGCGCGACGCATCATTCGCCCAACCACGCCGAGGGCGTCGAGGAATATATCTTCGTTTTTGCCGGCACGCTGCAAATCGGACTGGGCGCGGAAAAAATCACGCTGCAAAGCGGACAGGCGTTAAAGTTCCTCGCCAACCAACCGCACGCATACGCCAACACGCAAGACACGCTGTGCCGCTTTCAAAATTTGATTGTTTATCAGAAATAAGAGAGGCTGTCTCAAAATAGGTTTTCCGCCTATTTTGAGACAGCCTCATTCTTTTTGTTTTATTCAGGTTGCTTAAAAGGAGTCTGCTTAGCAAATCAAACTTGATCATGTTGTATTCATTCTGAGTTTTAGCTCTATCCGCAACAGTGGTTTTTCCAGAACGAAAGGGCTTCGTGGCAGACATGGCCGAAATAGCCTGCACCAGCCACCATTCCAGACACAATGCGCCATCCGGGCGCAGTGTCTGCTCGCGGCGTCCATGCCGCGAGTACTGTCTGATTTGTCTATTTCAACCTGTCTGCCGATATACTCGCCCTAAACGTTCTCAAAAAACCACTGCCGCGGGGCTTGGTAGGCCGACGTAACAACGCGAAAGGATTGCTTCGCAAAATCCTGATGATGTAAGAAAACTTCGTAAAACGCTTATCGAGTTAATACGAATAAACGCTGCATCATTGATGCAATTTTATCTCTTCCAATAAATCATCGCACAGCAGACTTTCTTTAAAACGTGCGCGATTGATTTCAAGATCCACGACCTTGGCAATTTCTTTTTGCTCTTCCCCTTCGGCCAGCATCTGGCCGTCGGGATTTACAATCAAACTTTTCCCGATAAACTCCGCATCCATATCCGCTTCCTGTTCAAAGCCGATGCGATTGCAGAGAACCAGCGCCGTCCTGTTTTCAAGCGCTCTCACCCGCGCAATCTCCTGCGTTGTCGCTGCGCCGAAATTCGCCAGTACGCAAAGCAGATCGGCGCCTTGCAAAACAAGCTCCCGCGACATTTCCGGAAACCACAGGTCGTAGCAGACTTGAACGCCGAGACGAATACCGGCGACGTTAAAGACGGGGCGTTCGTGCCCGCGGCTAAAAAACTTTTTCTCATAGCGGGTGAGATGAATCTTCCGGTATTTGCCGACATAGCCGTTACGATCGACCACCACGACGCTGTTAAAAAGTTCGCCGTTTTCTTCTTCCGCGACTCCGGCGACGATTGCGCACGAATAGGTTTTCGCAATTTCGATCAGTGAATTCGTAGTCGGTCCGCCGGGAATCGCTTCCGCATACGCAAGGGCCTCTGCTTTTGATTCATATAAATAACCGGTTGTACAAAGTTCCGGCAACACCAAAATATCGACTACCGCCTGCTTCAGAACTTTCACTATTTTTTTCAGGTTTTCCGCTTTATTTTTTCGCAGCACCTGTTGTTGAAAAAAAGCCACTCGTTTCAAACCGTCTCCACCCATCGCCGTTTTTCTTTACTATATCACAGCAAGCGATAAAAACGGTATGGCGTAATTTTAATGCGCGGCAACAGACGCATTTTTCTTGTGCAACACATTGCCAGGCATAAATAGCGCGATAACGGCAAGCGCCAACAAAATCCAGGCGACAAAATGGTACGCGTCGCGGTACGCCAAAATGCTGGCCTGATGCATCAATTCCTGATAAATGTGCCCCAGCGCGGCATTGGACGCCTGCGCCGCGGGCATACCCGACTGAACATAGGTTTGCACATACGCGGCCAGCGCGCTGGCGTAGCCGGGATCGGCACTGGTCAAATGCTGTACCAGCGCCGACTGTTCGACTTGCTGGCTATGAATCAGCTGATTGGTCACCAGTGAAATGCCGATGCTGCCGCCGAGATTGCGCATCAGCGAAACAATCGCCGACGCATTGCTGCTGTCTTCGGCGCTGACTTCGGAAAACGCCAACGTACTGGCGGGAACAAAAAGAAACGGCAGCCCGATCGTCTGCAGCATCCGTACCAGCACAAACGTCGCATAATCGGTCTGCGGCGTCACCATGCCGGTAGCCCACATGCCGACCGCACTGATCAGCATGCCGAAAGAAATCAGATACTTGGCCTTGACTCGCGTGACCAACTTTCCTACCACCGGCATCATCAAGAGCGTCACGGCGCCCGCAGGCGATAAAACAAGTCCGGCTAACGTTGCATTGTAGCCATAATTCGACTGCACCAGCATCGGCAAGAGCGTCGCACTGGAATAGAGTGCAAAGCCGACAAAGAAGATCATGATGCAGGGCATCGAAAAACTCGGTTTGGCAAACAGACTCAGTTTAACGATTGGTTCCTTTTGCTGACGCAGCCAGAGAATGGACAGAATCAACCCGGCGGCGGCAATCGCTGCAAAAATCAGGATAAAGGAGCTGTCAAACCAGTCTTCCTGCTGTCCCTTGTCGAGAACGATTTGCAGCGCGCCAAGTCCCAGCGCAATCAAACCAAGACCGATATAATCGACCGAGCCTACGTCACGCTTTTGCGCGCTCGGCGGATCCTCCACCAGTAACTTCACCAGAAAGACCGCAAGCAAGCCGATCGGCACATTCATAAAAAATATCCAGCGCCAACTGAAATTGTCGGTGATGTAACCGCCGAGGCTCGGCCCGAGAATCGGCGCGAGCAGCGTCGTGATCCCAGTGATGGCAAAAGCCATGCCCAGTTTGGCCGGTGGAAAGCTATCCTTGATGATCGCTTGTTGCGCCGGTTGCAAGCCGCCGCCCGCCAAGCCCTGCAGCAAACGGAAGACGATCAGCATCGGCAGCGAATTGGCGATGCCGCACATAAACGAAGTAAAGGTGAAACCGATGATGCAGGCGATGAAAAATGCCTTGCGTCCCATCAAACCGGACAGCCAGCCGGAGAGAGGCAGGACAATGCCGTTCGAAACGAGATAGGAGGTTAAAACCCAGGTACTTTCCTCCGAACTTGCGCCCAGCGAACCGGCAATGCTGGAGAGCGCAACATTGGCAATCGTCGTATCGAGCACTTCCATAAACGCGGCAATCGAAACGACCAGCGAGACAAGAATCGGATTGGACGATGTTTGTTCGGCTTCCGTCATAACAATCTTCCTGCCTTGGCCGTGTGTACCGTCGGAATGACCGACATGCCCGGCCCAAGGTGAATACCGTCGTCCGGCAACGTATCGAGCGTAATTTTGATCGGCACCCGCTGCACAGTCTTCACAAAATTTCCGGTGGCATTTTCAGCCGGGAATAAAGAAAAGCGCGCGCCGGTTCCGGCCTGAAAGCTGTCGATTTTTCCCTGCAATTTTACGTCTGGGTAGGCATCGATCACAATATCGACCGTTTGTCCGGGGCGCATTTGTTCGAGTTGCGTTTCCTTGAAATTAGCCGTTACCCATAGCTCCGTTCCAACAAGCGAACCCAGTTGCTGACCGATTTGCACATAATTTCCCGCTTCTACGCTGCGTTTCGTGATCCGTCCGTCAATCGGCGCAACGATCTTCGTGTTCGCCAAATCGGATTCCGCCTGCGCCAGATCGGCTTCCGCCTGTTTCACCTGCGCCATCGCTTGCGCACTGCTGCCTTGCGCTGCGCCAACTACGCTGCCTGCCGTATTCGCAGAGCGGTAATTAGCCGCCACTTTGTCGAGCGAAGCGCGATCCGATTGCTCGGAAGCCACCGCCTGATCCAACTGTTGACGCGAGCAGGCGCCGGTCGAAAACAACTGTTCCATACGCTGCCGATCCGCCGCCGATTTTTTCCAGACGGCTTCGGCCGCGGCAACCTGCGCTTCCGCCGAATCGACATTGGACGGCGCGGCAACCACGGTCGTCTTCAAATTGTTTTGCGTGACATCCGCCGCCGCACGCGCCGCCGTCAGCGCCGCCAACGCACGGTCACGCTTGATCAGATAATCGGTCGGATCGATTTCCAAAAGGACATCGCCCGCTTTTACCATTTGATTGTCGTTAATATTCAAGGTTTTGACGTAGCCTTGCACCTTCGGCATGATTACGATATTGCGTCCTTCAATCGCCGCATCATCAGTTGAAATTTCACCACGGTGAAGATAGGAATAGCCGCCTCCGGCGGCAGCCGTTATGAGTAGAACAATAATTATTTTCATCAGTTTTGGCGATAGTTTCATCTTACATCCTCTTTTCCGCTTCCGTTCTCTTCTATTTAAACAAACAAACGATTGTTTGATGCATCCTGTAAAAAAAAGCCGTCGCCTCGGTTTCACCTGGCGGACGGCATAATGCCGCGTAGATAGAGTGCAAATGCATGCGTCGTGTATTCGTTGTTGGCCTCTGCACCAAGCGGCAGGAATTTTTGCAATAGCGGTTTGGCAATAAAAAAAAAGTTCAAGATTCCGGCCAATGAAACGGCGGCGTAGGTAATGTTCAAATCCGCACGGAAATCGCCGCGCTCGATCCCTTCTTGCAACGCATCGGTAATAAATTGATAGGCTTGCGACAAATGCTGTTCTATAATCGGTCCGCCATAGCCGGTCGGATTCGTTAGTTCGCCATTCATAAAGCGGGAGAGAAAGGGGCTGTTGGCGTGAATTTGTGCAATATTTCCGGCATACAGCGTAAGGCGCTGCACCGGTGAAATATCTTTCTGCTCACGTACGAATGCCACCGCATTCAAAATCGGCGCTAATTGTTCCGTCAAAACCGCCTGATAAAGCCCTTCCTTACTCGCAAAATAATAGGATATCGCCGAGACGTTGATTTGAGCCTCTTTCGTCACTTCCCGTACCGAAACACCGGCAAAACCTTTTCTTGCAAACAGTGCAGTGGCCACTTCAATGATTTTCTTCCGGCTGTCCAACTCCATGCAAGCACCTCTTCTCAAGCAAACGATTGTTTGAATTGATCGTATCATACTTATCTTCGCTTGTAAATCCTTTCATACAAGAAGAAAAACCGGCTATATTGCCTCACTTTAAGCAACATAGCCGGTTTTTGTCATTTGACTACTCGAAAAGCGCCGGGTTTAACGGCCATTTTCCATAGGTGCGCGCGGCATCCATCAAAGCGATTACATTTTCCGTCGGCGTACCGAGCGACAAACCGCAGCCGCTGGAGAGCATGAAGCCTTTCGGGCTGCCGTACGTCTCGCGCAAGCATTCTTTCGCTTCGCGCATCACGTCGTCCGGCGTTCCCTTCCAGAGCGTGTACGGTTTGACATTGCCGGCTAGGCAGGCTTTGTCGCCGACCTGTCGTTTGGCCTCGGCCAGATCGATCTGATTGTCGAGGCTCAGCACACTGGCTTTTGCATCGACCATATCCTGCCACAGTTTGCTGGTGTCGCCGCAGATATGGACGAACGGCCCGCTGCCGAAGCGTTTAATAATATGTTCGGCATACTGCGTCAGATAGGGTTTGGCGAATTCGCGAAAATGCCGTTCGCTGATCAGGCTGCCGGACGCGGTCGGTTCGGCAATGCTCGGCTTGATGCCCAGTTCCCAAAGCGCATCGATAAAACGGATCACGTTATCGGTGGCAAACTGCAGCAATTTATGCACGTTCTCGGGCTGGCGGCGTATGTCTTTAAGAAAATTGTCGGTGCCGCGTACGGCAGCGGCGGTCGTGATCGGGCCGCCGACCGAACAGCCGACGCCGGCCCGGTCTTTGACGCGCTCCTGCATAATGCGCAGCGCCTTCAGCATCAGCGGCAAACGCCCTGACTTCGCCGGATCGATCAACTCCATGCTTTCCAGCTGCGCATAGTCTTTTAAGACCGGTTCGGAAACGAACGGCATACTGCGTTCCGGAAAGGTCAGTTTCGTACCGATCGCTTCGGCAATTCCAAACAAGCCGGGTCCGGAACCGACCGAATCGCATTCGTACGTTTCAAACGCATGCACCTGCGCTTCGGCCATCAGTTCGGCCGAATGATAATAGCGCGACATATCGCCGCCCATAAAAAAATAAGCCTGATCCGTAACCAGCGGCATACAGGGTATCCGGTCGATTGCTTCGCCGCGCGCAAAGGCCGCCATCCGTTCTTTCGGCGTCATTTCATCTCGCCAAGTCATTTTCATTTTGTGACCTCCTGTTTTTTTCGCAACAAGCGGTAAATTTATAGAAAATTACGATATACTATATAGAGTAATTGTATGTTAATCGGAAAAATCCTTCCCGGTTGGACAAAGTAAGAAAAAGAAGTGTCAACAAAAACAAAGACGAGGGGGACAATCATCATGTCGAAAAGTAATGCCACCTTATTGCAGGAATTATCGGATGCGGTCGTCGAGATGGAGGAAGACCGTGCAGTGGCTGCGGCACATGCGCTAATCGATGCGGGCGTTGACGCCGCACTTGGCATTGAGCAGGGCTTGGCCGACGGTATGGAGCGGGCCGGAAAATTGTTCGAAGAAGAAGAATATTTTATTCCTGAACTATTGCTCTGCTCGGATGCAATGTATGCCGGTTTGGAAATATTAAAACCGCATCTAAAAAAGACGACGGCTAAGAAAGCGAAAGTCGTAATCGGCGTCATCAAAGGCGATACGCATGATATCGGCAAGAACATCGTAAAGATCATGCTGGAAACGGCCGGGTATGAACTGATCGATCTGGGACGCGATGTGCCGCCCGCCGATTTTGTCAGCGAAGCGGTGGCAAAAGAAGCGCAGATCATCGCGGTCGGCACCTTAATGACGACGACAATGTCCGGCATGGAAGAAATCATCCGCTTGCTGACGCAGAAAAAAAACCGTGATAAATTCCAAGTCCTAGTCGGCGGCGGGCCGATTTCGCAGGCCTTTGCCGATTCGATCGGCGCTGACGCCTATGCGGTCAACGCCGCCGACGCGGTACGCAAAGTCCGCGCACTGTTGTCGGAAAGCGAACTGCCCGAGGCATCGATATGTTAACGCCGAAAGAACGACTGCTTGCCAAGCTGAATGGCCGGAAAACCGACAGACCGCCGGTTATCTGTACCGGCGGCATGATGAATGCCGCGATTGTTGAAATCATGCAGCAAAGCGGACATACGCTGCCCGAAGCGCATACGGATGCCGCCTTGATGGCGGATCTGGCCGGCGCAATCTATGAACAGACCGGTTTTGAAAACATCGGCATTCCGTTTTGCATGACGGTCGAAGCCGAAGTGCTCGGCAGCGACGTCACCTATGGCACGCTGGAGTGCGAACCGAAGATCACCCGCGAGCTGTTCGCCGCGCCGCGCGACGTGACGCCGAAAAACATCGCCGCTATGCTGGCCGACGGTCGCATCGCCACGGTGGTCGCGGCAGCTGATCTGTTGGCCAAGCGCTACCCTGATGTTCCGGTGATCGGCAATATTACCGGGCCGGTAAGTGCAGCCGCTTCGCTGGTGGACCCGGTCGAACTGTTGAAACAGTACCGCAAGGATCCGGCCGAATGCCACCGCGTGATGCGTTACATCTCTGACCTCTTGATCGCTTTTGCCCGCCAAATGGCGGAAAGCGGCGTCAATGCCATTTCGATCGGCGATCCTACCGCAACCGGGGAAATCCTCGGGCCCAAAATCTTTCGCGAGTTTGCCGCTTTTTATCTCAACCAGGTCATCGATGCGCTGCATGCCAGCGACATTCCTGTCATCGTCCATATCTGCGGCAACATGAACACAGTACGGCCGCAGCTTCCGACGCTGCATGCCAACGCCATCAGCACCGACGCGATGGTCAATCTGAAGCAACTGAAAACGGATTTTCCTGAAATTACGACGATGGGCAACCTCAGTACCTATCTGCTTGAACTGGGTTCGGCCGCGCAAGTGGCCGAGCAGACGCGGCGACTGGTGGCGGACGGCATTGACATCATCTCGCCGGCCTGCGGTCTCAGCACCTCCACTTCGCTCGAACTGATTCGCGCGATGACCGGCTCGGTCAAGGAGGGCTGACGTTGGCGGAACTTATTTTTCTCCAGAACGGCAAGCACACGAGCGTGAGCGCAGCGCCCCAGGAAACGATTCTGGCCGCCGCCCGAAAAGCCGGTTTGCTCTTGGAATCACCCTGCAACGGCAACGGCACCTGCGGCAAATGTCGCATCACGCTGACGGATGCCTGCGGTGCGAAAAAAAACGTGCTTGCCTGCACCACGCTTGCGGAAACGGATGCCACGATTTCTTTTATCGACCGCGCCGATGGGCATGCGCTGCAAATCAAGCAGGATGGCCCGGTTCAAACGTTTCAACTGGACGGCGCGATACGCAAAACCTATCTGCCGCAGCAGAACCGGACGGTTGTCCATCACTTTGAGCAATCCATTGCCGAAGAAGTCGGCGATACCTGTAAGGAAGCCTATGGTCTTTTGGTCGATGTCGGCACAACGACGCTCGTGGCTGCCGTCGTCGATCTGCTCAGCGGCGAAGAACTTGCTTCGACCGGAGCGCTGAATCCGCAAAGCAGGTTGGCCCAGGATGTCTTGTCGCGCATCCGTTACGCCTCGTCAGCAAACGGCTTAGCCGAAATGCAACGTCTGCTCATCGCTGAACTGAACCGCATGCTGGACAACTTGACGGCGCAATCCGGCATCCTTCGTGAGCGCATTTACGAAGTGGTGCTAAGCGGCAATACCTGCATGCTTCATCTGGCAGCCCGCATCAACCCCCAACCGCTGGGCGCTTCCCCGTACACCCCCGGCACAAGCGGCGATGAATACCGCCTGGCAAGCGAGCTTGGCCTCGTCGTTTCTCCCGCTGCCAAGGTCTATCTGCCGCCGATCATTTCCGCCTATGTCGGCGCCGACATCACGTCCGGCCTGCTGGCAACCGATTTAGCCGCGCAACGCGGCATTCAGCTGTTTGTCGACATCGGCACCAACGGCGAAATCGTCTTGGCTGTGAACGGAACATTGTCCGCAACTTCGACTGCCGCCGGGCCGGCTTTTGAGGGCATGAACATTTCGCAGGGGATGCGCGCCGCGCCGGGCGCAATCGAAGCGTTTCGCCTCACTGCCGACGGACAGCGCGAGGTACGTACGATCGGCAACCAGCCTGCGCTCGGCCTTTGCGGCAGCGGTCTGCTTGACGTGGCGGCGCAATTGGTGCAGCATAAGCTGATCGGCAAAACGGGCCGCTTCAATAAAGAAGCGCCTGGCCTGTCTTCGCTCGACGGCAAATTAACCTTTACCGTCAGCGGCGACATTCGCCTGACGCAGCAGGACGTCCGCCAGCTTCAGCTGGCGAAAGGCGCGATCCGCTCCGGCATCGAGGCGCTGCTCGCTGCGCAAAACATCGCCGCCTCTGCGGTTGATCGCGTATTAATCGCCGGTTCCTTCGGCTATCATCTAAACGAAGAAAGTCTGCTCGCGATCGGCTTGCTGCCGGACGCCTTTCGCGGCAAAGTCGACTTTATCGGCAACACTTCAAAAAGCGGTGCGCAGGTTTTGCTGCTCAGCCAAGCAGCTCGTCGCCAGGCAGCGGCAACAGCCGCCAGCGTATCCGTACTCGAGCTCGCACAGGAAAAAGACTTCGATAAACTGTTCGTCAGCTGTCTTGCCTTTTAATTTATCTTCTGCCAAACTTGTCTGAAACGGAGGAAACAGCCATGTCCGACAAAGAAACGTCAAACGCTTGCTGTCCGGCCACTTGCTGCGCTTCGCCTGCGGAGACTCATTTGCAAAACTGCATGGTTTGCGGCGGCCAATTACTTTATCAAAGTCATGCCGAAGAGAAAACCTGCAACTATTGCGGCGCACTTTCAGCGACGTCTGTGTTTTGTCCCGACGGCCATTATGTTTGTGAAGCCTGCCACGGTGCGGGCTACTACGCTTTCTTGCAGCAGTACGCACTAAATACAAGCAGTCGCGATCCGATGTCCATTGCCGAAGCGCTTTTGCAGAGTCCGGCCTTGCCTTCACTCGGCGGCGAGCATCATCCGCTTGTCGCAGCAGCACTGCTCGGCGCGTTGAAAAATCACGGCGAATTTCTCCTGCCGGATGGCACAAGACGCTGCATAACCGATGCAGATATCTTGGAAGGCATGCGCCGGATGAAGCAGATTCCTTCCTGCAGTTGCGCTTATCATGGAGCCTGCGGCGCAGGTTTGGCTGTTGGCACAACGTTCAGTCTTCTGCTTGGCGCAACCTGCGCGAACGACATGGAACGGACGCTCGCAATGCGCGCTACTAATGCCGCCCTTGCCGCGATTGCGGATTGCGGCGGTCCCGCCTGCTGCAAGCAAAGCGTGCGGACAGCCATTCTGAGCGGCGTCGGCTTACTGAAAGAATTATTTCGCATTCATCTCCCGCTTAGCCGCAGTCGCTGCTTTCATCAAAAAGACACCTCGCATGGCTGCAAAGGAATGGCCTGCCGTTTCAGTCGGTAAGAGAACTTACTCTTAAATCAGTTCTTGCCCGCCAGCCTTCCCGACTTGTTGCTCAGACGCGAAAAGGCCATACGCCCTCTCTCTGCAGCGCTGCAATAATCGATAGGCAATGACAAGCGTTATCGCCTCCGTCAATGGCATCGTAATCCAGATGCCCAGTTCGCCAAGCAAGCGCGGCAAGAGAAGTATGAAAAGCGCGACCAGAGCCAGGCTGCGCAGTACCGATATCGCTGCCGCTGTTTTTGCCTGGCCGATCGAAGTGAAGAAAACCGTCGCAATGATGTTATACCCGGTCAGAATAAAGGCGGTGGAAAACCAACGCAGCCCGAGTTGGCCAATCTGAATGAGTTCTTCGTTGCCGTTGGCAAAGAGGCCGATTATCGCTTCGGCAGCGACAAACGACAAGCTGCCGAGTACGCCGCCGACAAGGATCACCGCCTTCACGGCCATTGCCAAAAACGCGTTTATCTTTTCCCTATTTCGTGCGCCAAAGTGGTAACTGATCAGCGGATGAACGCCGATTGCAATTCCGGTAATGACCATGCTGTGCAAAAACAGCACATAACCAATAACGGTCAGCGCAGCCACGCCATTCACGCCGAGCCGCTCCAGCAGCACTATATTGTATAAAAAAGTGGTAAGCGAAACAGAAATCTGCGCAATAAATTCCGCCGTACCGTTTAACGCTATATTTTTCAAGTCCACCCACTTAACCTGGCATTTGCAAAAGCAGTACGCTGATTTTCGCCTGACAAAATAAGCCAAGCCGACGATAAACGGCAGCAGCACCGCCAGGCCAGACGCCATGGCAGCGCCGCGCATTCCCCAATCCAATCCGACAACAAACCAATAATCAAGCACGATATTAAGAATGTTTCCAGCCACGCCGAACAGCAAGGCCAGCTGCGGTTTGCCTTCGGCTCGGATAAACATCGAGAAGGCCATATTCAGCATAATAAAAAGGTAAAAGTACTGCAAAACACCGAGAAATTCCAACGCGTACTGCTTCGTGATGCCGCTCGCGCCTAACGCCAGGACAACCTCATCCAAAAATGCCGCCAAACAACTGACCAATACGACGTTGACAAGCGCGACGGCCGTCAGCGAAAGCGTGAAAAAATAATTAGCCCTCTCCGTTTGCCTTGCACCGCGGCTCTGTGTAGCGAGCGTTACGCCGCCCACGCCGAGCAAAAGAGTGACGGCCAAGAGCAAATATAATATCGGCAAGGTAAAATTCACTGCGGCAAGTCCATGCTCGCCCACTTTCCAGCCAATAAAAAAGCCGTCTACGATCACAATAAACGACGTAAGAAACATCGTTATAATACAGGGAATGGTATACTGCAAAAAAGTTTTAACTACACTTGTTTCCTTGCTTATCTTTACTTCCTTCATTCGAATCCCCTCCGCCAGCAATCTTTTCCTATGAGCAGTCTATCTTTTTTGCCGCCGGGATTCTTCTGAATTCGGGCTTTTATTTTAACCGTTTTTGATGGGAATGCAAATTTCCAGGCTGATCTTGCCGTCTTCGTCTATGCCGGACCGGTATATTTCCAAAGTCGGCTTATCCTCTAATTCATAACGGCAAAACGGCAGCCACAAGGAAAAAATTTCATTGAACGTCAAGATCAGCTTTGCCGCTTCGTCCTGAAACGCATAGCATGCATACAAGCCTTCTTTAATGTTGTGCTCATCATATCCTGCCGTTTCCTCGAGCGCGACACACATATCATAGATGCAACGGTCTTCATCCACCGTCAGCAGCGGATCATCATAAGAAATGCCGATAAAGCATGTGTTTTCCTTCAGCAATTGTTTTTCTTCCAGTTCCGTGCAAAAACTGCACCATGCAGTCTCCAGGTCGCGCGTATAATTGCAAATGACCCGCTTATAGGAGAGATTCAATTCTGCGATTCGTTTCAGTTTTATTTTTTTATCCAGTTCTTTAAAGATATGCTCATTCTTTTTCAAATTCTGAATGTGTTGTATGACAATGGAAAATGAATCTTTTAACGGCATTTGCTGCTCTCGCCGAAACGCGGATGCACTTACGCCAAAATATTGCCTAAAAGCCGACGCAAAGTTAGAAGAACTGTAGCCGGCCTCGACGGCAATATCAGTTATCGACTTATGCGGTGCGGTCTTTAGCATGAACGCGGCCCGCTCCAACTTCATTCGTTTAATAAACGAATAAATATTTTCTCCAACGCTGCCCTTGAACACGCGATTAAAATGATATTTTGAAAAATAGCCTTGTGCGGCAATTTCTTCTACGCTCAAGTTTTTATCCAGATTCGCATAAATGTAATTGATCGCTTTATTTATGTTCATCATATGGCGGCTAGACAAAAAAGAATCCCCCCTTGTAATTTTCCTGACGCGAGTGACTCACAAAAGAAAAATGGCAAGACGTCGATTACTTCGACCGCCTTGCTCTTTTTTATATTATCTTATCTTTGTATGCATTATATTCGCCTAATTTTTTGTCAAACTCCAAAACATGGCGATCCAATTTTTCCACCACTTGCGCCAAGACGATGCCGCAAAGCCGGTTTTCCGCTTGCTCCTGCAGTACCGTTGTCAGCTCCGTCAGCGAACGTTCGTGTTCACGCCGGTGCTCTTCATAATCAGGAAACTCCTTCTCCTGCATCCAGCTTTCCTCATGTTGGTAATGTTCTTTAATTTTTTGCAGCAAGTCGCTCGCCATTTCGGCCGGAATGCTGTTCAGCGTTTTTTCTTTGGGGTCGTTCAACAGCGCTCTTGCCAACGCCGAAACTTCTTTAAACAAGCGTTCATGCTCTTCATCGATCGATTCGATGCCAAGCACGTACTCTTTTCGCCACTCTAAGAGCCCCATTGCAATCAACACCCTTTGCAAAATTCTTTCGCCGTTCTCTCTTTATTTCGCCAATCTTTTCCAGATTCCTATCCACGCCGCTTACTTTGTAAAATTCCCCTTTGTCTTTCAAAAAGCATACTTTTATCTGACGCCAACCTATAAAGCGAAAAAAGAAAAGCAGGACGCCGATTTTCAAGCGCCCTGCTCTCTGCTCTACAGCTTTTCTTTTTAGCGATACACGCGCAGCCTCGTTTCCAGCGGCTGAAATTCTTTTTCGCCCGGTTGTGCGGTTGGCTGGCCAAAAGGCATTTCAGCCAACAGTTTCCACTCGGCCGGTATATTCCAGCGTTCTTTTACCGCATTATCAATCAGCGGATTGTAATGTTGCAGCGATGCGCCCAAGCCTTCGCCTTCCAGCGCGGTCCAGATCACATGTTGCAGCATGCCGGAAGACTGTAGCGACCAGATCGGGAAATTCTCGCTGTAAAGCGGGAATTTGTTTTGCAGCCCCTCGATCACGCTCATATCTTCAAAATAGAGCACCGTTCCATACCCGGCGGCAAAGGAATCGATCTTCGCTTCCGTCGCGGCAAAGCTGTCCGCTGGGACCACCTTGCGCAGCGCATCCTTTGTCAGATTCCATAGCGCATCGTGCTGTGCGCCGAAGAGCACGACCACGCGCGCGCTTTGCGAATTAAACGAGGACGGCGTATGTTTGACCGCTTCTTCAATCAGCGAGCTGATCCTCTCTTCGCCTACCTTGATCTCTTTGCCGATGCCATAAAACGTCCGGCGTTCTTTCACTGCTTGCATAAATTCACGTGTCATTTTCTTTTCCCCCTTTATTTTTTACTATATATTAGTCTTTGGCCATTTCAATCACTAGGAAATGTGAGTCCTCGCTGCTGCGAAGCGCCAAATCTTCTGCGACGCTTTCCAGCGCGTCGCGCGCTTTAAGCTCCACGCCGTTGACTTCAAGGTTTCCTTCCAGCAACAGCAAATACGCTTGCCGCTCTTTTTTCACCGACACATTCAATGTTTTTCCGGCGTCTAGCGTTGCCGCATACAGATTGGCGTCCGCGCCGATTTCCACCGGAGCCCCGCCGCCTTGCGGCGCTGCCAGATGCAAGAGACGATTTTCTCTCGCCTGCCACAAAAAGCGTTGATCGCCATAACGCGGTTCGAGTCCGGTCTGCTGCGGCACGATCCAAATCTGCACAAAACGCAGCGTGTCCTTACCCTGGTTGTATTCACTGTGCAGCACGCCGCTGCCGGCGCTCATATATTGAATCTCGCCCCGCCCGATCGTATTGCGGTTTCCCAAACTGTCGCCGTGCGTCAGTTCGCCGTCCACGACGTACGAAATGATCTCCATGTTCCGGTGCGGATGCATGTCGAATCCGCCACCCGACGTCAACAAATCGTCATTCACGACGCGCAGCGCGCCGAACTGCATGCGCTCCGGATTATGATAATCGGCAAAGGAAAAATGAAATAGACTTTTCAACCAGCCGTGGTCGGCCTTGCCGTGCTCCGCTGCCGGATATCGTTTTAGCATCGCTGCCGCCTCCTTCGCTCTCCTTTTAGCACTAATTAGTGATATTCATCTAACAAAATAGCTTACACGCCGTTCAACTTTTTCAGCAGCATGCTGAGTTGCTCCTTTTCAGCAGCAGCCAAATTTTCCAACGTCTTATCAAGATCCGTAAGATGAACCGGGAAAATTTCTTCAAGTAATGCCTGTCCGCGTTCCGTGATGCAAACGAAACAAGCTCTGCGATCTTCCGGATCGCTACGCCGACTAACCCAGCCGTCTTGTTCGAGGTTTTTTATAACCACCGTCATATTGCCGCTGGTCGACAACGTCTTTTCAATGATCTCGCCGATCTTCAGATCGCCCAGATGGTAGAGCGCTTCCAGTACGCCAAACTGCGCCACCGTCAAGCCGTAAGCGGCCATCAGTTTTTGCGTGTTGCGATTCAAGCGAAAGTACGAACGGTAAAGTCCCACCACAACGCGCAAATTCATTTGGTTGGCTTCGCTATATTGTTTGCTTTTCTTGTTCATGCTTCAACAATATCACTAATTAGTGATATTGTCAATTGCTTTTCTTTTCCAGTTCTGATTCGTATAAACTACCTATCCATGCTATAATTTTACTTGATTTTTATGACTCGCCTTGCAGCAGCTTTTCCGTTGCAAGCATTTGATAAGAGGAGGCATGCACGATGAAACAGACGCAACTACAATTTCCGGACGGCTTTTTGTGGGGCGGCGCCGTCGCCGCCAATCAGTGCGAGGGCGCTTATAATGAAGACGGCAAGGGACTGTCGACGCAGGACATCGCGCCGCGCGGCATCATGGGGCCGATTACCGCCGAACCGACCGCCGACAATATGAAGCTGATCGGCATTGATTTTTATCATCGTTATAAAGACGATATTAAGCTGTTTGCCGAACTCGGCTTCAAGACATTTCGCACCTCGATCGCCTGGTCGCGGATCTTTCCGAACGGCGACGACGCTGAAGCGAATGAAAAGGGACTCGAGTTTTACGACAATCTGTTTGACGAATGTCTGAAATACGGCATCGAGCCGCTGGTCACGATCTCGCATTACGAAACGCCGCTCCATCTGTCAAAAACCTATGACGGCTGGGTGAATCGCAAGCTGATCGGCTTTTATGAACGGTATGTGCGGACGATTTTTGCCCGCTATAAGGACAAGGTCAAGTACTGGATCACCTTCAACGAAATCAATTCGGTGCTGCACGCTCCCTATATGAGCGGCGGCATCTTCACCGACAAAGAAAAGTTGTCGCAACAGGATTTGTACCAGGCGATCCACCATGAATTCGTCGCCAGCGCTTTGGCCGTTAAAATCGGCCACGAAATGCTGCCCGGCGCGAAATTCGGTTGTATGATCCTGGGCGTGCCGAACTATCCGCTGACCGCACACCCGGCCGACATGCTGGCGACGCTGCGGCAGGACCGGGAGATTCTCTTCTTCTCCGACGTTCAGGTGCGCGGCGCTTATCCGCGTTATATGGAACGCTATTTCAGAGAAAACGGCATTGCGATTGCGATGGAACCCGGCGATGCTGAAATTTTGCAACACACCGTTGATTTCATCTCGTTCAGCTATTACATGAGTTCGTGCGCGACCGCTGATCCGGAAAAGAAACGCGGCCCGGGCAACATCCTCTCCGGCGTTCCGAATCCGTATCTGAAAGCTTCAGACTGGGGCTGGCAGATCGATCCGCAGGGACTGCGTTATTTTCTCAATCTTTTATATGACCGCTATCAGCGTCCGCTCTTCATTGTGGAAAACGGCCTAGGCGCGGTCGACGAACTGGTCACCGATGCAAGCGGCAAGCAGACCGTACTCGACGATTACCGGATCAAGTATCTGCAGGATCATTTGCTTCAAGTCGCGGAAGCGATCGCCGACGGCGTCGAGCTGATCGGTTATACCACCTGGGGCTGCATCGATCTTGTCAGCGCTTCGACCGCGGAGCTGCGGAAACGCTACGGCTTCATCTATGTCGACCGTCACGACGACGGCAGCGGCAGTCTGGCACGCTACAAGAAAAAAAGTTTCGCCTGGTATCAACAAGTCATCGCCAGCAACGGGCAAAGCCTGTTCGAAAAAGAATAAAAGCCAAAAGAAAGGCGGAGCGTCATTTGATGACGTTCCGCCTCAGAGTATAAAGAGAAGGACTAAAAGGATGAAAGGAGACGGTAACACGAAGAAGCGAAGCGGGCCGATGTATCGGCCCGGCGAGAAGAAAGGAAGAAGAATAAAAAATCTTCCTGCCTTCCTTTCTTCAACTCTTCGTGTAAAAACGGCCCCTTTAATTTCGTTTTGTCGACAGTCTCATTTTTGATGACTTTTCCGCTCCGCCTTGCGCAGCACATTGGCCGCATAGACGCCGGGCTGCTGCATCCGGTTTTGCGGATTGGGCGAATGCGCCGCAATCGCCGCCACAATGTCTTCGCTGAAATAGCCCTGCTGCAGCATCGCTTGCGCAATTTTTCCGTCCACTTCGGCGTTCACTTCGCTGCCCATGTAGCGCGCCGTGAACAGCGTGATCTCGCGCTGATACTCCGCCAGCGCCGCCTGCGCCTGATCGACCGGCAGCACGACCGGCGTTGCGTCTTTTGTTGCGCCCGCCGCCTTCTGCCGCACTTCGGGCGGCAAGCCTTTGGCTGTCGCTATATCCACTTCATACAGATTTGAATCCTCGCTGAAGCTGGCGCCGGTAAAGTCAGTCTCCGCCATGCTTACATTGCGAAATTCATTGACGCTGCTTAAAGAGGCGTCTTTAAAATTCGCACCGTCCAAATTGCTGTCGGAAAAACTGCCGTAGGCAATTTCAGCCTGTTCAAAGTCGGCATCGTTTAGCTGCGTTTCTTTGAACATCACATTTTCAATCTTGGCCGTTGCCAGAATTGATTTGTCCATCTTGCAATCGACGAACGCCACCGAATACATCGATGAATTGGCCAGCGACGCCTCGGTAAAATTGCAGTTCATCAGTTGGCTTTCGCTAATGCTCGAATCGGCCAGATTCGCCTTTTCAAAGTTGATTTTCTCGCCGGAAAACCAGCCGATTTTCGTGCCGCTCAAGTCAGCGCCATGCAAATTAACGTCCTTAAAAACATTGGCATCGCTGTATTCGATCTCGCTGCTTTTTAAGGAAGCGTTGGCCAGGTTGCTTTCTTTGATGCCGACGCCTTCAATGCGAACATGTGACAAATTGACTTTCTGCATCGCACAACCGATGAATTCGACATTGACCAAATCCGCTTTTTCGAAATTCACGCCGATTAAGAGGCAATTTTTAAACTCACCGATTTCAATCACCGTACTGCTTAAATCGACGTCATTCAGATTGCAATCTTCAAAAATAATGCTGGCAAATTTTTTTCCCGATAGATCCAACCCGTTCAAATCACAGTTTTTAAAATGAAGTTGCACTCCATTTTGATGCGCGGCAAACGATTGGTTAAAATCGGCCTGCGTTATTTTTTTTAAAGGAATACGTCTCCCCATCTTCCTTCAACCTCCCCTATCCTCCGCTGTACCGCTCCGTCTGAAACCATTTATCTGCGTACTTTCTTTTTCTCTGTCTTGTCTTTCGTCTTTGAAGCCGATCAAACGACCCACCTGGGTTATTTCGCTACGCAGCTCCTTTTCCCCTTTATCTAGACTGATATTAAATCGTCCTTGTCCGGCAAAACAAATAAAGGCAGAAAGAGCAAGGCTTCCGGCGAAGGAAGCCTTGCTCTTTCTGCCTTTATCATACGATCGGGCCGTTCCTCTTTATGCGAGACCAACCGACTGCAACACTTGCGTGAGATTCGCCGCGCTACTCTTCAATCGTTCAATTTCCTCTGCCTGAAGCGGCACTTCGAGCCTGCGGCTGACGCCTCGCGCATCGACGACGCAGGGAAGGCTGAGCGCCACATTGCGGATGCCGTATTCGCCCTCAAGCGTCGTAGAGACCGGAAAGACGGTCTTTTCGTCGTAGAGCACCGCACGCGCGATCCGGCAGGCGACCATCGCAATGCCGGAGTTGGTGCAGCCTTTGTTGTTCAAGACTTCATAGGCGACTTGAACCACTTGCGAACCAACCTTTTCCTTGTCAAGCTTATCCGGCGCAGCAAAATAGTCGTCCAGTTTTTCGGCCGGAATGCCGGCCACATTGATCAGGCTCCAGGCCGGGAACGCCGAATTGCCGTGTTCGCCCAACATATAGCCGTGCACATTTTTCGGATCGACGCAGTAGCGATCCGCCAAAATCCGTCTAAGGCGGGCGGTCTCGAGCGTCGTACCGGTGCCGAGGATTTTTTCTTTCGGATAGCCAAATGCATTTTGCGCATAAAACAGCGTCACATCGAGCGGATTGGTGATCATGATGATCACCGCCTCTTTCGTATACTGCGTGATTTGCGTCATCACGTCCTTGATCGTCTTTACGTTCCGCTCGGCCAAGAGCAGGCGGTCCGTTTTTTCGCCCGGCATGATGCTTGGCCCCGCCGCGATGATGATCACATCGGCATCCTTGCATTCTTCAAAGCCTCCGGCATGCACATGTACACTCGGACTGTAGGTGAACGGCGTTCCATGCGCCGCATCGAGCGCCTCGCCGATTGCCTTTTTTTCAATGATGTCAATTAGTGCAATATCCGCCGCCAAATTAAAAGACAGCGCACAGTTTAATACCGCCGTGCCGACATTCCCCACGCCGACGATGGCCAATTTGTTTCGTTTCTGCATCGTATCCACTCCCTGCTTACTTTTTCCCCTATTGTCTTAGGATATACTGCTTCTATTCAGGCGTCAAACGCCAGGATAGTCTAATATTGCTCAATTTCATCATTTACATGTTTTTTCTTCTTTTTTGTGTTATAATTCACTAACGTAATATTTCGTCTTTATTATTTTTTCATTGTCCTCCCCTCAAAAACATTTTAAGTGTTTTGTCAAACTAAAATCAAGAAGAGGTGTTGCTTTTGAAACCGTCTCAATTCCGCTGGAAATTAGCCGCTTTGATGTTCCTGATCAGTTTTATCGCCTATATGGACCGCGTCAACTTATCGGTCGCCACCCCGCTCCTAATGAAAGAATTTGCCTTCACTAAAATGGACATGGGTATGATTCAAACGGCCTTTTTTATCGGTTATTCGATTATGCAGATTCCCGGCGGCATCATGGCCGAATATTTTGGTCATCGCCGCATTGTTGCGATCGCGGTCATCTGGTGGTCGTTGTTTACCTCGCTGACGATCGTCGGTCACAGCCTCTTTTCTTTTATCATCATCCGCGCCCTCTTCGGCATGGGCGAAGGCCCGGTTTTTCCCGCTTTCAGCAATTTTGTCTACAAATGGTTCAACAAATCGGAAAAAGGTACTGGCATGTCTTATACGCTGGTCGGCGCTTTCATCGGCCCGGTCTTCGGCCCGGCCGCAACGGTCGCCCTGACGCTCGCCTGGGGCTGGCAGGCCTCGTTCCTCGTCTTCGGGCTAATCGGACTGCTTCTCGCCGGAGCCTGGTATTATTTTGCGCCCAATACGCCGCGTTCCAGCCGTTTTGTCAACGAAGCCGAACTGCAGCACATCGAGGACGGCGTGGATACGCAGGAAGCAGAGAAAAAGGAACTCGCACCCTGGAAAGACTTCCTGACTTCGAGTCAATTCTGGGCGATCGGCATTCAATATTTCATCACCGACTACATCATGTACGTCTTTTTGGCCTGGCTGCCGCTTTACCTGATGGAAGCGCAAAATTTCTCACTGGCTAAGATGGGCATGGCCGCTTCACTCCCCTGGGCGCTCTTGTGCATCTTCACCTTCGGCAGCGGCTATCTCAGCGACAAGCTGATCGCGCGCGGTCTCGCCAAATCGAAGGCACGCACGCTGTTCGGCTCGGTCGGCCTGCTCTTTTGCTGCATCGCGCTCTATCTCGGCGCGGTTGCAACCGATCCGTATATGAACGTCCTTTGGCTGACGCTCTCACTCGGTTCGCTCGGTTTTACCTTTAGCGCCTCCTGGGCGGCCTGTATCGACATCGGCGGCAAGTTTTCCGGTTCGGTGTCCGGCTGGATGAATTTTTGGGGCAACGTCGGCGGCATCGCCGCACCGACCGCAACCGCCTGGATTGCGACGAACTACGGCTGGCAGGCGGCCATCTTGGCTACCGCGGCGTCCGCAGTAATCGGCATCCTGGCCTGGTTAGCCGTAAAGCCAGATATCCCGCTCGTTCGCAAAGAACAACCTTCCTGGGAAAAAGCCGTGTAAAAAGCAAAACGCCTCAGCGGTTTTCCATCAGGAAAACTGCGAGGCGTTTTTTTCTCTCAGTCCTTATAAAAAAGATACGTCGCCAACAGCATCAACCCAAGCGCTACGATTCGGCTGCCGTTTACCGGCGTGAGCGCATTGCCGAACAGGCCGAAATGGTCGATGACCGTGCTCAAAAAAAGCTGTCCGGCAATGGTCGCGATGATCGCCGGCGCAACGCCGATCTTGGGCACGGAGAGCACGATAATAAAGATATACGTCGCGCCCAGCAGACCGGCAAACCATTTCCATTTCGGCAGCGTCAATAACGCCGCAAAATTTCCCTGACCGCCGAAATAAACCGCCGCGGCCAGCGCTAGCGTACCGACGCCATAGGCAAGACAGGCCACTTCGAGCGTACCGATTCTTCGTCCGACTTCGCTGTTCACGCTCGCCTGAAACGCAAGCGCCGCTCCGCCGATAAAACAAACAAGCAGATACAATCCGTTCATCCCATCACCGCTTTGCATTTATTTGGCGTTGCAATGCTATTTCTTTTTTTCCAGCAACGCTTTTACTTCATTGTTATATTCCGTCGTCAATCGATTGATTTCCTGCTGTTTCCGATTGATTCCGTTTAGCTGTTCCGGCGTCAGACTGTCGGTCTCCAGTGCCTGAATCAGTTCGTCAAACATGCCGAGCGTGATATTCAGTACGCTAAGCGCTTTGTTATGAATTGCAATCACTTCCGGCGTTTTCGGCTCGTAGGCTTTTTGTTTTTCGGCGATCGCCAGCATTTTTTGCATGCCTTCATTCAATATTCTCAGTTTTTCCGCTTTGTCCGCTGCAACGTTCGCCTTAGCGATAAACTCGGCGCTGAAGCTGCTCATCTCTTTATTGGCGCTTTGTTCAAATTTCACATACGCTTCCAGATCGCTTTTCACCGGATCATTGAAACAACCACTGCAAATTGCCATAATTATAAGTGCCATGACTACTAACAATTTCTTTTTCATTGCTTCCTCTCCCGTTTCGCTTCGTTTGCTGCAGCGACAGATACCCTCGCGCTGCTGTTTTTCCGTTCTAAAAATAACACGCTAAATGATACCTTATCTGTCCTCTTTAAGCAATAAAGCAATTTGCTCGTCTTGTGAAAATAATACTTTCGTCCTACCTTTCGAGGTCTATGTCTCTCTATTGCCAAACCGCCTTCTATGCTATCATTAAAAATACATTTATTTTCAAAGCTAGAAAGGAGACATAGCATGACTATCTCAAATATTGTCGGCATTGTTATCGGCGCAGGCGCAGTCTTCTATTTTGCAAACAAGCGACGTCAAAAACAAGCCGCCGAAAAAGAAAACGCTGCCAAAGAAGAAAACTAAGCAAGCGCAGCAGAGACGGAGTCAGACCGGCATAGACCGTTTGACTCCGTCTCTTTTCTTTTATCGTCTCAGCGGCAGTCCTGCGTTTCGATTTGGATCGCCTGATAACGGATCTGAAACGATTCTTTGATCAGGGTGCGCGCCTGCCGCAAAATCGTTTGCCCGTCTTCTCCTGGTTCGATCAGCAAGTGGCAGGCAAGCGAATCCACGCCGGACGTCAGCGTCCAGATGCGCAGTTCATGCACCGCAACGACGCCGTCAATCGTTGCGATCCTGTTTTCAATCTCCTTGGCATCCAGATGAAGCGGCACGCCTTCCATTAAAATATGCAGCGACTCTTTGATTACACGCCAAGCGCCTTTCAGGATAATCAGCGCCACGATCACGCTGATAATGGGATCGGCCAGATACCATTGATAATAATACATCAGCAAACCGGCAACGATTGCGCCTACGGAACCCAATGCGTCTCCGACGATATGCAGGTATGCACTGCGCACGTTGATGTTGTTCTTTGCATCGCCGCGTCGCAAGAGCACCGCCGCGCTGACCAGGTTGGCCGCCAGACCGATCGCCGCGATCAGCATCATCATTTCGCTGGCCACCGCCTGCGGCTCGAGAAAACGTACATAGGCTTCTTTGCCGATCAGAACGGCAATGATAAATAACGCCAGTCCATTAAAGAGCGCCGTCAATATTTCGCTGCGCTGATAGCCGAACAGATTGCGCGCCGACGGCGGCTTGGCCGCAAACCAAACGGCAAATAGACTGAGCGCCAGTGAAAGTAAATCGCTTAGCATATGTCCGGCGTCGGATAACAGCGCCAAACTGTTGGTCGCAAGGCCGCCGAAAAATTCGACGAACATGATACCTCCGGTGATCAAAGCGGCAATCAGCAAGCCGCTTTGATTGCCGCTGCTCCGCCTGTCCTCATGATGATGCAACAAAACCACCTCTTCTCCTAAAATACTTCCCGGTTAATTTTTTGCAATAAAGAATGGAGTTGCGTAACTTCCTCTACCGACAACACCGCTGCGATCTGCTCCGTCAGCTGCACATGGTAGCGGTGATGTTCGAGAAACGCCTGCTTGCCTTTTTCCGAAAGAGAAATCAGATTCACTCGCCGGTCTTCTTTTAACGCTTCGCGCCGCGCATAGTCTTTGCGCTCCAGACGGTCGACCGTCACCGTCGTCGTTCCTGTCGTGACGCCGAGCTTCTCGGCCAGCGTCTTCATATTCATCCGGCCATGCTCGCCAAGAATTTCAATCGCATGCGCTTCTGATACCGACAGGTCACTGGCCCGGATCACCGAGCTTTCCCAGGTTGAAAAGCCATTATAAAACTCGAACAACTGCTCTGTAAGTTCTTCCATTGCCAACGCGGTTCACCGCCTTATTCCTTTGATTCTAGATTTATTTTATATTCAAATTGTTTGATCGTCAAACTTTCTTGGTTTAAAAACAGCAACGCGCTCGTTTTTGACCGCGTTGCTGTTTGTCTGCCGCTTCTATTTATACTGCCAGGCGCAGCAGCGTTTCTCCAGTTCATCAAGCAGCGCGAAGAGCACCAGCCCCATGCTGCTCAGCACGACAATGCCCGAATACATCTCGAGATAATCGACGCGCATCCAGGCATCCATGATGAAATAGCCCATTCCGTACTGCGTACCGAACGTCTCGGTAAAAAACAGCACCGATATCGCGGTCGCCATCGCAATGCGCAGCGAGGTCAGAAATTTCGGCAGCGACGCCGGAATCAAGATCTCGCGCAGGATCGCCGCATAGCCTGCGCCCAACGAATAGAGCGGATAATAGGTTTCTTTCGGAATGCCTTTCACACTGTCGCGCACCGCGATCACGACCTGAAAGACGATGATAAGAAATATCATCAAAATCTTCGACGTTTCCCCTAAGCCGCAAAGCAGCATCAGAACCGGCAGCATTGCAATCTTCGGCACCGGATAGGTCAGATAAACAAGCGGCGACAGCGCCCGATCCCAACTGGGGAAGTAGCCCATACCAAGGCCGAGCGGAATGCCGATCAGCACCGACAGGACAACGCCGGCGACGATCCGCCATAAACTGTACACGCTGTGCAGCGCGATTTTCGCGAAAAAAATTCCGGCCAGATTCTCCAGCACGACCCAGGGCGACGGGATGATTGGCTGCTGCAACGCGGCGGCGACCGCATACCAAACGCCGAAAAAGATTACGATGCCGTAGAGATGCCAAATGCCCGTTATTGGTTTCTTCATTTTGCCCAGTCCTCTTTCACCGTCTTGCGCAGCGACGAACAAAGCGCAAAAAACGACGGCTGATTTCGAATATCGTCCAAGCCGAAGAGCGGATTGTCGATCACCTTATGAATTCGTCCCGGCGACGGCGACAGGACGACGATCTTCTGGCCCAGATAAACCGCTTCCTCCACCTGATGCGTGACCAGAACGGTCGAAACCGCATGTTTGCGCCAAACGCGCAGAAACAAATCCTGTATCTCTTCACGGCTCATCGCATCGAGCGCGGAAAAAGGTTCGTCCATCAGCAACAAATCCGGTCGCAGCAAAAAACTGCGCGCCAACGCGACCCGCTGCTGTTGTCCGCCGCTCAATTCGCCGGGATAACGCTTTTCAAGGCCGCTTAAACCAAGCTGCTGCAGCAGATTTTCGAGACGCCGCGGCGTTTCGTCGTTCCACTGCCGTTTCAATTTCACGCCGAGGCAACTGTTTTCATACACATTGCGCCACGGCAGCAAGCCATAATCCTGCGGAATAAAACCGATTTTCTGCTGTTGCGGCCGGACCGCCTGACCGTCGATCTCGACGCTGCCCTGGTATTGCGTGATAATGCCGGCCAGTACCTTGAGTAGCGTCGATTTGCCGCTGCCGGACGGGCCGATGATGGCGCAGGTTTCCCCTGCCGCCAGTGCGAAATCAATCGCGTCCAGCGCGGTATGCAGCTCACCGTCCGCCGGGTACGACACCGTCAAATTACGAATCTGGATCATCTGCTTACCTCACAAACCGGTCGTCAACCAATTCCTGATATGAATACGTCGTCGTCAAGAGCTGCCGTTCCTTTAACCAGGCACCGACCGCCTCGATATCCTTCGCCTGCGGCGCGCTCGGTTTCTTGTATTGCGGCAAAACCAATGCATCCTTTACCTCTTTGGGAAAGCCGCCTTTTTCAATCAGCAAGTCGATATAAGCGCTCATCGGTTCTTTCTCCAAATAGGCGACCGCTTTGGCATAAGCGCGGTATACGGCGCGGATCTCCTGTTCCTTATCGTTCACCGACTGGCGCGTAAAGAGCATCACGCCCGGATTGATTCCCAGTTGATCCGAGCTTTGCAAGACCCGCCCGCCGTTCTTAACGGCGACGCTGGCCAGAGGTTCCGGCAGCGTCGCTGCCGCGATTTTGCCGTTTTGCAGCATTTCAAGCCGGGTCGGTATTTGCGGAATCGCGATTTTGTTGAATTCGCCGGACGACAGCTTACCTTCGGCCGCCACCTTGTCGGTCACATATTCAATGATCGTGTTTTTCGAGATTGCAACGTCTTTGCCCTTCAAGTCCTGTATCGACGCAGCCGTTTCATTCTTGCCGACAATCAGCTTGTAGCTGCCGGTCGTCAGCGAGGTAATCACGGTATCAAAGCCGCCTTTCCTGGCAAAGTTCTCCGCCAGCATGTCCGAAATCACGCCGTCCAGATTGCCGCTTTGCAGTGCGCTGTCGCGTTCGACCGCACTCTTGAAGAATTTCAGCGTCACCGTGACGCCTTCTTCCTTAAAGTAGCCTTTTTCCTGTGCAATAATGAACGGAATCGAATCCACATCCGGCATCACGCCGATCGTGACGCTTTTCGCGCTCGCAGCAGGCTTCTGTTCCTTATTCGCATCGCCGCAGCCGCCGAGCAGCGCCAACGCGCTAACCGCCAGGAGCAGCAGGATCATTTTCTTCATTCGTTTCGCCCTCTTTCTTTTTTCGCACGTTTTTTCACACTCGTTTTATCGTAACAAGAGCGCTTCAATAAGTCAAACGCGATTCAACGCTGCCAGTTCTGCAACTCGACGATGTTTCCTTCCGGATCGCGTGCATAGACGACCGTCAGCACGCCGAGCTCGCCGTAATCCTTCTTTACCAGCGCCCCGAGTTGGCTTCCGCCATGTTCCAGCAGATTGGCCAACACGTCTTCGACCGAATCCACCTGAAACGCAAGATGTCCCAGGCCGCAGCGATTGACCGCGCCAAATGCACCGGACTCTTCTTCCGGCTCATAGCTGAATATCTCGAGCGTAGTCCCTGCGTCGCAGCCCGGCAAGCGCAGATGCATGCCCCGAATCGTCGCATTACTCAGCGTCGTCAATTGATCGACCCACTGCCCGGACAGATTTCTCTCCGGCGGCAACGCTTCGCAGTCGAAGACCGCGACATAAAAATCGACCAGCTTCCGCCAGTCGCGGGCAATGATATTGGTGTGCACGTAACGGATGTCGTTTTTCATCTTTTCCGCCTCTTTCCGTTTTTTCTTTTTCTTTTATCCTATCATAAAAAATTTGTTGCGTTTTATTTTTTCAGCGCATCGAATGCAGCGCAGCAACTTTCTCGTTTCCTTTACTTTGCACCGCGCAAAAAAAGAACAAGGCTCCGCCGAAGCGAACGCCTTGCCCTTTTTTCACTGACCGCTCAAGACGCGGTCGAAATATTGATTCGCCTGTTCGATATACACCTCGTCCGGCAAAAACGACTGCGCCAGCGCTTCTTTCGTTTCCTTTGACAGCGCCTGTCCCTGCACGAGTTCGCCGCCTGCTTTGTTCAGCCATTGCAAATAGGTTGCAACGGACGGCAACTCCATACTCAGCATGCCGCCTTGCGAAGCATAAATTTCATCGAGCTGTTCCGTTTCCATATGCAGTGCGACCCGCTGCACCCAGTGCGACATCGCCTGAAAGTGCGAGCGTTCCGGAAAACCGCAATTTGACAGCATCACCAATCGCGGCGCTTTTGCTCCCGCTTTCTTAGTATGGCGCGACTCACCGCTCGCAGTTTTGGCAAAATGCGGATCGCCGTTGACGATTAAGCGATCCATGAACACCTTCAGCATACCGGAAATCGTGTGAAAATAAAGCGGGCTAGCCAGAATCAACACATCCGCGCCTTCGATCGCCTCAAGGACTCCTGCCATGTCGTCTTTGATCGCGCAGCGGCCCGGCGTTTTCAGCCAGCAGGTAAAACAGCCAAGGCAGTGCTTGATTTCTTTTTCCGCCAAGAACACGTTTACCGTTTCCGCGCCCGCCGCTTGCGCGCCTTTTAATAACGCATCCGCCATGATCTGCGTATTGCTGCTTTTTCCTCGCGGACTTCCGTTGACCACAACAATTTTCATTTTTCTTCCCCCCTCTTTTAGATCAGCTGGTAGAACAGCCCATGCCTGGAACAGTGAAAATACAAGAGTCCGTGATTATATTTGTGAAACCAGAATTGAAGATTCCACTCCGGATATTGCTTCACAATAAACGCCTTATCACCGGTGACATAGGCCGCAAACGAAATATAATGCGCCTTCGTCATCTCATGCTGCGACGAAACATACACTTCGCCATCTTGCGGTTCGATCTGCAAACGGTGGCTTTCGTCCGCTTTTGCCGCAACCAGCGCATCTAGCCGCTTGCCGCAACAGGAAATGTTCGCCTCGCCGGTCGCGGTCATTAAGTTTTTGCATTGTGGGCAGACGTAAAATTTTAACTTCTTCATATTTCCTCCTACTGCCTCATTGGGGACGAGTTCGCCCGCCAACATGTCTTCGATATTGACGCCCAGCACTTGCGACAGTTCCGGCAGCAGCGACACGTCGGGGCAGCCCAGGCCGCGCTCCCATTTGCTGATCGCTTTATCGCTAATGTTCAAGAGATCCGCCACTTGCTTTTGCGTCATATCTTTTTCTTTCCGCAAACCGTAAATCAGTTTGCCGATTTTTTCGCAATCCAAATTCATCACCTCGCTCCTTCAGTGTAGACGGCAGTAGGTTACCACGCAATAAACGAACCGTAGAGTTTCTTTTCTACTTTTCCCCTCTCTCTAACTTCTAACTTTGCGCTGCAAAAACCTGTTTAATTTTTCACCAAAGTCAAAAAGTCAAAGATTTCTTTTGTCCGCATGAGCTATTTTTTTAAAAACAGTTTTCTTCGCGTTAAATAAAGAAATTTGCGCTGTATCGTCCATTGCAGAGCGCTTTTATTTTTCGTATTATAATAACAAGATTAGCACTCGCCGGTCGAGAGTGCTAATAAAGCAAATTCTGTACAGGGAGGAGATCATCATGACAAATCTGATTCGTAGAGAAGAGTACAATACCCCTTCTTTATTCCGAAAAGGGATCAATGACATGTTTGAGAACTTTTTCGGTACGGGCGTATTGTCACCGCTTAGCAACCTCTCGCAGTCTGGTTGGGCAACGGTCGTGCCGATCGACGTGATTGACAACGGCTCCGAGTATCGGCTGAAAGCAAACCTGCCGGGCCTTGAAAAGAAAGACGTCGATATCCAGTTAACGGACAACGTTCTGACGATTCGCGGCTCTTACGAGCAAAGCAACGAAGACAAGAACAATCGTTATCTCCTGCAGGAACGGCGTTCGGGTTCTTTTTCCCGTTCCATCGCGTTCCATGAGGAAATCGTCAGCGATAAAATCACCGCCTGCTTCAAAGACGGCATCCTCGAAGTCACAATTCCGAAAGCAGAGCAAAAGCAAAATCAATCCATTAAGATCGAGATTGCCGACTAATAGGCTGCCCCGACAAAAGGGCTGTCTCAACAGGATTTTTACTATCCTGTTTGAGACAGCCCTTTTAAAATACGTTTTTCAATAGCGGTCTTTCTGATTAAAAAAAGTCATGTCTGCATAGCCCGCATGTATTTTCCCCGCATGCTTGACGTCTTGCGGAATAAAATAACGCTCGCCTTTGCAAAAAACTTGTTTTACGCCGTCGATCGTTAGCTCGATCTTCCCTTCCAGGACAATGCCCCATTGTGCGGCATGAGAATGTTCCGGCAGCTCGACGTCTTCGCTGAATTCCATGAAAATGATTTGATGCGTCTCGCCTTGCGACAGATAGGCCGTCAAGCCTTTTAGCGGAATATTCGCTTTCGGTAACGCAAGAATCGGTTCAGGAAAAAGACTCATCTCTATTCGCTCCCCATCGATTATTTTTCCAGCGCTGTCTTCGCAATCTGCATCGCCGCCGCTAAGAGAGGATGTTCATCAATGCCATGCTCGCGGTACCCTTGTCGGATAATTTTTAAATACGCGGCGTCCGGCATTGCGGGCGTCGACGCATAAGGCTCCGCCATCCGGTATAACATCGCACGCTCTTCGCCTGCGTCCGTCACAATCGAAACCAGTTCTTTTCCGTACAGCGTCGGATAATTTTCATATACGTCGAGTGCCCTCTCGCACTCTTCACTGATCTTCCACAGCACTACCGGTACATGGCCGTGTTCGTCCGGTTCCACATTGGCAAAGCCTTCCCCATCGCCGCAAAACGTCAAGCGGTAACCGCGCAGTTCTCCCTGTCCGGTCACGCGCGCCTGCGGACAACGTTTTTGCATTTCCGCCACATTCATATTGCTGCCGAATGCGGCATAACTCCTCCCGTTCATGCTCCCATTTCTCCCCTTCCTTATACTTTAACGTAGGCAAAACCGCCGCCCAAGCGGGTTGTTTCCAGCCATAAAGCCAAATCAAACGTAATCGCTCGTCCGCTGTCGTAGCAGGTAGCCCGCCATTCGTCTCTTTTTAACTCCAGCCCCACCAGAACCGTCCAATGCCAACTGTCCATCGCGGTCGCTTTTCCCTTATGCAGGTTTAAAAAAGCGACCGGACAATCGGCGGTGAACGCGTCCGTTAAAAACGCAGTCACTTTTTCGATCGACGGTCGTCTAAACGAAGCCGCCGCAACGGACAGACGGCGACAATTCCAAGTCAGTTCATGTTCGCGCAGCAGGCGATTCATGCCGCGGCAAAACGCCTTTGTACTATGCAGTCCGAGCAGCCGCCCCGGCGTGACAAACCGCCAGACCTGTTCCATCGTTTCCGTAATTGCCGGGATATCGTGATCCCGATACGGCAGCGCTTCGGCTTCGCGCCGGTTCAAATACGAGAGCAGCATCGACGCCGTCGTCGGACCGCAGCCTCTCGTTTGTTGATAGGACGTCTTATACCATTCCTGATTATAACCGTATAACGGCCCTGCTTCGCCTGCAATCTGCAGCCAATCCGGATGTTTGATCTTCATCTTGCACCTCCTTGCCGGCCTTGCTTCACTCCGGCTCCGAATGCTTTTCGCTTATTATATCTCATTCTCTGCAACAAAACATCGTTTTGCGCAAAAAAACACCGGCAAATTCGGTCTATTTTTCTTAAAGAAAATCATCCGAACCTGCCGGTGAAATTTTTATTCCGGACGGCGAATCACATCGATTACCGTACCGTCCCGGTACTCGACGACGCCGACAATTTTATCGCTGACCGGAACCGAATCCGGCACGCCAGTCAATTCCAGCGCCTTGCGCTGCAGATCTTCAATCGCCATCACTTCAAGCGGCGAATCCTTGAGCCGCGCCAAAATATCCTGGCGGCGCGGATTGACCGCCACGCCGTAGTCGGTGACAATCACATCCACCGTTTCGCCTGGCGTGACCACGGTATGAACGCGTTCCCGTACGATCGGCAAACGACCGCGCAAGAGCGGCGCACAAACCACCGTCAGCTTAGCGCCTGCCGCGGTATCCGACTGCCCGCCCGATGCGCCCATCACCATGCCGTTCGAATCGGTCAAACCATTGACGTTAAAGTCCACGTCGACTTCGGTCGCGCCGAGAAACACCATATCCAACCGATTGACCAGCGGCCCTTTCGTATGCGGATTGGCATATTGCGACGCCGAAATTTCCAAGTGGTTCGGATTCTTTTTCAACGATTCCACCGCCGCCAGATCGAAGCTTTGCGCATCGAAAGCCATGCGAAACAAGCCTTCTTCCATCATTTGCGCAAATACGCCGCCGATGCCGCCGAGGCCAAAGCCGCCGCTGATCTTATGCGCCAGCATCTTTTCCTTAATGTAACGGGCCACCGCCATCGACGCGCCGCCGCCGCCCAGCTGGAAGGAAAAGCCGTCTTGAAAGAGACCCGAATGTTCCATCACCGCAGCCGCCCGCTGCGCGATCAACAGCTCGCGCGGATCGGTCGTAAAGCGCAGCACCTTGGTGGCAATCTTTGCCGGATCGCCGATGCTGTCGACTTCCACGATGAAATCGACCTGATCCTGCGGAATACTGATTGGAAAAATCGGCTGCTGTACCAGATTGTCGGTAATCGCCACCACCTTGTCGGCATGCGCGGCGTCCACCATCGCATAACCAAGCGAGCCGCAGGCCGATTTACCGTGCACGCCGTTAATGTTGCCGTAAATATCGCAGGTCGGCGCGCCAAGAAACGCCACATCGACAACCAGTTCGCCGCTGGCCAACGCGCGGGGACGACCGCCGTGCGAACGGAAAATCGTCGGCTTTGCCAAACGTCCGTGCGTAATATAGCGTCCGACCTCGCCCCGCCCGCCGCTGGTCTGGATTGCCGTGACAACGCCCTGCTCCAACAAAGGAATCAAGATATCGCTGTTTTCATGCAGCGAACTCGGCGCGAGCGTCAAGTTGCGAATCCCTTTGCGCGCAATCGCGGCAAGCACTAAACCCGGCACATGATCGCCGCTGCGAAAATGATGATGAAAGGATATCGTCATGCCGTCCTGCAAGCCAACCGCCTCAATTGCCTGATCGATCGAACGGAGCAGTTTTTCCGAATGCGGCACATCGAGCGCGATCTTTCCGCCGCTGCGCCGTCCGCTGGGCGCTGTGGCAAACGGCCCCCGGTACGGTTTTACCGGACCATAGCCTTCGATAAAATCGGGTAAATTTCGCTTTGCCTCGTTACTCATCGGCGTCCTCCTTGTTCATGCCCACAACCGCCGCGTAGGCAATGATTCGCTCGGCCCGCGTAATAATCGGACCGTCCACCATTTTTCCATCCACTGCGATGACGCCGGATTTTCTCTCCAGCGCCAGCTTGATGCCGTCAAGGATGCGCCGCGCCTGCGCCACTTCCTTGGCCGTCGGCGTATAGACCTTGTGCATCAGTTCCACCTGGCGCGGATGGACGCAGGATTTTCCGTCGAAGCCCAATTGCTTAATCATGCGGGCTTCACGCAAAAATGCCTCATCGTCATTTAAAATCGTCGAAACCGAGTCGATGGCATGAATTTTCGCGACCCGCGCCGCAACGACGATCTGCGAACGGGCATACGCCAGCTCCGCGCCATCCGCGCTGCGCGTCGTGTTCAAGTCGGCGATAAAATCCTCGCCGCCCAGTGCGATCGCCGCCATCCTCGGATCCGCTTTGGCGATCGCACAGGCATTGACCAATCCCTGCGCCGATTCAATCGAGGCCATCATCTTGATCGATCCGGCCGGATAACCGTATTTAGCCTCGGCCCGGCCGATCAGATCGGCGATTACCTTTATTTCTTCCGGGTATTCGGCCTTGGGCAGACGAATCATATCCGGCTTCGCTTCCAAAATACAACGCAAATCATCATGGCCAAACGGCGTGCTGATATGGTTGATCCGCACCGCTACTTCGCAAGGATAGCGAATGTCGCGCACCGCGCTGGCAACAAGATCGCGCGCCGCATCCTTTTCCGTCACCGCTACCGCATCTTCCAAATCGAAAATGATCGAATCCGCGCCGTAAATACCGGCGCTTTGCAGCTTGCCCGGATTGTTGCCGGGCACATACATCATCGTCCTGCGCAGCCGATTCATGCTTTCACCTCTTCCTCTAGCGCGCGGTTCAGCGCCGTCTTCAGCCGGGCGCGAATCGTACAGTCCAGCGCCCCCTTGTCATTGGCGTATACCTTTGCCGCAGCAACGCCTGCTTCCTGCAGCGCCGTTTCCAACACCTTGCGAATTTGTCGGCCAAACTGCCGCAACACCGGACTCTCCAGTTCAATTTCAATCCCGCTGCCCGCTTCCACCGGCGAAAGCGTGATCATGATATCGCTCGACTCTACGGTTCCCGCTTGGGCAACACGCCTGATTACAGCCAAACCAATCCCTCCCTTGTTTTTCTCTCTCCTCCTGTTGTATCATGAAAGCACTCATAGGTCTAATATCATTATCACTATCTTCGGCATAGTATTTATACTATGCCAGAGTGTAGACAATTGAAAAAGAGAGTGCGATAACACGAAGAAGCGAAGCGGGCCGATCGCATCGGCCCGGCGGGAAGAAAGGAAGAAAAATTTAAAAACTCTTTCAGTCTTCCATTCTTCGACTCTTCGTGTAAAAAACGTCCCACTTGAATTTGTTTTGTCGACAGTCTCTCATAGCATTTATGCTATGTCATTATTTTGAAAGGAGTTTGCCCGCATGAATCTTCGCCAAATGCGTTACATCCTGGCCATCGCCGAAGAACAAAACCTTTCCGCCGCGGCCAAAAAGCTCTACATCGCGCAGCCATCGCTCAGTCAGTTGCTGCAAAAAGTCGAAGAGCAGCTGGGCACGCTGCTCTTCGATCGCAGCGCAACACCGCTGCGTCCCACCTATGCCGGAGAGCTGTATCTGTCCGCCGCACGAAAAACACTCGACCTGAGCGACCAACTACGTAAGCAGCTTGACGATATCGACAATTTAAAGCAAGGCCGCATCACACTCGGCATTTCGCCGTTCCGCAGCATTCATTTCCTGCCGCGCGTCCTGCCGACCTTCCAGCGCCGCTACCCCGGCATCGAAGTCCGTTTGCTGGAAGGGCAGATGGATGAGATCGAAGCCTTCATGGCCAAAGGCGTCACCGACCTTTCGCTCATGACTTTACCGGTGCAAAACGAACTCTTCGCTTATGAGGCGCTGCTGCACGAAACGATTTTGGCCGTGTTGCCGTCGGATCACCGGCTTTGCCGCCAACTTGCGTCGACCACTTCAGGCACAGAGGCGCAGCTGCCGCTTAGTGCACTGCGCGATGAACCATTCATTTTGTTAAAACCCGGCCAGCGCATGCGACAATTCAGTCTGGAGCTTTGCCGTCAGGCCGGTTTCACGCCCCGCATCGTCATGGAAACGGAAAACATCGAGGCCGCGCATGCTTTGGCCGCCGCCGGGCTCGGCGTCACGTTAGCGCCCGACACGCTGCAGAGCGTCCGCACACCGACGCCGCCCTGCTATGCGTCGCTTGGCGATCCGCCTCCCAGTCGCACGTTAGTCATCGCCTACCGGAAAAACGCCTATCTCTCGCAAGCCGCGCAAGCCTTCATCGCGGTTGCACAAGAAAGCGTCGGCAAAGGATAAGGAAAAGAGCTGTTGCCAATCCTGCGACAGCTCTTTTCCTTTTCACAACAGCATTCTCCAGCATCACGCAGGCAAGACATTTGAACGAACCAAAGTTTCATTAATTTACACTCTTATCGCATTTATTTGCTTTGTTGCGCATTTTTGTAAGCGCACTTCGTGAAAAAAGCGTATAATAAGTTCATTCGCAAACAACAAGACTGGGAGTGATGATTTACATGGACAAACTGAACTCATTTATTGCACGAATCACAAAACTCTTTCCCGTTTGGGTCATTCTCTTCGCCGCTGTGGCGTTTTTTTCGCCCGACCCGTTCAAGCCGCTTGGCAAATACGTGCCCTATTTACTCGGCCTGATCATGCTCGGCATGGGTCTTACGATGAGTTTGGAAGACTTCAAACTGGTTCTTACCCGGCCGAAAGATGTTCTGTACGGCGTCGTACTGCGCTGCCTGATCATGCCAGGCGTCGCCTTTTCCATCGCCAAACTGCTTGATTTACCGCCTTCACTGGCCGCCGGTCTGATTCTGGTCGGAGCCTGCCCAAGCGGCACCGCTTCCAATGTGATGACTTTCATCGCCAAAGGCGACACCGCGCTATCGGTGACTGTCTCCAGCATCAACACGATTCTCGCGCCGCTTCTCACGCCGTACATCTTCCTCTTTTTTGCCGGTACGCTGATTCCGATTGATGCGGGCGCGTTGTTGTTCGACATCTTAAAGATCGTCCTCTTCCCGATCAGCATCGGCATTTTGCTGCGCATGTTTGCCGGGCAATTGGTCGAGCGCATCGCGCAATTGATTCCGTTCGTTTCCGTCGTCTCGATCATCGCGATCATTGCCATCGTCGTCGGTCTCAGCGCCGCCAAACTGGCAACGGTCGCGGGCATTGCTTTTGCCGCTGTGGCGCTGCATAACGGTCTTGGCCTTACTCTCGGCTATAGCACGTCACGCTTCGTCGGAATCAATCACCGCAAAGCCAAAGCGATTTGCTTTGAGATCGGCATGGAAAATTCCGGTTTGGCGGTCGCGCTGGCGATCGCCCATCTCGATCCGATCGCCGCGATTCCCGGCGCCATCTTCAGCGTTTGGCACAATTTCACCGGTTCCCTGTTAGCCGGTTACTGGGGAGCGCGCGACGGAAACGAAGCGCCCCGCTTAAAGAACCGCGCCGGTTAAGTTAACGCTTACCTCTCCTCAACTAAATAAGAAGGGGCTGTTGTAAAACGAGATTATGCTCTCATTTTGCAACAGCCCCTTCTTATGCCTTGCAGTTAACCTGCATCCGAAACAGCTTCCTTGACCTGTTTTTTCGCCATATGCTTTAGCAGCACAAAAATCCCCACCAGAATCAGCAAGCTCCCGGTAAAGAAAAATACCGGCCGGATGCCAAACGCCGAACTGATCAGTCCGCCAATCAACGGCCCGGTCATCGAGCCGAACTGGTTGGCGGTCGTCGTAAGGCCAAAAATCCGGCCTTGAAATCCGGCGTCGCTCGACGTGACCGCGAGCGTATTGATTGCCGGATAGACGCCGACGACAAAGAGACCGAAGAAAAATTGCAGCAGCGCAAAGCGATACAAATCCGGCGCAAAATATTGTCCTACGTTAAAGAGTCCCGCACCGATAAAGCCGATTGTCAAAATGCGAAAAAAACCTTTCGCCTGCCCCAGCCTGCCCCACGTCGGCGCGGCGATCGCCCCTGCAATGCCCGCCAGACTGTAGATAATCCCCGCCGCCAGCGCCGCGCCTTCCATTTGTCCCTGCAGTTGCGCGACATAGAGGGTAATCAGCGGTTGAATCGCCATCGTTGCCATCTGGACAACGAACATCAGCGCCAGCATTTCCATCAAGCGCGCATTGCCGAACGCCGTTTTAAAATCTTCCCGTATCGTAGTGCTCGGCGCAACCTCTTTCTCCGGCGGCTCGACGACAAAATGACGTACCGCCAGCGTACCAAGCGAAATTACCAGCGCGGCAATGACGAACGAAGCGCGCATGCCGAAAAGATGCGACAATACGCCGCCTGCCAATGGGCCGATGATCGTGCCGATCAACAATGTCGTTTGCATCAAACCGAGACTGGACCCCAACTTCACCGACGGAACCGACGTCGCAACGATTGCGAGCGATGCCGGGACAAAACCGTTGGCAACCCCTTGCAGGATTCTGACGCCCAGAAGCTGCAGCGGACTTTGCACAAACGCGCCTAAAAAATAAACCGCCGCCAGACTAAAGCCGGCGCGCAGCACCATGCGTCGTTTGCCGCTCTTGTCGGCTTGTCGTCCCCAATAGGGCGCCAATAAAGCCGCAACTAAAAATGTCGCCGAGAAAATAACGCCCGACCAAAGATTCACATTCTTCTCGTCAACCCCAATATCAAGCAAATACAGCGGCAAAAAAGGAATTACCATCGTATAACTTGAAGCGGACAGCATCGAACCCAGCGCCAGCGCCCAAAGATTTCGCCGCCAATTCATAAACATGCCTCCCCATTCTTCCCTTGCTTCCCCCACCGACGCGTTTGCAGCGCGATTGATCCGGCGCGGATTATAAAAACAGTTTCTGCGTAATAGATGTATCGTAACAAACTTACGCAAAGCGATGCAACTGCGACCTGTCGCCATATTTACGGCTACGGCACGTCAAGACCGCCTCTGGCTTCATTAGAAAGCTTTCCCAGAAACTTACAAGCTTATTAACGTTTTTTTGCTACAGCCCTTGCTAACAATTTCAAGCACAATTTTTTTCTAAGCAATAGCAAAAATAAAAAGAGCAAGGCTTTTCATTTTGCAGGCCTTGATCTTTTCACTGTTGCTCATTCTATTTTTTCGCTGCCGCATAATCCTGATCCAATTCCGCTTGCGTAACCAAAACATTAGAGAGCGGTCCGATTTTCATACAAGTTTGCGGACAGAAGAAACTGACCATGTCGATGGAGTCGACCTCGACCATTTTAGCATCGCAAACGTGGCATTTCGCGCTCCATTCTCCCGAAACTTCACGCGGCAAGTCCAAAATCCGACGCAAAACCTTGTCAAACGTTTCCGAGCGGTAGGGTTTCACGATGAATGCATCGATGCCTAGACGGACAATTTCTTTAATCACATCTTCCGAATTCGTGCCGCTGCACATGATGATCTTGGCATCGGGCTGCGTCTTCTTCACTTCTTTCAATACCGCAATTCCGTCAATCCCGGTCATGATGATGTCCAATATAAACAGTTCGAAACGTGTCGTCTGCATTTGGACAACCGCCTCTTCACCGCTTGCAGCCTGTTTTATTTGTTGATTTTCAATGCCGGCCCGATTTAATTCTTTGCCGATCAATGTTCGCGAAAAGCCGGAATCATCAACCACCAACACCTTTATACCCGATTGCGTTTCCACTTTAAATCACTCCTCTCTCGCATAGTCAGTTTATCGTCTTCTCGCGAAACCTGCAATACGTCTTTTACAATATTGACCGCCTGCGCAAATGGTCGCACAGGCGGTCTCCTATTTTTCAAATCACACCTGAAACTTGCTAACCTCCGTTCGCAAATCCATTGCCAGATGTGCCAACGCCTGGCTGGCAGCGGCAATTTCCTGCATTGAGGCCGATTGTTCTTCGGTCGCAGCCGATACGGTTTGCGCACCTTGCGCGCCGTGCTTGCTCAATTCGTCAATTTGGTTGACGGAGCCGACAATTTGCTGGCTGCCGCTCGCCATTTGCTCAATCGCACTCGACATATCCTGAATTTGTCCCGATACCTGCGTTACCAGTTTGGCAATTTCAGCAAACGCGACGCCGGATGCATTAACAGTTTGCGTGCCCAGTTTGACTTCCTGCGATCCGCTCTGCATTGCAACGACGGCTTTTTCGGTATCGATTTGCGTTTCGCCAATTAACGTCGCGATTTGCTTGGCTGCACCTTCCGACTGTTCGGCCAGCTTACGCACTTCTTCCGCTACGACCGCAAAGCCGCGCCCCTGTTCCCCCGCGCGCGCCGCTTCAATCGCGGCATTGAGCGCGAGCAAATTGGTTTGTCCGGCAATGCCGGCTATCGTATCGACAATTTGGCCGATCTCTTTTGACCGTTCCCCCAGCTTGGCAACGATTTCAGCCGATGCGGCCACGGTTTGTTCGATCGAATTCATTTGTCGCACCGCTTTATCAGCCGATGCATTGCCGTCTGTCGCCTTCGTCGCAGCCAGCGAAGATTGCGTCGTTACCTCATGCGCATTGGCGGCAAGTTCCTCAATCCCGGCAGACATTTGCCGAATCACGACGGACGCATCGCCGGTCACGCGCAACTGTTCGGCCATTCCCTGCGCCACTTCGGCAATCGATCCGGCTACGTGCGTAGCGGCTTGCGCCGATTGATCGGCGCTTGCCGTCAACTCTTCCGAAGAAGCCGCCACCTGTTCGACCGAACCGTCAATTTTCTTCATCAGAGCCTGCACCTTATTGCGCATCTCAATCAGCGAATCGGCCACTTTGCCAATCTCATCGGCCCGCATGAACGGGCGTGGCTTATTGCGAAAATCACCGCCCGCCAGTTCATCACAGACCGCGACCAACGCGGCGAGCGGCTGCGTGATGATTTTTGTTATGTACCAACCGCTGACGCCCAGGACGATAAACGCAATGAGCAGCGTTGCGACGCTAATTTGATTGGCCCTTGCAAACGCTCTTTGATTTTCTTCGTCCATCTTCTTGGACAGTTCCGTGTAATAATCGCTAAACTCACGCATTGCCTCGATGTACTCGGCCGCCGGTTTATCAACATTGGCGACATAGGCTGCATACGCTTCCGCATTCTTATTCTGCAGGGCCAAATCAATCACCTTGGCCCTGGCATCACGGTACTTTCCTCTGACATCGACCACCTTACCCAGCATAGCACGCGCCTTGGCATCGAGTGGCATTTTTTCGATTTCATCGAGATTGGCCGCCGCCCGTTTTGCGGTGTCGTCAATGATCCCCTTGAGCTCTTTGTTCTTATTTTCATCCGTCGTCAGCATTAATTCCATCGTCGCGCCATTCGCGCGCGCAATGTGCATCCGGTTTTCGTTCAAATCCTTTATCGGCAGCAAACGCTCTTTATAGAGAGTGTTGATCGTCGTATTCGACTCCTGCAGGTAATAATAACCGGAATAACCGATAACCCCTAATGCGATAAAAGCCAGCAAAAGTAAAACGCCTAATTTGTACATCACTTTCATGTCATTAAAAAATTTCATTTGCATTGACTCCTTACTTTTTTGTATATAAAAAGACTGCCAGGGACATCACCAATTGAGCGATGCAACCTGGCAGTCATGGATATTGCTATCGTTAGACCCACGGCTTTGCGTCCTTATCTTTCGATAAGTTTGCCTCTTCAATTTCCGTTGTGCCAAAAGCGGCTCTCCCCCGCCTTCACACCTCCTTATTATACCACCAATCGACTTATTTCGCGCATAAAAACAAAAAAAGAGAGTAAGTTAACACTTCTTACAAAAAGTTAACTCGATCCCTTTTTTCACAATTCTTATGCATTGTTATTTTTCGTGCTTCTGCTCTGCAAGCTGCAAAAACGCACCCAGCTTTTTATCGCAGACTAAAATATGCTCTTCCAGCCACTTTTTCATTACCATCAGCGCATCAAAGGAAAAGCCGCCTTTACCTTGCTGCGATTCCGCTAAAATCCGCTGCGCCTCGGTCATTAATATTTCATGCTCCCGTTTATGTTCAGCAATCTCCGGATAATTATATTGCTGCATATAACCTTCCTCTTCCTGAAGGTGGTTTGCCGTATAGGCGACCAGCTCCGCCAAAGCGGCTTCGGTTATCTGCCGCTCCTTTTCAATATCTTCGCAGCGCAAAATGTTAACTACCAAGTCATTGGCCAGTTCGATGATCCTGTTATGCTGCTTATCCAGCACCGGCACCCCGATATGATAAACCACATCCCACTTCAACATCAAAAACGCCTCCCCATTTTTCCTCGCAGAAACCGTTTTCCTCATCTTTTATCTATTCCGCATATGCGAAAGCAAAACCTGCCAACATTTTTCAAAACCACTGCACTGCATGCGTTATTTTTTTTGCAGTTTGACAAAGTCGATAGGCTTGAACAGGACAGCAACATTCAGACTGCTGCCGGAATCTATTTACAATGGTTGGTGAGACTTTCTCTCCGCAATGTAGCACAAGTTGCAAAATCCGCAACAACGCTGAGGATAAACGCTCTACTTTCGTCGACGGCGGCAAAGACGGCAGTACAGCGGGAATTAACCGCGAGTAATCCAAATCACCCTTATTTTTTTCATGAAATAAGTGAAGAAAAACGAGCCCCTTTCGATCACTTGGGTCGAGAGAGGCTCGTTTTTTAATGAAAGAAATTGATTTTCGCTTCAAGTTTCCGGCAATGCCGTTTGCTCTGCAATCCGCTAGCGCCAGTCTAAAATTTTTCTCACCTGTTCTTCGTTCTCGGCGCGGCATAAACGTTCCATTTGTCCGGGACAGGAAAGAAGCGTACCGATCTCGTCAATCTGGCTCAAATGTTCTGCTGTATCCTGCGCCGCCAGCGCTACGACTAATCGTACCGATTCGCTTGCTTCAAAACCGAATCGCACCGGCTTTTTTAGCGTAAGCACCCCTACGCCGTTTTTTTTAACCAGTTCCGGGTCGCGAAGATGCACTACCGCCAGCCATGGTGCAATGACCATGCAAACTTCTTCACCATAATTTTGACTTACCGCATCGACATAGCGCGGCGTGACGCAGCCAGAATCGACCAACAGTCGCCCCGCTTCCTTTACCGCCTGACTTCGGTTCGCTGCTGCAACGCCGAGTTTCACAAGGCATTGGGATAATCTCTTCATACTCTATTCCCCCCTTTATTTTCCCAGTGATAAAAGAAAGGCAGCGATCCTCTTGCCTGGGATCGCTGCTTTCTCAATCTTCCTACCTCATGGTGCGTTTACGGAAATAACTGGATGCGATATAATAACTATATGTATCTCTATATCGTTTTACTGCAACGTCAGTAGGATTTGGCTCTAGCCCAGATACTTTTTATATTTTGCTCTGCCAATCGAGCCGCGTTTGTGCTGCATTTATTATTACTTCGCATGATGCACACCCTCAGTCAACGAATCGCTTTGCTTGCCGGCGACGATTCGTTTTCCATTCATGCCTCACAGTGCTGCGTTAATTGCTCTCCATTTTAAAATGACCGATTCTTCTTGCCTTGTTTTCTAAAAAGGTATTTCCCCTCTCCTTTCTTTAAAAATCCCTTGCGCAAAATCTACTAATAGTAGGCTTTGACTTTATTTTAAACTACTTTAAGTAGTTCGTCAAGGAGTGATTTCTATGTTTCAAAAAGAAATATTAGCGCAACGCTTAAAAGAAGAACGTCTTGCCCATAAACTGACCCAAGATCAAGTGGGGCAGCTGCTCGGCGTCGTCAAGCAAACCGTCGGCCATTGGGAAACCGGCCTGCGCCTGCCCACCATCGATAGCTTAGTCGCCATGGCCGACTACTATAATGTATCGCTCGATTATCTTACCGGCCGAAAAAACGACCCTGCCCGCACCAAAATCAAAGCAGCATCCTCATTCAAGTATCCGCCGCTTGCCAAAGAACCTCGTTCCGTCGCAGAAAACTCAAATGCAAGTGAAGAGAAAAAGAAGGATCAACTTTATTAACGACAACATACAAAAAGCCGCCCCCTTTGATCACCTTGGTCGAGATGGGCGGCTTCTTGTATTTATCCTCTTTCTTGCGAATCTATTTAAGATTTTGCGCAAAAGCTTCCACTCTATTTAATCCGTCTGTTTTTAAAACGTCTTCTTTGTCATGTAATCCCGGCACGATGACTACGCCCCGGTCCTGCCAATTTTGAAATTGAGCAATTCGTTTATACGATGCAACAATACCGTCAAATAACGCTTCATCCGGTACGCCGCCGCTGACAAGCATTGCGCATTCTTTTATCTTGAGCGGTTTTTCCGCAATCAAATACGCATACATCTTATCAATCGCCGCTTTCAGTTTGGCCGGAAAGGAAAACCAATACATCGGCGTGGCAATCACCAACATATCCGCTTCCTCAAGTAAAGGAGCCAGCGTATTAAAATCATCGGGAATCGAACAGGCGCGTCCTTTGCTAAAGCACATTTTGCAGTCAATACAGCCTTTTATGTTCTTATCCGATGTTGTATAGATTGTCGTCTTATGTCCGGCCTGCTGCGCTCCGGAAATAAACGCATTCGTTAATTTCTCAGTGTTGCCGTTTTTCCTTGGGCTACCTGTTAGAATCAGTATATTTTTCGCCACTGCTTCTCATCTCCTGTCTTTTGTTTTCATTTCCTGTGCACAGGATTCATGCTATAATACTATTCACTAATACACCCATTAGCAAGTATGCACTTATTTGTGCCATAGTTCCCTTTTATATACCAAGCAAAAGGAGCTTCACTATGATTCGATTTTTAAATAATGAATATCACTGTCCGTTGGAATTAACCTTAAGCATCATCGGAGGCAAATGGAAAGCCTTGATTTTGTGGCATTTAGGCGAAAACACGCTGCGCTTTAGCGAATTAAGAAAGACTTTACCACAGATCACGCAAAAAATGTTGACGCAACAGCTGCGCGAATTAGAAGCGAACGGCTTAATCACGCGTTTCGTTTATACGCAAGTACCGCCCAAAGTCGAATATTCTCTTACCGACACAGGCAAAACATTGTTGCCTGTTTTAGCTTCGATTACCCAATGGGGTGTTGGCTATGCCAAAAATGCGGATCCAACTTGCGAAATTCCGCCCTGCCCGCACGACTGAACGAAGAAGAGCACGCGTTGATCAGCAACCCAGATGTGCAACAACGCTTCAACTCGCCTCTTGTTTTTCGCACGCGAAACATTTTCCTTTTTATGGAATATGACGTATAATGGAAATACGCATATCTGAAAATTTATCGCAAAGGAGTGTTTCGCATGAATCTTGATTTTGCCAAATTGCCAGCCATCGGCTCCTCCGGCATCGCCCAACGGACAATCGAGCACGCAGACTCCTCCTTGTACCATGGTCACGGTAAACTAAAAGACCTCTTGGCAAGCCCCGTCTATATCGACCTCATCATTCGCGCTGCCGTCAGCGCCGTAGACCCTCACCTGCCGGAGGAATTCGCAACGATCGGAACCAGCTTCGAATTTCGCCATGAAAAACCGACCGTAGTCGGCATGTCCGTCACCATAAAGGCAACACTGACCGCAATCGAAGGAAGCAATTTGACGTTTTCCGTGACAGCCGCCGATGAGCTCGGTGAAATCGGGCGCGGTACGCACACGCGCAGCATCATCCAAACCGATCGCTTTCTGGCTAAAGTCAACGAACGCGTCAAATTGATCAAACCGATTCCATTTAAATGATTTTCGCAGAATAAATAAAAAAGCTGCCTCTTTCGATTCTTTGATCGATTGAGGCAGCTTTTATTCCGGCATCCATAGAAAAGGATTTTATCTTTTCCCGCCGAAGAAACTATCAAACTTCTTTTTCTTGGAGGACTGCATGAAGCATCAAATTCTCGCTCAATACCGCGAACAGATCGATTTATACCGCGATTTCACGCAGCAGCTGCTGACTTTGGTTGCCGATCTTCTGAAGGCGGAAGGCATTCGCATTCATTCCCTCACTGCACGGACAAAGGAAGAAGACAGCCTGGAAGAAAAAATCGCCAAGAACCCCGGCAAATACTTTTGCCTCGAAGACATCACCGACATTGCCGGGCTTCGCATCACCACTTACTTTGAAGATGACGTCGACCGGGTCGCCGCGATCATCCAGCGCGAATTTTATATCGACGAACTCAATTCGATCGACAAGCGCCTCTTAATCGACCCGGATCGCTTCGGTTATCTCTCCTTGCATTACGTCGCTTCGCTGGCCGCGAGCCGTTATGCGCTGCCGGAATACGAGAAATTCAAGGACTGTAAGGTGGAATTTCAAATCCGCTCCATCCTGCAGCATGCCTGGGCCGAGATCGAACATGACCTCGGTTACAAATACCAGTTTTCCATCCCGCGCGAGATACGGCGCAGTTTCTCCCGTTTGGCCGGCCTGCTCGAAATCGCCGACCAGGAATTTCGCAACATCCGCACCTCACTGGCAGACTATGAACAGGATATCGCACGACGGATCAGCGACGCGCCGGAAAAAGTCTTCCTTGATCGCGTCTCTTTGTCCGCTTTTTTGGAGCGCAGCCTGATCGTCGACGAATTGAACCGCGACATTTTGTCGGTCAAAACCTCTTACGAAATCTATCCGGCTTATCAACTGGACAGTTTCATTAGCCAGCTGCATTTCTTCCAAATCGAATCGATCGCACAATTAGAAAAAGCGCTGCGCGAAAACCGCAGTTCCATCCTAAGCCTGGCTCATTCGTTTCTCAAAAAAGATTCCAACACCGCAGCGGACGAATTCACCGAGCTGCCGAATACGATCAGCATTTTTTATTTATGCTATGCCCTGATCGGAAAAAAAGGCTCCGTAGCCTCTGCTCTCGCATTCCTCTCTGAATACAGCATCGGCAACGCGACAGAGCGAGAAAGCCTTGCGCATTATTTGATTGAGTTTCAACTGGAATAACGCCTGACTTGTGCAAAATACTCTCTTGTTATGTTATGGAAAAAATGATTTACACTCTACAGGAAATCTTACTTTCTCTCACGTCGCACAAGCAGTAGAATAAGCATATTCATTGTATCGGGAGGTTCACGTGGCATGACCAAAGAAATCTTTTTTACGCTGTTAGCAGTACTGATTGTCGGCGCACTCCTCTGGCATTTCCGCTCAGGTTTCGCCGGAGAAAGTCCAACTACCGCCAACATCGATGCCTTATTGCGTAATGAGGCAACTCGCAACGGAGGTCAACTTATACGACTAGAAAATACCATGTGGGGTAAAGTCGATCAGCAAAAATATGACGTTTCTTATTTTGAGGTGAATGTGAACCGACGCCCAGAATTGCTGGCGCAATTAAAGAAAAAATGCAATGGAAGTGCTCGGCAAGTCTTTTACAGCAGTTTATCTTTTAAGGATTCACCAGAGCGAATTTGCATTATCAAAAGCCAAGACCCGTATGATATTATTCGTGTCATGGGAACCGACGGCACAAACTATGATATTAACAACGAGCAAATCATTAAAAAACTTAAAGAGTGGGATGAACGCTACGGAATCATTATCAAAGGAGCCGATGGCGATTGGGTCGATGTGCAGTTTAAAGTGATGCCATCAGATATGAAAAAATTTGCTGAAGAAGTGTACGTGTTTTGTCCTGATGCTGTTGAGCAAAACGCTGGCAGTATTGAAGCGCTAGTGGTAGAAATGAACAAATATCATGGCGTATTTTTATGGTGGGATTAAAATATCCGCTTTTCCTTTCTTCCTAATTTCAACCAATAAAATAAAACCAACCGCCCGCTTCAATCACGCGAAGCGAGCGGTTTTCTTTTTGCATCCGGCAGCGTTACTTTTTCGCATACTGAAACAGCACGCCCGAAACGATCACGACGGCCCCGGCAATTGCGCTGGGAAGAATCGGTTCGTTTAGAAACAGGGCGATATAAAGCAATGAAATAAACGGCGTTACATACAATAAGTTCGATAGGATATGCGTTTCGCCGCCCGCCAGCGCTTTGAACCAAAAGACATAAGATATGCCATTTACAAAGACGCCGTTAAAAATGATCCAAGGCCATACGTCGCTGCCGGGCAGCGGAATCGTTGAAAAAGCCAGCACGGTCGGCACGATGGCCATGAACGCCGAGAGAAAATAGATAAAGACGCTGATAATTTTATCGAAATCAAACCGCTTCGCAAGGACGGAAAAAAGCGCGAAAACGAACGCGCCGACAATCGCAAGCAAATCGCCGTTGAGATTTGTCAGATTGAATTGCGTCAGCTCTCCCTGGGTCGTGATGATAATGATGCCGCAAAAACTGACCAGCATCCCCGCAAGTTTTTTTACGGTCAGCTTGTCCGTTCCGAAGACAACGGAGAGCAGCAACACCAAAATCGGCCACGTGTAAGCAAGAATGAAGCCTTCGGCTGCCGTCGTTTTACTCAACGCGCCATAGAGAAAAAGGTAATAAAGATAATTCCCCAGCAGACCAAGTCCGGCCATGATCGCATATTCTTTCTTGCCGTATTGCCTCCAGTCGGCCGCTTTTTTCCGGCTCAGCGCCAAAATCGCCATCACAAGCGTCGAAAGCGCTGTCGAATAGAATAAGATTTGCAGGCTGTTCAGTTCAAGCAGCATTTTTTTTGTAATCACCGGTATCGACGCCCAAAGCAATATGCAAAGCGCCAGATTGACGTATGCATTTTTCCGTCCCGCCCCAGAGCATGCTTTCATTGTTCATTCCCCTTTTGCAATAAAAATAAGGAACCATCTTCACAGTTCCTTACTACCAGTATACCGTTTTCCCGACTGCGTTCTTTGCCGCTTCACAGGTAATTCTTAGCCGCATCTCAGTTTTTCTTGCGAAAATCGACTGGCGTCATTTTTTCGACGTCCTTGAACGCCCGGCTTAAAGAAGAATGATGGCTGTAGCCCGTCATATGCGCAATCTGAATGATCGGCAAGCGCGTGTTTGCCAACAGTTCCTTCGCCTTGTTCAACCGTACGCGCTGTATATATTCAAGCGGCGATACGCCCATGTTTTTCTTAAACCACTCGCTGTAATAGCCGACAGTATAATGTTCAATCTCGGCCAGTTTCCTCAAATCAAGTTCCTCCGCATAATGCGCCTGAATATGGCGCACCGAAGCAGGCAGGCACTCCTCCAGCAACATGGAGTACGCATAGGCAAACAAGTGGTTGATCGCGCCGGAGCGCGTCGTCCTTCCCGCCTCATTCAACAGCAGCTGACGGATCGCCTGCCAGCGTTCGTCAAAGCAGTATTCGCTTCCGCCTGCCAGCTTTTCCAAATCCTGTTTGACAAACAGGGCGTCCGGTATATCCAAAATCAAAAATTCGTTGCGCCTCTCCGCTCGAAAGGTATGGTCACAGTCCGGCGGGAGAAAAAAGAGCCGCGCCTCGTCAACCAGCACTCGCTTAGTTTCCGTTTCAATCTCCAACCGCCCGTTAAGAGGCATAATCAACTGAGCATACGCATGCGCATGGGTGCTAAAGGTACATTCATACCGCCTGCGTTCACACTGTATGTTGTCCAATTATCCTCACCCTTTTCAGCGTTATCTTTCATCCATTATACTCTCCCGTAGGCAATAAAGAAATCTTCGCTTTAAGGCAAGCGCAACATCGCAAAAGCATAGAACACCGTTAAGACAAAGTGGAAACGATTTTTCAGAAACTCCTTTTGATTTTTCAAACCATTCTTTTTTCGCAATTCATTGCTCACTCCCCCTTAAACGCGCAGGATTCTACTGTAAAAAATGGAATTTTATTCTTATGAGCTTTATATAAGGAGTGATCTATTATGTCGGTGACCGCCCCCGCTTCAAAAACATCGCCATTTTCCGGCGGCTATGTACACGAAGAAGCCGCCAATTTCATTGAATTCTGCATTGAACTCAACAATCAGGACAACCGTTTTCAACTGAAGGACAGCAATGACGCCGCACAACTTCAGAAATTCGAAGCCGCTATCGATCCCGCGCTTTGGAATCCGGTACCGCTTTTTGACAGCCGCAAGCAAGTGGCAGCCGACTATATCCGTTTTCGCACTTCACCGTCCGCGCCGGAGCAGGGCGAAGACGATCTGTCGCATTGGGAAAAGCTCTTCACAGAGCTTGAAGCTCGCGCCGCCGCAAAGAACCTTACGCCGCTTACCCAAGAGCTAATTGAAAGCAGCCCGGATCTCAACGGTTTTGGCCCCTGGCAAAATGCCTGGCTGCTCTATCAGGGCGTCGGGTCAAATGCAGGCCGTTACGCCATTGCGATTCGCGGCACAGTATTCAGCAATTCCCCAAGCGCGATTGAGGACGCTTTCTTTCAGCCCGTCCAAGCCCGTCGCTTCTTAAGCGACGCCGTATCCTTCGCCGCTTCCGACGCAGCCGCGCTGCACAGCGGTTTTGCCCATGCAACCTTCACCACGTTGTTTGACCTGCGTTACGGCATCCTGCAAATTCTTAACGAACAACAGCTTCCCACAGATGCTGTTTTGTACATTGTCGGCCACAGCCAGGGCGCCTCCATGGCAACATTGATTCATTCTTTTTTTCATCATGCGATGCAGTCTGCCGAAACAACTGGCGAAGATCCTTTCGCCCTGAAAGACACGCGCTATCATCTTAAATCCTACGCCTTCGCCCAACCCAAACCGGGCACCCCTTCCTTCGCCAGCGATTTTGCCCGCATTACGCAACAATACGACAACGCCGTCGTAATTAACAACGACCTCGATTCCATTCCCAAAGTTCCTTTGACGCTCGAAAGCATGAGCGATCTTGAAACCGCATTTCCTCCGGCAAGCATCGCCACTCGCCTGTTACGCTTTATCAGCGGTTTCTCCTCCGGGTTCCGTTCACTCGTCGGCGCGGTCATCGAGCCTCACGTTCGTAAGAGCGCGCAAAATTACGGCTACTTCTATCGCTACGATTCGCTTAAGCCGCTGCGCAGCATCGCAACCGATTCCTCCTGGTGCTTCGAGCCAGCCGGCCAGGTCTTATTCGTCTTCGGCACGCCAACGCCGCCGCAGTTCGCAGACGATCTTTTTTATCAGCACCATGCCACCACCTACCGCGAGCTGATTCGTGCGCAGTTGGGAGAATAGTCGCGGAAAATTTTCTTTAAACAAAATTCTTCTAAAATGATACCGCGTTTTGTCATCGAAACACATACAACAACTCACAAAAAGCCGCCCCATCCAATCACTTGATCAAATTATCATCTGGATTGAATAGGACGGCTTTGTTGTGAAAACACACTGGCACATTTTTTTGTTTTCAATACAATACTTTTTTCATTTGATGGAAAGCCATTTCAGCGCCTGAAAGATAGACGATATTCACTACCTTCTACTTATTTTTCCTGTCTCTAATGCAACTGTTCACGCTTTAATTCCGACCGGACATGTCTTTAGACAGTTATAACACATGTATTGATTGCCCAAATAGGCGGCCTGTTTCAAGCGTGCGTACTCTTGATCCATCAGCATATTTTTTTGTTCTTCCGGCGAACTGCCTAGACGCTGCAGCTGAAATGTAATATCGCCAACCAAGCCATACGGCTGCGAATGAGCGTAACATTTCATGACATCGGTTTGCCCTTTTGTTGCCAACGCCTGTGACGGGCAGTTTTTTACGCACAGGTCGCAATGAATGCACAAGTCTTCCTCGCATTTAGGCTTGGGTTGCAACGCTAAGTTCGTGATGATGCTGGTAAATTGAATTCTGGTGCCAAAGCGCGGATGAATAACCAGGTTATGGCGGCCAAACGTTCCGAGTCCGGCGGCAACCGCTGCATGGCGCTGCGAAAAATCCGCTATCGCTTTGCGGTCATTATGTATCTCCATCGGATAGGAAATGCCGAAGGTCGCTGTTTTCGCAGCATACTTGCGCTCCAGGAAGCGTGAAATTTGATAGCTCGAGGTTCGGGCAAACGAAGCCAAATCCAAATAGCCGTTTTGCGCCGTCGTCACACTGGGACTTTCACAACTTGTCAGCACTTTGAAGCCCAAGACAATAATCGACTTGGCATCCGGCAAAAATTTGCTGATTTCATAAGATTTCGGGCTATGGTAATCCTGCACCGCAGCAATACCGAAATCATCAACCCCCAACGCCGAAATGTAATTTGCAATTTCTTTTTCCATTCCTTCATCACTCCTTATATTTTAGAACGTTCATTCTAATTCATGCAAAAAAATTCAATCATGCAATATTGCTAACGAACATTCCGCAATACGACGCAATTTTTCTTTATCGGCTGCATTTCTTACCATCACCCGAATGCCAAGCAACGTTGTGTGTAAATGTTCGGCCAGCACTTGTGCGTCATAGGTCGCAGTGAATTCAGCCGCCTGCTGTCCGCGGCGAATCAATGCGGCAAGAAGTTGCTCCAATTGATGAAAGGCTGCTTGCGTCTTTTCTGCGACCGCCTCATCGTGAGGCGCCATTTCCGTGGCCGCATTTACAAACAGGCAGCCCCAGGGCCGGTCCGCTCTGCCTTCGATCATATACTCAAAGATGCAGCGTATCGCTTCTTCGGCCGTCGCGCAGCGTGAAACATCCGCCGTCAGTTTTTCTTTTATCTGTGCGCCGAAAAAATCGATTGCTTTCAAAAACAAGCTGTGTTTATCGCCAAAAGTATCGTATAAACTTCTGCGGTGGATTCCCATATGAGCCACCAGGTCGCTCAACGATGTTTTTTCATAGCCTTGACGCCAAAACAATTCCATCGCTTTTTCAAGCACTATACTTTCTTCAAATTCTCTACTGCGTCCCATTATTATCCCTCCTGTTAGAAATAATAATCTTTCGAGAACGATCGGTCAAGAATTTTTTTACGCATGACAAAAGCCGCCCCATTCATTTGCTTAGCACAAACAGGGCGGCATTTGCCATTTGAGAATCTTTTTTTACAGCTTAAACCGTTTTACCGCGCCCTGCAGTTCTTCCGCCATTTTGACGAGCGCCTGGCTGGCGCTGGCGATTTCTTGCATTGAAGCGGCTTGTTCTTCGGTTGCAGCCGATACGGTTTGTGTATGTCCGGCTGCGGCTTTGCTGATGGTGTCGATGTCATGCACCGAGTCAACGATCAGTTCGCTCTCCGAGGCCATTTGCTGCATCGCCGCCGAGATTCCTTTGACCTGTCCGGACACCCGTTCCACAAACCCAATGATTTCGCCGAACGCCTGCCCTGCAGTATGCACAACCTCGCTGCCGATCTTAACTTCCCGTGTTCCGTTATTCATCGCAACGACTGCTTTTTCCGTCTCGCTTTGCACTTCGATGATCAGCGCTGCGATCTGCTTGGCCGCTTCCTGCGATTGTTCCGCAAGTTTGCGCACTTCCTCGGCGACGACCGCAAAACCGCGGCCCTGTTCACCGGCGCGCGCCGCTTCAATCGCCGCATTTAAGGCCAGCAAATTTGTCTGCCCGGCGATGCCGGATATGGTTTCGACAATCTGTCCTATCATTTGCGAACGCTCGCCCAGTTGCGCGACCGCTTGCGCCGAAGTGGTCACCGTTTTTTCAATCGTACCCATCTGCGACATAACGGCTTCGACCGATTTTCCGCCGCCGCTTGCGGACTCGGAAGCCTGCTCGGCAATGCTCGTCATGGTAATCGCATTTGCGGATACTTCTTCAATCCCGGCCGACATTTGTTCCACAACGGCGGAGGCTTTTTCAATCGAACCCACTTGTTTGTCCGCGCCTTCAGCCAGTTCGCCAATCGTATTCGCCACCAGGCCGGTCGCCTGCGCCGATTGCTCAGCACTGGCCGTAAGCTCTTCCGAAGCGGCCGATACCTGATCGGATGAAACCATAATCCCCTGAATGATGCTGCGCAAATCTTCGCGCATGCGATCCAGCGAGCGGGAAAGTTCATTGACTTCTTCCACGCCGGACACTTCGATTTTACGCGTCAAATCGCCGCCGGCAATCGCTCCCGCGCCAGCGACTAATTGATGCAGTGGACGGGCTAGGCCTTTTGCCGCAAACATCGCCGTGGCCGCAGCAATCAGCAGGACAAAGAGCACTAAGATCGCCATCACCAGTATGCTGTGTTGCACCACGCTGTTGATTTCGCTTTTCGGCAAATAGGTAATTACGCCCCACTTGTAGCTGGCAACCGGTGCATACGCGATTAAGGAAGCAACGCCGACGGAGGACGCGCCTTCCATCGTGCCCGACTTGCCGTCATTGATCACCACTTGTATATATTTTTCCTGCGCAATGCTTGCCTGCTTTTTCACCTTTTCTTCGTCCCGGTGCGCCAAAAGCACGCCTTTTTGATCGACTACGTCCACATAGCCGGTTTTGCCAATGGCAATTTTCCCGGCCAGTTCACTGATGACTTTAAGACTGACGTCGCCTGCCAATACGCCGATTGTTTTGCCTGACGCATCCTTGATCGGAGCGGAAATGGTAACAGTCGGCGCATTCGTCAGCTGCGAAATATAGGAATCCGTCAAATAGGTTTTGCCTTGCATCGCATTTTTGAAATAGTCTTTGTCTGCTTTATTGTTCAAAGCGCTATTGGTTGTTTTCGCAATTTGCATGCCGCTCTGGTTCATCACATAGATTGTCTCAAACTCCGGATTTTTCTTCTGCGCCGTGATGATCATTTCCCGGAATTTGGCTGCATCCATCGAGTATGCGGTGGGCGAAAGAGCCAGCGTTTCGAGCAGCGTCTGATCATTATTGACAAAGCGTTCAATCTCATTGGCAATCTGCGTCGTAATTGTCTGGTTGCTGTTCAGTGCATTTTCCTTTGTCGCTGTAGCGCTAATATAGGAACTCACGCTGCCGATGCCGAGCGCTGCCAAAAAGGAAAAGGCAACCAGCAAAATCGTCAGACGGATTTGCAAAGTATTTTTCAGCATATCAAATCTCCTTTACAGTACCCCCATTATAGAAAGCACGGTTAGCTATTGACGGCCGCTTCGATCCGCGTCAGGGCTTCTTCCAGGCGAGAGCGAGGGCAGGCGATGTTCATGCGCATAAACCCGGCGCCGCCCGGGCCAAACGTCGAGCCTTCGTTCATCGCGACTTTTGCTTTTTCCAGGAAGAAGGCATGCAGTTCTTTCGGCGACAGCTGCAGTTCCCGGCAGTCGAGCCAAATGAGGTAGGTGGCTTGCGGGTTGCCGATTTTAATTTGCGGGATGCGCTCCGCAACGAATTTTTTAAGATAGGCCAGATTGCCTTCCAAATACTCCAGCATTTGATCGGCGTAGTAGTCGCACTCATTGTACGCGACTTCAATCGGCAGCGTGCCGAAGATGGTTCTGCCGTACGCTTTGTTGTCTTCGAGCGGCGCGTAGAAACGATCGTGATTGTGACGATTCGGAATTACGACCGCTCCGGTTCTCACACCGGCGATGTTAAACGTCTTGCTTGGATTCACACACACCACGCAGTTATCCGCCGCTGCTTGCGAAAGACTGCCGAACGGAATATGCCGATTGCCTTTATAAATGATGTCCGAATGAATTTCGTCCGACACGACGAACACATTATGCTTGAGGCAAAGTTCCGAGATGCGGCTCAGCTCTTCGCGCGTAAAACACTTGCCGACAGGATTGTGCGGACTGCAAAGCAAAAACATCGTCGTTCGTTTTTTGCTCAGCAGTTCTTCCAGATTTTCAAAGTCGATCGCATAACTGCCGTCGTCTTTGCGAATCAGCTGATTGCCCAGGATGTGCCGTCCGTTATTGGGAATGATATCGTGGAACGGATGGTAGGCCGGCATTTGAATTACGATATTGTCGCCCGGATTCGTAAAGGCGCGCATCGCATAGACGATTGCAGGAATAACGGCAGGCGTATACTCGACCCAGTCCACTTCCACATCCCAATTAAAGCGCTTCTTTTGCCAGTTAACAATCGACTGCTCAAAGGTTTTGACGTTCATCGGATAGCCGTAAACGCCATGTTGTACGCGTTCCAGCATCGCATCAATCACCGGTTGCGGACATTTGAAATCCGTATCCGCAATCCAAAGCGGCATTACATCGTCCTTATAGGTATCCCACTTTTTACAATCGGTTCCCTTGCGATCGATCAGTTCGTCAAAATCATGCTGCATCATTTCGTCCACCATCCTCAACATTTTTTGTCTGCCAAAAGGCGCGATCAGACTTGTCCTTCGGGATTGATGCCGAGTTTCCGACGCCAGTAGCGCGAATACACTGCGCCCAGCGGATTGTGGGCCAGCACTCTGTCTTTTGCCACGAGGCAGGTAACCGGCGTCGTGCACGCGCTGTTAAACAGTGCGTCATGTCCGACGCACAGGCCCACCGTGACGCAAAATTCCGCATGGTTGTCTGCAAGAACTTTCGCCTGCATCACAGGATTGCACATCGTTTCGTGCACGCCTTCTTTAATTTGTTCCAGGCCCAGCTTGTCTTTGCCGACGCCGCAGACCTTGCAGCAGACCGATTCGACTTCAAAGAACTTGGCAAAATATTTTTCGATCAATTCGGCTTCTTGATTGAGACCAATGCAAAAAGCCAGGCCGATTTTTTTGTAGCCCATGAATTTACAAAACTCAACCGTTTCCTCTAAGCGGGTAAGCTCGTTATAAAAGCGCCCTTCCGTGCAGGCCGCCGCCTTCATGATTTCAAAACGCTCGCCTTCATAGGCGCCCTTCACTTCTTCCTCGCCGATTTTAGTACAGTTTTGACCTTCCAAATAACATTTTCTGTGAGTACATTTTGCACATTTCAAAATAAAACATCTCCTTTATGAATTGATAAAGATAAATGCCACGTTAATTATCGCGGCGACCAGCATAGGGATAGCCGTTCTCTTTACGACCTGAACCGGGGATACCCCCGCCACACCGGCAATGGCGACGATCGCCGCGGTGATCGGCGATACGACGCGGCCAAAGCTTGTCATAATCTGCATCGGCAGGAGCAGCGTGATGACCTCGATCTTAAGCGTCGCAGCAATTTTAGGCGCAAGCGCCGCAAACGAGAAGAACGCCGCATTGCCTGATCCCATCAAAAACGCACAACCGGCAATGACAATGCAGAACAGGATAATCAGCCCATGAATGCCAAGACCCAAGTTTTGTGCGCCTGACGTCAGCGCATCGACTGCGCCGATTTTCGTCAGGCCGCCGGCAAACACTTCACCGGCCACGATTAAGGTTACCACCGTGGCGAAGCTGTTGCCCATGCCTTCATATAAGTATTTCAAACTTTGCAGCGTAGCGCGAATGTCGCGCGTACGTACATACTCGAACGCCATGCTGATGAAGGTACTCAAAAACATCGCGGTGACGACGTCCATCTTGATTTTACTGTGAAAAAGCGGGCTGAAACCAAGAATGAAGAGCATCGGAATAATCGGCAGAATCGCATAAATGAGCGGCGGACGCGTTTCATCTTCTTCGGCAAAATCAGCCAGCGCGTCATTGCCGGTAAAGCCTTCTTTCTTGTCCCACCACTTTTGCACGAAATAATGCGTAATGCCGAGAAGCAGCGTCGTCACGACGAAGATCGGCAGCTGATAAGTAACGAAATATACCGCCGGATCCAGCTTGCAGATGTTGGCCGCCAGAATCGCATTGCCCGAACCGGGGCCGACATCCATATACTGTGCGCAGCCAATCACTCCCAAAGCCGATAATTTGCTGACGCCAGCGCGGATCAAAATAGGATACAACATCACCATTAAGAGCAAGCCAAGCCCGGCATGACTCGGAATAAAGAGCACCAGGAACTGGCTTAAGAAAAAACTGAGGACAAGCAGAATATACGGCGACCTGATGTGTTTTAACGGCGACGCAACCACCGCAAACAACGACTTGCTTGCGCCAATGTACTCCATATACCTGGCAAAACCGGCAATCGACATGATCGTCAGGCCAAGACCGGCAACGCGTGAACTTAGCAGCACGTTTAATGTATGAAAAACATCGAGAAACGCGGAACCGGACGATTCTTTCGCAGACAGTATCGGATTACCAATAAAATAAGCGGCCATAGTCAGGGTTATCCCGGCAATCAAAAGAACCGCTTGCGGATAGTGTTTTTTTATGATCATATACACGACCCAGGCAACCACTAAAATTGAAATGATAATACCCATGCTTCACTAATCCTCCCTCTAAAATCCCCTCTGCTCCCTCTAACTGACATGGACTTTTTATTTTTACTGACGCATCTTATGCACCAAATTATTTTCGGTATACTGGTATACCAATGAGATTAAAGAAAAACATTTTAGTTTTTCTTTTCCTCCTGCAGCATTTTTTGAATCGCAATTTGCGCATTGCTCAAATGCTCTTGCATCGTTAATACTGCCGCCGCAGCATCTTTTTCGATAATATGCCGTAGAATTTGTTGATGATACTGCAATGAAGTCACGTGTCGCGTAACGTCGCTCAACGATTTTTGCCGCGAATAACTCAGCAAGTCCGATAAAAATTCGTTAACCTCGTTGATCACTTCATTATGCGCCGCTGCGATAACCGCCGTATGAAATTTGACTGACACATCACAGACCGGCTTGCCGGAGGCAATCAAGACTTCCATCTCCAACAGCAATTGCTGCATCGCCTCAATATCCTCTGCGGTTCTTCGCTCTGCAGCCAGACGAACCGCCTGAATTTCAAACGCTTCACGCGCTTCGAACAAATTCACCAGTTGATCGGCCGGGTTGGTCATCATAAAATCAAGCGTATGCAAGATCCGCTTCATTTCAATTTTTTTCACGAAAGCGCCTTCGCCCCGTACATAACGGATCGCGCCGAGAAATTCCAGCACCTTTAACGCTTCCCTTACCGGGACGCGACTCACGCTAAACATTTCGGCCAATTCTCGCTCCGAAGGCAACTTATCTCCTTCTTTCAAATGGCCTTCGCGCATAAGCTGCTGAATGCGGCTGACAATTTGCACATAGAGCGCATCCGACGCGTCTTCGGTGAATTTTTTTAATGGTTCTTCTACAAAAAATTTCTTCATTTTCAATCTGTGTTTCACTTTCTTCTTCGATAGTAACGCTGCTTTCCTTCAGTAAAGCGACTTGGTATTCTGGTATACCAGTTTATGCATACGTTAATTATAAAAATTCAATTCAAAACTGTCAATCAATTTTAATTTCTTTTTCTTTTAAACAAAATGCACGCCCACGTTCTCCCGCTGGAGTAACGTGAGCGTGCATTTGATTTTTAATCGATCGGTACAAATTTAAATCCTTCTTCGCCGTCGCTTGTCACATGGCCAATGCCCGGAAAGGCGAGGTGCGCGCCGCCGACAAGCGTATTATTCTTCGCAGCCTCACGCAAAATCTTTTGCCGCACTTTGGCAGCGTTCTCTTGGTCGCTGTCGTAGGCAATCGTCACTGCGGGATTTTCAAACTGCACCGCAGCGACGTGAATTACATCGCCCCACAAAATCAGCGTCTCACCTTTACTTTCAACAACATAAGCGACATGACCAGGCGTATGGCCGAAAAGTTCTTTCGCGCTGATGCCGGGAGTCAGCTGCGTATTGCCGTCAAAGATATTGAATTTCCCCGCAGTCAGATACGGCGTAAGCATTTCTTTTACCGCCTGAAACGTTCTTTTCTGCGTCTCGGAAGCCGTCGTCAGATTGCTCGCGTTCAACCAGTAATCCGCCTCGTTTTTATCGACGTAAAGCGTCGCATTGCTGAAGACGCGCTGTCCGTCGCTTGAGAGGCCGCCGATATGATCCGGATGCATATGCGTCAGATAAATCTCGTCAATTTCCTCCGGCTGATAACCGGCGGCGCGTAAGTTATCGACGACATGCCCCATCAGCGGCTTGCCTTTTACCCCGTTTCCCGTATCAACCAGCACCAGCTTCGAGCCAGTATTAATCAAAAAGGCATTTACTGTCGCCTCCATCTGGCCGCTTGGATAGGTCTCTTCCAATCGCGTGGCGATTTTATCCTTATCGCCTTGCAGCAGTTGCGCTTGCTGCAGAGTCGCACGTTGGCTGACGCCGTCCGAGAGCGTAATCACTTCTATCTCTCCAACCAGTACACGGCCTTTCTTGCCCTCAAGCGATCCGCCCTCCTCGCCAGCGGCAAAAGCAAAATTCATATTGCAGAGCAGCAAGGTTATCGTTAAAAACGCCGTCAAAAATCCGAGCGTCATTCCCGATCGTTCCATAAAAATCGACCTCCTCTTTTCTCGTCGCTTTCTTAGAGGTTCGCCTCATAAAACAGAAATCCTGCCCTGACAAAGTTGCTATTGATCCGTCACTCGCAGTTGCTTAGCTGCACAGTTATAATTAAGCTGTCCCCTGTTATGAAAGGAGACTGTGTCATAAATATCTGCGCTGTTGAAAAAGTTTCGACAGTCCGCGCTAAGGAGCTATCGTTTTGAAAAAACTCATTCTTATTGTCGTCATATTTGCGGCAGCATTCGCCTGCTTGAGCAAAGAAACGTTTTTTCCTGCAACGGACGGATCACAGACCGCCGTTACAGCAGGCAACGCGGAACCGATAGCTCGCTCGGATCGTTTTGTAGAAAAGAAGGCGATTTTTCGCTATAAAGACCAGACTCTGCAATACCTGCTTATTTTTCCCGCGCAATACACGCAAACAAGTAATCGCTGGCCCCTGATTTTATTTTTGCACGGCAGTTCGCTGCGCGGGCAAAATCTGGATTTAGTCAAAGAATATGGGCCAACCTGGCTTGCCGAACAGCGCAATGATTTTCCTTTTGTTGTCCTTGCGCCGCAATGCCCCGAAAATGACGATTGGCTGAACAAACTTGAAATCTTAGCAGCGCTTTTGGATGAAGTTCTTCCCGCATACCGCATCGATCCGGATAGAGTGTATCTGACCGGAACGAGCCTTGGCGGCAGAGGAACGTGGGCTTTAGCGACGCAACGCCCGGACTACTTTGCCGCCATCGTTCCGCTCGCCGCTGCCAAGCCGCTCCTTCCGACAACTTGGCCTAAACAAATGCTGACGTTGCCCGTCTGGGCATTCCATGGCGAAAACGATCGTATCGCGCCATTAGAAAATCATGAAGCCCTTCTTGCCTCGCTGCGCAGTCAAGGCGCAGCGCCGCGTCTCACCATTTTACCCAATCAGGGACATAATATTGCCGGCATCTATAAAAATCAGGAGATTTACGATTGGCTTCTCAGCCAAAAACGTGCTTCCACGCAATAGAAAAGAGCTGTCGCAAGATCGTCTCATCCTGCGACAGCTCTTTTTTACTTTATACCTGGAACTTCGCGACAACCTGGCGCAGCGTTTCGGCCATATTGGCCAATGCGCGGCTGGCTGTGGCGATTTCTTCCATCGAAGCCGCCTGTTCTTCGGTGGCGGCGGAGATCCCTTCGGCCTGATCGCAAACGTTGTTGCTGATGCCGTCGATCTTCTGCACCGACTGAACGATCTGTTCGCTGCTGCTGGCAATCTCCTGCACCGCAGCCGAAATATCGGTCACCTGATACGACAGATCGTTGATCAGGCTGACAATCTGCTGGAAGGTCTGTCCCGCACTGGTGACGACTTCGGTGCCTTTCTTCACTTCCTGATTGCCGACTTCCATCGCCGTAACCGCCGCATCGGTATCGTTTTGAATTTCCTTGATCAGCCCGGCGATTTGCTGCGCCGCAGCCTGCGACTGTTCGGCGAGTTTGCGTACTTCCTCGGCTACGACCGCGAAACCGCGCCCCTGTTCGCCGGCGCGCGCCGCTTCAATTGCGGCATTGAGCGCCAAGAGGTTGGTCTGGCCGGAAATACTCGCGATCGTATCGACGATCTGTCCGATTTCCTTGGAGCGCTCGCCAAGCTTGCCGACGACCACAGCCGTATTAGCCACCGACTGCTCGATGCTTTGCATCTGGTTGGTCGCTTCGTTGACCGCTTTGCCGCCTTCCTGCGCCGCATTGGAGGTTTTTTCCGCCACACCGGCTACGTTGGTGGCATTATCGGCGACCTGATGGATGCCGATCGCGATCTGCTCGACGATGCCCTTGGTATCGCCGACGATGCTGACCTGACCGGCAGCGCCTTTCGCCACATCGGTGATCGAAATCGCCACTTCGTTCGAGGCGGCAGCCGACTGGTCGGCGCTGGCCAGCAGTTCTTCCGAAGAAGCAGCCATCTGCTCCGACGAAGTCCCCAGCTGCTTGATGATCTCGCGCATACTGAGAATCATCTTATCCATCGCCCGCGCCATTACGCCGGTCTCATCCTTGGCCGCGAGTAGTTGGCCGTCAATCCGCTGCGTAAAATCGTTGGCCGCCATCAAATCCAAATGATGCACCGCCGCCGCGAGCGGCCGTGTGATCATTCGCGTAATCACGAACGCGACTGCACCGCCGACCAAGAGCGCGATTAGCAAGCTGATCAAGCTCATTTTCATCGTCTGTTCGATCTGATCCTGCTCTTGATCGAGAATCGTGTTGAAGCGATCAAGACGATATTTTTCGTAGGCCTCCATATGCTTGGCCGTAGCCGCTGCTGCCGGGGCCAATTCGTTGGCCATCAAAGCGAATAGCTCTTCTTTTTTCCCGGCCTGTGCTAACGGCACCGCTTTTTCAAAGGCAATCTTCTGATAAGCATCATCGAGTCGCTTCGCCTCGGCCGCCATTTCCTTGCCCTTCGGCGTCAACGACCCATCCATCAGCTTTTTGCTTATTTCATCATCTTCCTTGTCCAGCGCTTTGTACTCATCGAGAAATGAAGTCTTGCCCGTGATCACGAAGCCACGGATCGCAGCGACTTTCTGCGCGCTATGCACCGCCAGCTTATTCGTCTGCGTCAGCATCGGCAGCGCCGATTCCTGGTTCTCGTTGCTCATGACGAGAACCTGACCGAGAAGATAATAACTGATGCCGCCGGAAATCAGCATTACGGCCAGCACCGCCAGGAATCCTGAGACAATCTTCGCACCAATCTTCATCGTTTCCGGTTGCCGAGCGGCAACCTCACCTGCCCTTCGTTCTAATTTCTCCACCTGCCAGTTGAGAATGATCTAGAGCCACTCACTATGAAGAGATACCGTCTCCCTTTTCCCGCTCCCCCGGTTGCGCCGGTTGTTTCCTTTTTCAAGGTATAGTTTCTATTCGACACCTTCCATTTTTTCCCTTTTAGTTATACGGTAAATTTTGTAATACTTTTGTTATTTTTTTGCTTCGCTTTTCCCCCACTACCTTCCTTTAAATCCGCCCCATCAGTAACAGCATGCCGAGCGCCGCAATCGCGACCAAAACGATTCGTTTGAACCAGTCATACGATACCTTCGGCAGCAGTCTCCCGCCAATCAGCGTTCCGGCGACCGAAGCGCAGACGACGAGCGCCAATAATGCCGCATGTTCTTCCATTGCATGAAACTGCGTATAGGCATAAACCGGTATTCGCGTCACATCAATCAACACTGCGATCAACGCCGCCGAGGCAATCAACTCTTCTTTGCCGAGACCCTGCTGCAGCAGATAAAGCGAACGGATCGCTCCTTGGTTGCCGATCAGACCGCCCAGCAGACCGGATAAGAAACCGCCCAGTGCATCCATGCTTTTCGGCAACGCGAAATTGAGGCCGCGCGGCAATAATGAGAATGCGCCATAAAGAAGCAGAAAAAGGCCGACGCCGCTTTTCAGCCAGTCGCCGCTCAGATACAGCTGCGCATAAGAGCCGATAAACGCCCCGACCACGCTGACGCTGCCGAAACGCCGGATCACCCGCCAGTCGATGGCTTGGCGGTACAACACGATGCGCGACAGATTATTGCAGCCATGCACGATGGCCGTCAAGAAAATCGCGACCTTGACGTCGAAGAACAGCGCCATCACCGGCATCAGCACGGTACCGACGCCGAAGCCGGTGAACAGCGTGACGACGGAAGTCGCCAGCGTAACCAAAAGCAGTGAAAGAACCGACGGCTGCAACAGTTCCATATTCCACACCTCGCTTCGCAAATTCTCTTCCGCTCTTCTGTCGAGACGTTTTACAGGGCAGCTCTATTCTGCGCAGACGATTTTTTCGATTTCGTCCACTCTTTCAACGATATAATCCGCACCGGCTTTTTCATGTTCCGCGCGGTCGCCGTAGCCGAACAGGACACCAAGCGAAGCAATGCCGATCTTTTTTGCACCAAGTACGTCATGTTCCCGGTCGCCGATCATGATCGTTTTTGTCAAATCGGTAATCTTACAGCTTTCGAGAGCATAGGCGATTACTTCGTCTTTCTTCACCCTTGTCCCGTCGAGATTGCTGCCTGCAATAAAGCTAAAGTACTGCGCAATCGCAAAATGCTCCAAGATTTGTTTGGCAAACACTTCCGGTTTCGTTGTCGCCACAAGCAACTGTCTGTGTTTTTCTTGCAGCGTTTTAAGCAGTTCTTCAATGCCGTCATAGATCACATTTTCAAAGATACCTTGAGCGCGGTAGTATTCGCGAAAATATTCCACCGCCTGATTCGCCTTCTCTTCTGAAAAACCATAATATTTTTCAAACGACTCCGCCAGCGGCGGCCCGATAAACTTAAACAGTTCGCTTCGCTCGCCGACTTCGATGCCGTATTTTTTCAGCGCATAGATAATGGAATTGCTTATGCCGAGCGCAGGGTCCGTCAGCGTGCCGTCAAGGTCGAACAATATGTATTCATAACGCATCTTCATTTCTCCCTCTCTGCTTTCCTATTTTCCTTTTTCTATTTCCGCGCTGCAGCGAAAATCTCCTACCCTACAGCACTTTCTTTGCCGGCTTTCGACTATTTCAGCACAATATCCAAATGACGCAGCAGCCCGACCGCCCCCGGCAACGTGAATACGGCTTTCTTGAGCGTATTGTTTTGCGAATGGATCTGATACCCTTCCGCATAGGAAAAATCGGCTTTTGTTAAATTGCAATGATGAAAGACCGTGCATTCAAACACAGCGCCGGTAAATTCACTACTCACCAGTTGCGTATCGATAAAATCATTTTCGATGAGTTTGCATTCGCGAAATGCCGTCTTATTTAAATTCAAATTTGAAAAATTACAGCTTTGCATCAGGCAACTGAGAAAGTCCACATTCAAAATAAAGGGATCACAAGCGCAAAATAAAATGCCAAGCAGTTTGCATTTATTAAACGTCACTTTAGCTAAGCGGCTATCGTTAAATTTAGCCATCGACAGGTTGCAGTCATTAAAACTGCAATTTTCAAAGACCGAATAAGAAAAATCCACCTGCGAAAAATCACAGGCATTGAATTCACAGTTTATAAATTCTTTTTTCGTTAACGACTTGTTGCCTTCCGTCAATTTTCCGTTGGCAATGACCAGATTTTCATACGTCGTATTTTCCATCGCACCGTTGCTCCTTTTATGCCAAATCGGCAGCGCCTCTTTTGTTCAGCATAACAAACTTTCGTTTTATTTTCAAAAGAGGATGGACGTGTGCAATAAACTTTTAAGCATACGCAGCCATTTTAAGAGTACAACAAGCAAAAAGCAGGCAAAGTTTCTCTAAGGAAACCTCGCCTGCTTTTTTCTCTTTTACATTTCTTCGCTCCACTTAAGCAATTTGTTGCAGTAAATAAACCTTGCTTAACCGGCCGCCGATTCGAGTTGCGTTTCCGCTTTCGGCGGCAGTTTGACCAGCGATACGACCAAGGCGGTGAAGACCAACGCCCCGCCCATGAAGACGAACGCAGCGTTGTAACCAGACATGCCGACCAGGTAGCCGATGATGATCGGCGACAAGATACCGCCGATGCTGCCACCTGCATTCATGACGCCGGTCGCCATGCCGACATGGCTGCGTTTGACCGATTCCATCGGCATCGCCCAGAGCGGACCGAAGGCCAAACCGACCAGAAAACCTGTACCGACCAATAGCGCCATTGCGACCGTTTCCGTCGGTGCGGCCACTACGCCATACAGCACCGGGCCCGCCGCGAGGTTCACCACGATGGCCTGCACTTTCCGCTTGCCGCTGAATACCTTGTCGGAAAGCCAACCGCCGAGCGGCTGCGCGATCCCGAGCGCCAGAAATGGCAAACCGGAGAAGATGCCCATTTTCACCAGTTCAAAACCGCGCGCTTTGACCAGATAGCTGGGCAGCCAGGAGAGTAAACCAAAGAAGGCGCACATAAAGCCGAAGTAGGTCAGCGCCAACAAGGCGATGTTCCGGTTTTTCAGGACGCTCATCAGACCGACGCTGACTTCGTCCGTAGCGGCTGTCGCGATTTCCGTCTGCCCGCTTTTGATGTACTGCAGTTCTTCCTTGCTGATTTCCGGATCTTCTTCCGGCGAGTTCTTCACTAAAAAGTACAATAAGGGAAGAACGACAAAACCGAGACCACCGAAGATATAAAAGAGCGCATGCCAGCCCCAAAGGCCGATAATCGCGACCGCGATCGGCGGCGCGATCGCCGGTCCGAACGAGCAGGCCGAAGTAAAGATCGCGTTAGCGGTCGCCCGTTCCTGATTCGGAAACCAATTGCTGTTCAGCTTGAAGGCGCAGGGCGGTTGAAAACCTTCGCCGATGCCGAACAGTACGCGTACGATGAAGAATTGGGAAAAAGAACGCGCCACGCCTGTCGCGATCGTCATGATCGACCACCAGACCAGAGCCACCAAGAGCACCTTTTTCGGCCCGACTTTATCGCTCAGATAGCCGCCGGGGATTTGAAAGACAGTATATGAAATAAAGAAGGCGCTAAACAGATAACCGACCTGCTCCGGCGACAATGAGAACTCCTTGGATATCAGGGGCATCGCGACTGATAAGTTTACCCGATCCAGAAACGCCACGAAAAATATGAGCCAAGATACAGCTAAGACAACCCAACGTTTTTTCATCTAATTTCCCCTCCTGTAGATTTCCTTCCTCGATCTGCAAGGTCTGCCGCCTAGTTTCTTTTCGCCTGCCGCTTTAGTTTCCAATCATGATGTTCAGGATTTCCACGTCGGTGGATCGCATGCCGCAGCAGCCCATGCGCCCGATATTTTGTACGGTCTGTTCATAATCTTTTTCCACCAGACCTTCGCCGAATGGGAAAAAGAGATTTTGTTTCGCCATTTCATAACCCATGATTCCTGCATCAACGGCGGTTGAAATCTTCGCTGCGCATGACGCCTTCGCACCGTCGCATACGATGCCGCCGACATTGCCGAGCGAATTGACCAGCGTCTTGCCGATGATATCATAATCCGCACCGTGCAGTAGGTAGGCGATGCCGCAAGCGGCCGCCGCGCCGGCCGACACCGCGCCGCAATACGCGGAAAGATTGCCGATGTAGCGTTTTTGATGCAGCGAAAGCAGGTTGGCGACGACAAGCGCGCGGTAAAGGCGCTCTTCACTGACCCCTAGCTCCTTCGCATAAACGACGACCGGCATCGTACAGGTGATCCCCTGGTTGCCGCTGCCTGAATTGATGACGACCGGCAGTGCGCAGCCGTTCATTCGCGCGTCGGAACCCGCGGCAGCAGCCGCTCTGGCTCTGGTGCGCACATCATTGTTGCCGAGGCTGGCAAACATCCGCCCGACCTGCGCGCCCCATTTATTCGTCAGACCTTCTTCGGATATCGCCGAATTGAACTGAATCTGGCGGGCAATGATTCCGCTTACGTCTTTCAGTTCCACCGCATCGGCGAATTCGAGGATGTCCCGGATATTGAGCTTTGACTTGTCACCGAACGCTTGCGTTGAGACGCCCGCTTGTTCGAAGATCACGATTCCGTTCTTCTCGATCCGCTGAATGTGTGAGTGCTTGTTGCGCACTTCTACGACCGCCGTTTCGTCGCCCGCGCTCAGCTCCGCCCGGATGAAGAGGTTCTCTTCGCCTTCCGCCAACCGACAGCTGCAGATTCCCGCTTCGCACAATGCCTTAGCCCCGGCAATTTCCTCTTCGCTCACCCGGCTGATGACTTCCAGTTCAAGCGTCGCGTCACCAGCCAGCGCGCCTAAGACGGCCGCCGCTTCGACGCCTTTTTGTCCGCCGGAATTCGGCACGATGACACCCTTCACGTTCTTGATGATATTGCCGCTGCAAGAAACGACGATTTTTTCCGGCATCCTGCCGAGCACCGCGCGCGCCTTTGCCGCCGCGAATGCGATCGCGATCGGCTCCGTGCAGCCCATCGCCGGAACCAGCTCACCTTTTAAGATCGTAAGATAATTATCGTATTGCGCCTTATCCATAAAAGCCGACTCCTTTATGCATTGCTTGCTTATTTCCCTTTCTTGAAGAACGATACCTGACAGGTGCTTTTTCCGTTTGCAATCGTGTCGCCCAAATGAAATTCAAAGCCCATCGCCTTGGCAATCCCTCTGTCTCCGTCCATCGCCATATCGCATAATTTTTCGCAGGTCGCATCGTCGAAGCCAAGATCCTGCCAGCCTTTCAAGAGCGGGCAATGATGGAATTCCAGTTCGACCCGGTCTGCCGTTTTCGTCTTGAATTCGATTTCAAAGGTCTTGAGTACATTCGGCGTCAAAAACGTTTCGGCAAAACAGGTCACGTTTTGCGGCTCTTTGCACTGGGCTTTGATTTCAGCGCCTTGGAATTCTCCCGTTTCCGAAATCGCTTCGCGGATGAATTTTTCCGCCTGCTCCGCCATGCCTGCTTCTCTGGCCTTCGTATACGTCAGGCCGGTCCAGATCGCGCGATGTCCGATCGCGCCTCTTTGGATGTCCACTACCGCGTCGCCTTTGATGCTGATCTTGTTGTCAATCATCTTCATTTCCCCTTTGCTTTTTTATAAATTAATTGTCGCCGCCGTTTTTTTGACACCAACAATAAATTCACGTCCCCTTGCTGATATGATTAGCTATTTTATTTTAAAACCTCTTTAAGTAAGCTTTTCTTCTTATTCTTTCTTATTTTTTCAGTATTTTTATTTGCGCTAATCATATCACCACTCTTTTTTATCGTCAATATATTTTTTGTTTATTTACACAATTGCCATTTTTCTTCTATTTATCTCCCAAGAGAAGGCGAACAGCATTTCACTCGCGCACTTTTTTCGCTTTTGTAATATGATCACAATTTTATTCATTCTCTTTTTCGGTAACGTTTCCGCCGTTTTTCAATTGACTCTCCTTTTTTTTCAATATATAATAGCTTGATAATTCGATTAAGGAGATAGCGCATGAACAAAAGAACGAATGACAGTTTGAAAGACCAGGTCTATGACGCTTTGTTCTCTGATATCATCAACGGCGCCTATCCTGCCGATACGATTCTGACTGAAAAATTCCTGATGGAAAAATACAGCGTCAGCCGCGCACCGATCCGCGAAGCGCTCACACAGTTGACCGGCACGCAAATTCTCTCCAGCATCCCGCGGCACGGCTACAAGATCCTCCAACCCAGCGAACAGCAGCTCTTGGAAGTCATAAAATTCCGTTCCGCACTCGAATGTTCGTTTCTCACCACCTATTGCACTTACATCGACCGCGAGCGCATCAGCGAATTGCGTACCATCTGCATGGACTACGTCAATTGCGCCAGCAACGATTTTAAATCGCACTGGCATTATAACTGCCAGTTCCATCTGAAACTGTTCGCCATCTACGGCAACCACTACGCCTATAAACTCCTGGAAGAAGCGCTGAACATCCAAACGATCTATTTCGTACAGAAAAAGCACAGCGCGACAATGGATCTACACCTGGCCTTGGTCGACTATCTGGAGAAAAACGATATCCCGATGGCGATCACGCTTTTGAAGGCCGATATCGAAAATTTGTTATTGCCGAACACAGCGCCGACTCCGGTAGACAGAACCTGACGTCTGCGGTATTTCCCCGCAGCCAAAAGGCGCCGCCTCGAAGTTAACTCTTCAAGGCGGCGCCTTTTTCGACCCTACTGTATTTTTTTCGCATCACGCTCTTCGATGATTATTACATAACATCATAACGCTCATAGCGAAAAAATATTTTACTTGTCCACTAAACAATCATACAATAAAATGGAGTTATTTTACGCTACAGCATAGGAGATAAAGGAGAGAATGCGTATGAATTACAACGATGTACTGAAAACCGCACGCACCTGTATCGGAAACTATTGCAAGGCCTGCACGATCTGCAACGGCATCGCCTGCAAAAACAGCCTCCCCGGACCCGGCGCAAAAGGCGTCGGCGACACCGCGATCCGCAACTATCAGAAATGGCAGGAAATCCGCGTCAATATGGACACCCTGTTTGCGCCACAAAGCGTCGACACCAGTCTGACTTTGTTCGGCCAAACCTTCCAATACCCCTTCTTCGCCGGCCCGGTCGGCGCAGTCAATCTGCATTACGGCGATAAATTGAATGACATGTCGTATAACGAAATTCTCGTTTCAGCCTGCAAAGAGAACGGCATCGCCGCTTTCACCGGCGACGGCACCGACCCGCGCGTCATGGAAAGTGCAACGGCCGCGATTGCGAACGCGGACGGACGTGGCATTCCGACCGTCAAACCTTGGAATCTTGACCTCATTCGGGAAAAAGTAAAACTGGCTCACAAAGCAGGAGCTTTCGCTGTTGCGATGGATATCGACGCGGCCGGTCTGCCCTTCTTAAAGAACATGACCCCGCCGGCGGGCGGAAAGTCGGTCGCCGAACTGCGTCAAATTTCAGATTTGGTTGGCGTCCCTTTCATCGTGAAAGGCGTGATGACCGTAAACGGCGCGCTAAAGGCTAAGGAAGCGGGCGCAAGCGCGATCGTCGTCTCGAATCACGGCGGACGCGTACTGGATCAATGCCCAGCGACGGCCGAAGTACTGCCGGAAATCGCCGCGGCGGTCGGAAGCGAAATGAAAGTCCTCGTCGACGGCGGCATCCGCTCCGGCACGGATATCTTTAAGGCACTCGCGCTCGGCGCACATGGCGTTCTGATCTGCCGCCCGTTTGTGACCGCCGTTTTCGGCGGCGAAAAAGAAGGCGTGAAGAGCTATATCGACAAACTCGCGGACGAATTAAAAGACGCGATGACGATGTGCGGCGCGTTCCGCTTAAGCGAAATCACGCGCGACATGGTGCGTAAATAAGAAGATGACTCCCTCAAAAAGGAGCTGTCGCAAAAGGCGTTCATTCGCCTCTTTGCAACAGCTCCTTCTTTATCTTGCCGTACCGCTTTCCTTCGTATTATGAAACTCCACATAGCGGTCGCCCCAACTTTTAAGGCTGTCTAGCACCTGCGAGAAATCTTTGCCGATGTCACTCAGCTCATACTCCACCTTAGGCGGCACCTGTGCATAAACAGTTCGCGTGATCATGCCGTATTCTTCCAGCGTCCGCAGTTGTTTGGTCAGCGTCGCCTGCGTCATCTCCGGTAAACGGCGTTGCAGTTCGTTGAAGCGAAGCTTTTCCTCATTCAAAAAGTGCAGGATCATCAGCGCCCATTTGCCGGACAAGATCTTCTGCGCGGTTGCGTACGGACATTTGCCGAACAGTTCTTCTAATGTAAGCATGCTATCCCCTCCATTAGTATCTTTTTTAATACTATCTATTAAATAAAATCGTACTTTTATTTTTTATCGTTGCAGACTATACTTTGTGTAAGGTTGATTGTAGCACTAAAGGTTGCGACAAGCAATGAAAAATGATCTGGAGGGATTCTCATGAAAACATTAGTAACCGGTGCAACCGGGAAATTAGGCTCAAAAGTCGTCGCGGAGCTGCTGAAAAAATTGCGCCCCAGCGAATTGGCGGTCAGCGTCCGCACCCCGGAAAAAGCAGCACACTTAAAAGCACTCGGCGTCGACGTTCGCCAGGCAGATTTTGATCAGCCGGAGACATTAACACGCGCCTTCAGCGGCATCGATAAACTGTTGCTCATTTCCGCCGACGGCGACAACGAAACGCGCATCCGGCAGCATGCCAACGCAGTCGCAGCAGCCAAGCAGGCGCAAGTCAAATTCATCGCCTACACCAGCGTCGGCAACGCAAGCGAAAGTTCGCTCTTCCTCGCGCCGGTTCATAAACTGACCGAAGAGGCAATCCGAAAGACCGGCATTCCCTTCTCTTTCCTGCGCAATAACTGGTATCTGGAAAACGAGACCGGCACCATCCAGGCCGTCCTGGCCGGAGCGCCGTGGCTGACCGCCGCCAAAGACGGTAAAGTCGGCTGGGCCCTGCAGCAAGACTACGCCGAAGCCGCCGCTGCTGTTCTCTTAGGCAGCGAACACGAAAACAGCGTCTACGAACTGTCCGGCAAACCGCTGACGCAAGAAGAGCTGGCCGCCGCACTCGGCGAAGTTCTGCAGAAAGACGTACCCGTAAAGCAGGTCGATGATGCGACCTACGCCGAAATCATGGGCCAAGTCGGCGTACCCGACTTCGTCGTTCCGATCCTGGTCGAAATCCAGCGCGCGATCCGCGCCGGCGCGCTTGATCTGCCGCGCAGCGATTTCGAAGCCTTGCTCGGCCGTCCTTTAACGCCGCTCAACCAAGGTTTGTCCCAGATTGTTGAAGGACTGGCAAAAAAATAATCACCGAAAGAAACACAAAAGCAGCAAACTGCCTCACCACGGCAGCTTGCTGCTTTTCTCGTCGGAAACCTATTTTTTCGAGTTATTGCTTGCCGTTCTTTTCAAATGTACCAAAGACGCATTGCTGTTTTTTCTCTACCATCATGTTTCCTTTAGCAAACACGTATTGAATGTTTTTCACTTCGTCTAAAATCACCAAATCGGCGTCGCTGCCGACCTGGATACAGCCTTTTTTCGGGTACAGTTTCAAGTTTTTCGCCGGATTTTCAGTAATCAAGCGAATCGCACTTTCCAGCGTCAGAGCCCCTTCTTCCATCAATTCCTGCACCGTTTCAAATAAACTGCCTATGCGTGCCGCTTCCAAGCCGATTAGTCGTCCGTCACCGTCAAACGCCGGCATGCTTCCGTTGCCATCGGAGCTCAGCGTAATCTGCTCCGTCCCCACGCCTTGCGCGAGACAATAGCGCACGGCTTTCGCGGCCGTAATGCCTGTTCTTTTGCCGGGAATGTTCGCACTACTGGTCGTAATGTCAATTTTCCCGCCCAGCTTGGCAAAACGAATTCCCTCTTCCAGCAATTCAGGATTACGGCTGATATGCGTCGGCAGGAATTGCGTTATCGGAATTTCGCCCTCTGCGGCAATGGCAAACAAATCCGCCAGTTTTTTCTTGCCGTCGCCGACGTGCAGTTGCAGCACTCCAGCCTTACCGCTCAGCATCCCGCCGACGCGGCTCTGTGCAGCCAAGTTGGCAATTTCTTCTTTGCTTGGCTGCGCCGAGCGATGGTCTGCAATCGCAATTTCGCCGCAGCCAATGACTTTATCAATCAAGATAATATCGTCGCGCACGCTGCGCGTGATCGTATTGGTCGGCACTTCGTACGATCCGGTATAGATGTACGTCGTCACGCCTTCTTCTTCCAAACCGCGCGCTTTGGCCAACAGGCTGGACATATGCCGCGTTGTTCCGTCCGTCCCCAGACAGCCGACGACCGTCGTGACTCCGGCGTTGATCACATCGCCCAGTTGTACTTCCGGCGTGCGCGTCGCATAACCGCCTTCGCCGCCGCCGCCGATCAGATGCACATGTCCGTCGATAAAGCCAGGCACAGCCGAACACGACTCTAAATCAATCACGCGGCAATCCCAGCCCGCCGGAACTTCGATTTCTTGCTCCAATGCGGCAATTTTATCGCCAGCAATCAATATGTCCCTCTTGCCAATTTTATCAGGCGCAAACACCTCGACTCCTTTGAGCAAAGTGAAAAAATGTTTCTCGTTCTGCATGAAAATGCCTCCTTAGCATACGGGCGCTTTATTATTTGATAAATTGCAGCAATAGCTGCATGACCCAGATCGACAGCATCGCATTAATCGCGCCAATCGCTAAAATAGCGGCATAGTGACGCGGATTCGTCTCCGAAAGTCCGAGCACCCGTCCAACATTTTGCACCGGATTGCCCATCAGATAAATGGCCGGCAGCAACGCACTGATATGCAATGAAGTCAGATGTCCCGAAGTATACAAGCTGGCCGCGACGCCGACAGCGCCGCCCATACTCATGACGGATGCTAAAATCACAGCAGCCGCTTCACCGGGTAAGCCCCACATCATCATGACCGGCCCGCAAACATCGCCTACCACTTTCAGCAATCCGGTTACCTCCAAGACACGAATCAAAACGAAGGCCATGACCAACGCCGGAATCAAATTATGTACGCCGATCCGATAACCATTGCGCGCTCCATCCATAAACATGTCCAAAACATTCCGTTTATCTTTTATCTCTTCCATCATGCTTTACCCTCCTGCTTCGCAACTTGTCCCGCTTCAAAACGCAAGTATGCACGCATCAAATTTGCCCCGACCACCTTGAACACAAAAATAACCAAGAGCGGCAAAATGATCGGTCCCACCATCAAACCAAATAGTGCGGCGCCTGATGAAAAATAGTTTGATATCATACCGCTGGCGCTGGACTGGTAGGCAATGAAAACAGAACGCTGTCCATCATCAATTTGCTTCTTTTCATACATTTCTTTTGCCATACCCGCACCGGCATCGGTACTCTGCATATTAGCAATCAGCGCCAAGCCGCAAGTTCCCGGCAAGCCCATCAACGGTTTTAAAACTGGCGTCAGCAACTTTTGCGCCACGCGCAAACCGCCAAGCCCCTCTACCACTTCTACCACGCCAAGAGCCAGGATGATGGCCGGCATCAATTCCAGCGCAAATAAAAAACCGTCCCGTGCGCCACTGCCGCCTGCACCTCTAAACGTAAAACTTTTTCCCGCTTCGCCGCTGATTTTGCCAAATGCGCCATTTAGCACCGTAAAGTCAATTGCCCGATACCATTCCTGACTTGTAGCAAGCAAGCCGGAAAAGAACAGGATTGCAAAGGCAAACACTACATAGGCCTTTACGCCGACTTTTGGCTGTTTGTTATTCCCCTCCATTTTTGTCCCTCCTTAAAAAATATAATTCCATCTACCGAAAACACTATATGCAATTACCATGCCAACTTGAACCTCATCCTTCACGCCTTGTATTTCCTTTCTCTAAGCAGGACTTTTACAAGCACAGCGCGAAATCAGCCCTTTATTGTCCCTTTTACTTTCCCTTTTAATACGCCCTTTTCCCATTAAAGGAGGACTATTAACTTGAAACATCTTACACTGATAACCAAAGGCAGAAACACCTGGCAAACTTTGTCCGAACAACTGGCGGCGCTGCTCGGTAATCACGTGACCATATCCGGTTACCACCTCGGTTCAGCTTTGCCGGATCGTTTGCAAGGCGATTTAGTCCTGCTCTCCAGCAATGAACTGTTACCGCATGTGCGAAACCTGATTCCTGCTTCTTGTCCGGTTCTTATCACTAGACGTTCGATCAATTATCATGAGGTGGAAAAACTCTTCGACATCCCGGACGGCAGTGATGTTTTGCTCGTCAACGACGATATGAGTACCGCGCGCGAAACAATTTCACTGCTCTTGGCGCTCGGCATCGACCATGTTCGCTATCATCCCTACGCCCCCGGCTTGCGCGACTATCCGCAGCTGAAACTGGCCGTCACGCCCGGCGAGCCCGACTGCGCCCCGCCCTGCGTCGAAAGGATAATCGACATTCATTCACGCACCGTCGATATCACCACCCTTGTCGAAATTGCGGACAAACTTGCGCTGTTAGATGCCAATGCCAACATCTTGTCGGCCAACTACATGCGCGATGTGATCCGGCTTATTAAAACAAATAAACAAAACGCGACGATCAGCCACATTTTGAATAACAAGCTACATGCCGTCATTAATACCGTCCACGACGGGATTATCGCAATTGATGAAAATCAAGCCATTTCGGTCATTAATCCCGTAGCTGAAGAGTTGTTGTCATTACCGGCCGAGCAAGTCACCGGCCAAAAGATCGATGCCGCATTAAACAGCCAACTGGAAAAATTCCTGACGCAACTATCTCCACAACAAGAGGAGAATTTTATTTCCTATAACAATCGCCAACTCGTCGCCAATGCGGCTGCAATCGGTAATAACGAAAAACCGTCCGGCTTCATCTACACATTCAAAGACGTCTCGGAAATTCAGCGTTTAGAAGAAGAATTGCGCCGCAAAACCGTACGCGAGCAACAAGTCGCCCGCTATACGCTGTCACAAATCATCGGCAACAGCAAGCCAATTCAAAGCGCAATTGAAAAAGCCACCTGTCTGGCCGCCTCCGATTCGCCGATTCTGATTCAGGGTGAAAGCGGCACCGGCAAAGAATTGCTGGCGCAAGGAATACATAACGCATCCGCCCGGCGGCACGGCCCCTTTATCGCGATCAATTTTGCCGCACTCAGCGAAACGTTGTTGGAAAGCGAATTGTTCGGCTATGAAGAAGGTTCTTTTACCGGAGCGCGAAAAGGCGGCGCTGCCGGTTTGTTTGAGCAGGCGCACAAAGGGACTCTTTTCTTGGATGAAATCGGCGATTCGCCGCTTACCTTTCAAGTCCGCATCTTGCGTGTTTTGCAGGAAAAACAGGTCCGCCGCATCGGCAGCACGCGAAACATCCCAATCGACGTCCGCGTTATTTCGGCCACCAACCAAAACGTAAAAGACCTGGTCGCGCGCGGTTTGTTCCGCCAAGACCTTTACTACCGCCTCAATGTTCTGCCGCTTGCGCTGCCGTCGCTGAAAGAGCGAAAAGAAGACATCCTCGCACTGGCAACGCATTACTACGAACGATTCAAGCCAGCCGCCGATAAACAAAACGCCGCCGATTACTTCCAGCATGTCGCGCCTTATTTTCTCGCCTACGACTGGCCCGGCAACATTCGCGAACTGCAAAACGTCGTCGAATACCTGGTTAACATTTGTCCGAGCGTGCCGCCGAAAGCGGATCTTTTAAACGACGAGCTGCGCCATTATGATCTTCTTTTGCGCAACGTCAGACAAAACAATCCGTCCCAAACGACAGAAAGAACACTGCACGAAAAAGTGCTGGAAGAAATCGCCCGCTGCAATCAGCAAGGCATCTCGGTCGGCCGCCGCTCGCTCGCTCACATGCTCCAGGTGCCGGAAAGCAACATTAGAAAAACCATTTTGCAATTGAAAGCAACCGGACAAATTGAAATTTGCAAAGGCCGCAAAGGTTTACTTCTTATCTGATGAAAACAAAAAGCGTCTCACGTTTTTGCTTATAGCAAAAGTGAGACGCTTTTTATTTTGCACTATCTTTTCAGCCTTTAGTAATTGCTCAACAATACCATGCTAAGCATCCAAGTCATCGACACCATCAGTGGCATAATTTGGTTTTTCCGCATGACATTCCCCTCCCCTTAAACGCTAATCTCGCCTCATTTCGCCGCCACGTTATGATCTGGTCCGAAATTCAAGTTGATGGATAAAATGCGGATGATGCTTACATACGCGTTCCAGTTGATTACAGTCTACCGCTTCCGGCGATTGAATTACCACACTACCCAAATAAGTATAAAGTTCTCCGCAAAAAACCAGTTCAACATCTCTTTCATCCATCCGAATTTCCGTTATATCTGTGGCAATTATTTGTTTATTTAGCCACTCGCTTACAACGCCAATTGAAATTTCCTTATCAACAGAAAACGTAACCATCATTCGTTGTTTCATAATTAATTCGCCTCTTTTCCAATATAACGCCCAACATTATTTTCTACTCTCATTATAAAAACGGTTGCATAAAAACAGTGTAAATATTTGCTGTGTTTATATTAAAATAATATAAATCCGCGCAATTCCGCAAAACACAAACAAAAAACCGGCTCCTTCGTCGCTTTGACGGAAGGGAGCCGGTTTTTCAAAAAAACCTTCACCATTTTTCGATGATATGTGCAAAGCCGAACTGTTTATATTCCTGCCAAAAACGACTGCGTTCCGGCGGAAGTTGCACCGGTTCACGCAGACGCTTCTGCTCGCTAAGACTTTCTTCTTTCTCCCGTTCCTCGCTGAGTAAATCCTCTTTGCAGCGGGCAAACAAGTCCGCTCCTTTGACTGAGTTCAGCATAATCAAGGAAACACCCAACGGATCAAACCACTGTGGACTGTATTTCTCAATGCCCCAATAATCCGCGATCGTCAAGTCGGATGCACGCTGGAGATCGGTAAAGCGGCAGGCCGAACAGGACGACCTTGTAATCGCGCCTACTTTGAAAAACAAATGATAGAATCGATCGTCCTCCTGCAGCCGCGAGTCGCTTTCGGTACGAAAGAGAAAGCCTTTGTTGCTGTTTGCACGACTCCAACCGTCTTTCTTCGAACGGAATTGCACGCCAGCCAGCTTCGCGCCTTGTTCGCGTTCCAGCAGTTTTTTATACTCTTCCCAGATCAACGGACTGGGAATACTGTGGCAGACCAAGTCGCAACAATACAGCTTCTTTGCCAGCGGCGAATCGCCGATAAAGGCGCGCACGCCTGCGGTTTGACACGGAGTACCAGTAAACAACACCATGCGCCCCTCTTTCAGATCACTCTTTATTTGCGCATGGACTTGCGTTATATCGCTCTGCACATATTTAGAGATCCGCATCCGGTCACGCTCCGCGCTCGTTTCCGCCCGCCGGTGCAGTACACGAAAATCCTCATCATAGTCCGCGCCGTAAATGACGCCATTTTGCCGCAAGACCGCGTCGGACAGCGCCGTGAAAGCTCCGCCGGAGGTCGACTGAAGCAGAACGTCCGCCGACTTATGCCGCGCCACGTAAAAACGCGACAACTCTTGCTCCTTATAATGCCCTTCGTGCAAGAGCGGACAAACAGCGCGGCAAATGCCGCAATCCAGGCACTGCGCCGCGTCAATTTTCGGGTAGAGAAACCCCTCTTCATCCGCTTCCATCGTGATCGCCTGCTCGGGACAACGGCTAAAGCAAGCACCGCAGCCGCTGCAGTCTTCTTTTCCTGCATAAACAGATTCCATGTTTCGGCCCATCCTTTCTTTTTATTCTCACGGATGTTTTTTCTTATCGCGCACCGCTGACTGCCGTTTTCTTTTTTCTCAGTTTGTATTGCAGCCACCGTTCACAATCCGTCCAAACAGCAACCGCCGCCAATCCGCCAAGAAAAAGGCGCATCCAATTGATCCCGCTATAAAATTGATCAACAATCGTAAACAACACCCCAATAAAACAAAGCCAACTGCAGGCGCGCATCGTCCTACCTCCTGTGCATTTCGAAATTCACTGCAGCTGCTTTTACTTCAAAAGCATGACGATTGCCGTCACCAACAGCAGCGAACTCGTAGCCATTTTTATCATTCGCTGGACTTCACTATCAAGCAGATACCTGCGAATGCGAAAAATCAATGCGATCAAAAGACTGTACCAAGTCACCAGCATCGCAATAAAAATAAGCGTCAGAAACAAGGATTGCGAAAGCAAGCTCTGATCCTGATTCATGTATTGCGGGAAAATTGAAAGAAAAACCAATGAGGTCTGGATATTCAAGACATTCGTCGTAAAGCCCTTCGCAAAAAAACCGCGTCCTTTTTCCTCTCCGCTTTTCTGCACTGCGTCAGTCTGATCCAAGGCGTTCAAAGGCGTCCTGCGCGCACTCGCCATACCGCTGAGCGCCAAATACATAAGATAGATGCAGCCTAGTCCTTTGAACAAGCTGAGCAAACTTGGCGACTGCAACATGACAAGCGCGACCCCCAAGCCCGACAGCATCATATGCACAAACATCGAAGCGGTAATTCCGGCCACATTATATATCGCCGCTTTGTGTCCAAAATTCAAGCCCGATTGAAAAACTAAAATCTGATTTGCTCCGGGTGTAACCAGCATCAACAACATCACAAGCATAAATGAATATAATTCCGCCCCGCTGATTGGCAAACTCAAAACGCACCGCCCCTTTATCGTTTTTCATTTCATCACAGAGCATTTTACAGGACACTTCCCGACACTTCATTCCTCTGATTTGTTGCCATTGTAACACAGGCTAAACTATAATAAAATTATCAAAAACGCATGTTAGCTATATCAAAAACACATGTTAGGTGGCGATACGATGGATATTCGCGATATGAAAGTATTTTCTGCGATTGCAGAAGAGGGAAACATCAGCAATGCCGCCAAGCGTCTGAACATTGCGCAGCCCGCCCTCAGTCGGCAGATGAAGCAATTAGAAGAGGAACTTGGCGTCCAATTGTTCGAACGAGGCAGCCGCAGAATCCGTTTAACGGAAGCTGGGCAACTTTTCCGTGAGCGAGCCGCGCAAATCCTTGCCTTGGCTGACGCTACCGCAAACGAAATGAGTGACTTTCACTCCGGCCTCGGCGGCGTCATCTCGCTTGGCGCGGTCACCACTTCCGGCGTCGCTTTGCTGCCGAATTTAATCAGCAGGTTTTATCAACTTTACCCCAATGTCACCTTTCAACTCTGGGAAGGCGACGGTTTTCGCGTCTTGGAGCTTTTGAACACCGGCATCATCGAAGTCGGCATCATCCGTGCACCGTTTGATTCAGAACTTTACGAATCGATCCTTTTGCCGCCGGAACCGCTCGCCGTCGCAATGAAAAAAAATGCCTGCTATTGCGGCAAACGAGAAGACAGCGTCAAACTCTCGGAACTGGCCGAACAACCCCTAATCATTCCGCTTCGCTGGAAAGAAATGTTTCTCGACTGGTGCGCCAAAGCCGGTTTCACGCCCAAAATCATCTGCGTCAGCGACAGCATTACGCTGAATATTTTGTGGACAAAACAAGGCCTCGGCATGGCGCTGGTGCCAAAATCAACCGAAGACCTCTTCTCCGACCCGTCGTTGCGCTACAAGATCATTGCAGAGCCATCTCTAGCAACGCAAACCGCCATCGTCTGGTTACGAAACCGCAGACTTTCTGCCAGCAGCCGCCATTTTCTTGATTTGTTGCAAAAAGACATCTTTCAATAGGGAGAAGAAATAAGAACCGATCGCTTCTATCACACGGATGGAAGCGGTTGTTCTTTATTTGACATCTCTTGCATACGCTTTCCCTGAATAAATCCCCATTCACCGCGTAAAAGTTTTCCGCAACTCGTCATCTGCACTTCAACAAATTCAGATTAACCTCTGTTATTTTTAAAAAATCGTTACGACTCGCTTCCGAAAAAACGAAAGCAATTCGGGTCAAGTCCGCCCCTTCCCTGTATGCTATCCTATATCTCAGGAGGTGAAGTTGTGAATGCAATCGATAATTTAGACGCCGTCAATGCCGTTCAGCGCGTGCAGGATTATATCGAATCGCACCTCGGCGAACCGATAACGCTTTATATGCTGTCGCGCGCAGCCGGTTATTCTCCCTGGCATACGTCCCGCTTATTCAAGGAACTGACCGGAAAAACATTGCCTGAATATATTCGCATTCTGCGCCTTTCGCGTGCCGCGCTGACGCTTCGCGACGGCGACAGCAAGATTATCGATGTCGCACTTGATTTCGCGTTCGACTCGCATGAAGGTTTCACGCGCGCCTTCACAAAAAACTTCGGCATCGCCCCACAAACGTATCGCAAAAAAGCGCCGCCCATTTCCCTTTTCCTGCCGAGTCCGATCCGTTCTTATTACATCCTATTGCAGAAGGGAGCATCCGCCATGCCAAAAAATTCATTTGCTAAAACTGTTTTCGTCCAGGTCATCGAACGTCCCGCCCGAAAATTAATTTTGAAGCGAGGTCATCTTGCCGATAACTATTTTGATTACTGCAAAGAAGTGAGTTGCGAAGTCTGGGGATTGTTGTGCAGCATAAAAGAAGCACTGTATGAACCGATCGGCGTGTGGCTTCCGTCCAGATTCCGCAAAGAGAACACTTCCTTTTATGCGCAGGGCGTCGAAGTGCCTGTCGATTACAGCGGCGAAATTCCCGCCGGTTTTGACGTCATCGACTTGCCCGCCTGCAAAATGATGGTCTTTCAAGGCCAACCTTTTGCAGCCGACGATTTCATGGAAGCGATCGAAGAAGTCTGGCAAGGCATCAAAACCTATACGCCCGAACTTTACGGCTTTCAATGGGCGGATGAAGAGAGTCCGCGTTTCCAACTGGAGCCGGTATGCGAGCGAGGTTACATCGAAGCCCGCCCGGTACGTTCTCTGTCATAGCCCTATCATCACAGAAACAAAAAGAACGACACCCTTCTGCTTCACGCAGGAACGGGAATCGTTCTTTTTTTGTTTCTCTCGCAATATTTTTGTTCCAATCTTCTGCTCCCAACGTTTAATATTCTTAGCGATATGAAGATATACCACTGCGAGCGATGAGAGGATACACACGCTTTAGCGAAAGAGATCCGAATAGATCGCCGAATTTAAAATGGATTGGGGGAATGAAAAATGGAACAAAAACTCATCTTAAAAAATAGCAACGGCTCCTTGAGCGCAGACGGCAAGACGTTAACAGGAACTAGCGGTACACATTGGGCATTTGCTTCCGTCGATGACGTTCAGTACAGTTCGGGAAAGCATCGCTTTGCTTTTCGCTATGATGGGCTTATAACAGGACTCGGCATTGCCAGCGTTGATTCAAACTTAGACGGCTATTGGCTTATTGGACGGAACACTCCAGGAAAACAACGCGGTCTTTGTGTTGCAGGAAACAGTTTTGTTAATGCTACGGCAGGTTCAAAATATCCTGACGATGCTGCTTATTGCCAACCGTTTTCAATCGGTGACATTGTTGAAATGGAAGTGGATTTTGATAATGGAACCATGGAATTTTTTAAAAACTCCATCTCACTCGAAGTATGCTTTACTGACATAAACACCTTACCTAAACCAATGTATATTATTGTATGCGCCGTAAGAGAAGGTGGCTCTGGTCAAATTACCATTGTTGAAACGCCAACACCAACCACCCCTATCGCAATCCCCGCCAATCTGGCGACAAACGCAGGAGATGCAAAGGTATCACTTTCCTGGACAGCAGTAACCGATGCCGCCGGCTACAACGTCAAACGTGCTACCACTGCAGGCGGTCCGTATACGACAATCGCCAGCAACGTTAGCGGCGCGACCTATGTGGACGGCAGTGTGACCAACGGTACGACATACTATTACGTGGTAAGCAGTGTGGCGACTGCGGGCGAAAGCGGCAATTCGAATGAAGCCTCGGCAACGCCGAATAAAATTCTTATTCCAACGCCAGTTAATCTAACCGCAAGCGCAGGCGATGCTCAGGTGTCTCTTTCCTGGACGACGGTAACCGGTGCCGCCGGTTACAACGTCAAACGCGCCACCACTGCAGGCGGTCCGTATACGACGATCGCTAGCAACGTTAGCGGTGCGACCTATGTTGACGGCAGCGTAACCAACGGTACGACATATTATTATGTGGTAAGCGCTGTGTCGGCTGCGGGGGAAAGCGGCAATTCGAACGAAGCCGCGGCAACGCCGAACAAGGCAGTTACGCCGCCTGTTCCTGGCGGTAATGTCCTACTGCGCATCGTTATGAGCGATTCCAGCGAGCGCGAATACACGGTGAGCAAAAGCGAGGTCACGACGTTTGTTAGCTGGTACAACCGAACGGTGAACACCGGCAACACTTGCTATACGTTTACAGATAGCATCGACGGCAGCCTCGAGTACCTGGCTTTTGAAAAAATCATTAGCTTTAAAGTTCTACAACTAAGCAAGTAAGCAAAAGAAAGCCCCGCCAAATTCCGAAATGGAATTGGGCGGGGCTTTTCGCTTTATATGGCCGATTCTCCTACTCACTAAAATAAAAATCCACGCATAATATGTACTCCTTGCCGTCCGCGGCGCGAAAGAGGCGCGAAATGGTTCGGTTCAAATTCCCGGTCGCGTAGGAAACATAGGGATCGCTGACATACATTTCCCGTCCGGCCATGATGTGTAGGCAGTAGTTTTTTGCCGATTGATCGCTGCCCTTTGTGGCCGGCTGGAAGAGACGCTTGCTGCAGCCCAGCTTTTCCTGGCAGAGACTTTCGGTCACCTGTACGCCGCGGCTATTTAATACGTAGAGGCATTCGACCGAGTTTTCGCAAAGCATACTGCGCAATACGGCGCTAAAATCGTCGGGCTGGCAGCTTTTTATTCTTTGCAGCAGCTTTTCAACGACCAGCTTATACTGCGTTTGTCGTTCGTAACTCCGGGCAATTTTTTCGATCTTATATTGTTGATAATCAGCAGCGGTCTCTTTCATTTTTGCATTGACCGCATCGCACTGCAGCCTGTCGGCGGCAACCGGGCGGCCGTAGTAATAGCCCTGCGCAAGATCAGCGCCGAGTTCCCACGCCGCCATCGCTTCTTCTTCCGTCTCGACGCCCTCGGCGACCGTCAATGCGCCAACACGGCGCGCCAGCGTTACCAAGGCGGAAAAGATTTCCCGCTTGTATGCGTCCTGCATTAAGTTTTGCACCATGCAGCGGTCAATTTTGATTACGTCCGGCTTGGCAATTAAGATGCGGGCAAAATTGGAATCGCCGACGCCGACGTCATCCAACGCGATCATGAAACCATGCCGCCGATACTGGTCGATGAAACGTTCCAACAAGAGCGGACTTTGATTTCCATTTTCTGATATTTCGATGACCACGCGTTCCGGTTCCACTCCCTTTGCACGGACGGATTCGAGCAGGTAGTCCGAACCGACGACGCCTTCCGTTAAGATGCTGGCATCGATGTTGACGAACAGCAGCCAGTCCTCGCCCTGCCTCGCTTGAAACGCGGCAAATGCGCGATCGCGGCAAAGGCGATCCAAGTGCAAGCGTTGCCCTAATTGATCCGCCTGCTCAAATAAGACACTCGGCATAACCAGCGTCTCTTGATGCCAGCCGCGCGTCAGCGCTTCGACGCCCATCACCTTGCCGCCCTTTAAGGAAACCAACGGTTGAAAATATGTCGTAAGCAAACCTTGCTCAATAATCTCTTTTACGATCGAGCGTTGTTCCTGTTCGACCGCTTCTTGCGCTTCTTTCATCCTGTGTCGCCTCCCCGTTAAGCAAAAAACGGCCGCAAGAATCCCTTCCGGGTTTCTCGCGGCCGCATTGCCGTGCAATCGATTGCTCTGATTATACCGTTCCCTTTGCTTACTGTCAAATCGTCCTTATCAATCGGGCATCTTCACTGCGTCAGTTCTAAGGCAACGCTCTTGCTTTTGGCAAACTGCTGAAAATACCCGGCCACGCGACCGAGCAAAATTCCGGTGCAAAGGCCGGACACGGCAAAGACGACGGCCAAAAGCGGCGTGTTGGGCACGCTGCCTTGCCCGAGCGCCGACGCATAGCCGACGCCGACTTTACCGGCAATGACCAGCAGCATGATAATCAACGTACTCCATGTGCCGGGCAGCTTCACCAGGCGGTTCGCATGATCGAATGTCAGCGTAAGTCGCATCGCAACCATCCAGCCACCGAAGCCTCCGAGCAGCAGGCCGATAATCCAGGTCGTCACATTGGCGTGTCCAAGCACCGCCTGATTCCAAAAACTTTCCACCGCCAGAAAAACCAAAAGCAGCGGTGCGAGAAAGAGTTTTTTTAGCGGCACCACCCGCGTTTGTGACGCTTGGACGCCAATCTTAACGATCATCAATGCAACCAGATAAACCCACCAAGGAATTCCGGCCATGACTTGCGCGATATTCATCGTTTATGCCTCCCTGCCATTTTTTCATTAATGCTACACATATTCCCTTCTTATCGTATCAAATTGCTTTGCTTTTCGCACTAGCCAAACAGTTAGTATGACATATTTTTTCCGCATACGAAAAACAAGACTGTATTTTTCAACAGTCTTGTTTTTTTGTATTGCTCTTTAGTTTTCTTCCGGCATCAACATTTTGCCGACGTAGTATTTCTCGTCCTCCGTCAATGCAATGTTCAATGCCGCCTTGAACAGTTCGCAAGTCTTATCGACTGCCCGTTTGATTTCTGCGTCGACCGGTTCTTTTTCCGTTTCGCATTTCAGGTCTTCGCCAATGACGCTGCGCTCCAGCGCATAGCCCATATGAACCACGATTCGAATCTTTACGGCGTTGTCAAATTCCGCTTTCAGTTCCCGCTGCAAGGTCTCGACAAAATTCAATAGCAAGCCGATGATTTTATGCGGATTCAAAAACGTGAGAAACTGCGCGAGATTTTCTTCGCACAAATCTTTGATCACGACGCTTTCTTGCTGCGGTAAGATTTCCAGCTGCCGTCCTTTGATGATTTCGCGCAGCACCGCTTCGCCGTTTCCGTCGATTAAGCGCTCCAATGGGATGAATGGAATGTTGACTTTCGCCTTTTTCACGCCGACGACCGCCAGCACCTCATACTTTTCCTGCAGCACTCTGACCTTTTTATCCAGCTCACTGATTTCCAGCGGGAAGACCTGGATCGTTTCCGTCGTCAACGTGCGCACTACATTTTCCACGATTTCTTTTAACTTTAGTGCGGTCCCTTTGCCCGACGTGCATACCGTTACGATCGCCTTGTTCCCGTCATTTTTTTCGCTCGCTTCGTTATTGTAGCCCTTGAACGCGCGCAGTGACTGGTAAATCTCCTCCAGTTCCATATCAAAGACACTGGATTTTCTGACCGCTTCCAGTACCAACGGCGTAGAGACCATGTCGATCGTCCGCACGTTGCTGCCCGTCTTTTCGATAATCGTCGCTTCAAATTTGTAGAGCGAGCCCATATCGACGAGCAGCAAGACGCCGCTTCCCTTGTCCATGATTTTCACTTTTTCGATGATGACTTCAAGAATTTCTTTCGGGCTGACGTGCAGCGGCATATCGACCGCGCAAATCGGCATGCCGTCGCCCAACAGCTCGCGCACGAGGCTGACCATGCTGCTGGCGGTGCTGCTGCCGTGCGCGGCGACAATGATGCCGACCGGATCTTCCTTTTCCTCATCGACCGATTTTAATAAGATCGCAATGTACGCGACTTCCGCCTCCGGCACCTCGACTTGGAATGTCTCGCTCATAATCTCTTTGATCTTCAAAGCCACCTTTAGTTCCGCGTCACTGTCCGCCAGTGAACTGATACAGCCTTTGGCGTCATATTTTTCTTCTTTCAGCCGTTTGAAGAAGAGGCTCAAATGAAAGCTCAGCGCATAAATGAAGCGGTCGCTGTATTTGCGCGCCAGTTCGGTCTCCGCCAGCGTCTTCATCTGTTCGGCAAAATCAAGGATTTCCTTATCGATGATTTTCGAGATCCGGTTCCGGTCTTTATTGCCTTTGTTGAAGGTGGTATAAAACTTTTTCAATTTGCCGTTCAGCTCGGCAATAATGAACTGATTGATGCCGCTGTCCGGCATCCCTTCTTCGCGCAGCAGGCTAATCCGGTCTTCGATCAGCTTATACAGGTTGATCGGCACTTCTTCCGTCTCTTCGATAATCGCCTTATAGCGCTCCGGGCTCACCAAAAGCGGCGCAGCGAGGATGTGATCCAGTTCGGCAAATTCCTTGTGGTTTCTGCCGATCTCAAAGAGCCCGCTCTTGATGTCGGAGGAAAGCGTCTTAAAATCCAATTCGATGCATTCGCTGCGTTTGTTGATGCTGTTAAGAAATCCTTTGGCGCAGGTCAGCTGGATATTGGATTTGAGCTGCCCGATGTTGCCGTACGATACGCTGCCGATCAAGGCCTTGACGACTTCGCCGGATATCTTGATCGTCTTGTTCACCCGGTGCGCCTCATTGACGAACAGGTGCTTGATGATGTCGATTTTCTCCTGTATCGTCCGTTCCGTGAGCGAAGGAATGCTGATGTTGATCGGTATTCTGCGCATAAACGTCTTTAGCATGTACGAACCCGGATCTTCGGTCGTCGCGCCGATGATCAATACGCTGGCTTTTCGTTTCCGTTCCGTTTCGCCCAGTTTGTTGTAGCTGCCGGTATCCATGAAATAGAAGATCATTTCCTGCCCTTCCGGCGGCAGGCGGTGTATCTCATCCAAGAACAGGATGCCTTCGTTCGCTTTTTCGATCAGACCTTCTTTTTCCTGCTCCGCGCCGGTAAACGAACCTTTGCTGTGTCCGAAGATATGCGCCAGCAAAAGCTGCGGATTGTTGTAGTAATCCGCGCAGTTAAAGGTAATGAACGGCGTGTCGTCGGTAAATTTTCCGACATGTTTGCCGTAGTTATACATCATTTTGGCGAACAGCGTCTTGCCGACGCCGGTTTGGCCGAAGATCAGCGTATTCAGTCCGACCGGCGGATATAGGATCGCCGCTTTGGCCTGCTCGACCTGATTTTTCAAACTCATTTCCGCGCCGATGATATTGCGAAACGGATCTTCGTCTTCTTTTTCGGCCAAAAGCTGCGCGACGCTGTCCACTTCTACGCAACACTCGCCTATTTTTATCTGCAGCACTGCTTCAAGAGCGCTTTTGTCCAGAAATTTTACTGGCCTGCCTTTTATTTTTATGATCTTATCGGCGCGCAGCAGTTCCTGCAGCTCTTTGCTGACATTATTGCGTAAGATATCCAGCCGATCTGCCATTTCGCCCGTTTCAAACCCCTTGTCGCCCAGCAAATCTTCCCGTGAAAGTTTCTGCGTATTTTCATGCAAGTAAGCATAAATTTTATCAATTCTTTTCATGTACAGCACTACTTTCCACTTTAAATTCAGGCATCGCCAAACGGCAATTCAAGGCTCATCAGATCGACTTTTCTATCGCTCGCCACTTTTCTCAGCTCCAGTTCAATACCTCGCGCATGAAGCTGCTTAAAGGCCGCGACATCCTGCTTGCCGACCGATACCGCGCCGGTAATCAGCATCGTTCCATCCTTATAGCACATGCCGCCGACATTCACCGACGTAATCGCCACGCCCGCTTCCACCATGCGCAAAACGTCAGTCGGATTCGTAAAGAGAAAGAGCGTTTTAAAATCGGCATACTTTGGATTTTTGTACGCTTCGATGGCTTTGTCGATCGGCAGCACGTAGGCCTTCGCGCCGGGCGGCGCCATCTGCAGCAACAGTGCCTTGCGCAGCGGATCGGCAGCAGCTTCGTCGCTGCAGGCAATAATTTTATCAGCGCCGACCGCCTTTACCCAGACAATCACCACTTGACCATGGATGAGCCGGTCATCAATTCTCGCCAGACAAATCTTCATCGCAGCCTCCTGTCCGTTCGTTTCGCAGCCTCTTTGCAAAACTTACATGTGCCGTAATACCGTCACAACAATAAAGACGGCGATGCCGACGCCAAAAACCAATGCAAACCGCACGGCCTTTTCTTTCGCCGTTTGCGGTACATTTTTTTCATTACTCATGTTTATTCCCCCTTCTTTCTTTTCACGAAAACGCTCTTAAGTTACAGCACTTTTCTCTTGTTTCCGTGGTTATGATAAACAACTTTATTAAATCAGCACAACAGATAGGTATCTATCGCATGCGCCACGCCGTCTTCTTCGTTGGACAGCGTGACCGCAACTGCCTGCAGTTTCACTTCGTCCGGTGCATTGCCCATCGCAATCCCAAGCCCCGCATAACGGATCATATCGATGTCGTTGTAATTATCGCCGATCACCATCAACTCGCTACGGTCTATCTTATATTGCTTGATTAACGCTGAAATCGCAACACTTTTCGCAGCATTTTTCGCTATAATTTCCAGATACGTCGGCTTTGAAAGCGACAGATTCAACTTCTCGCCAAACAGCTCTGTTAATTCCTTCTTAAGCGCGATGAGCTTTGTCGGCTCACCCATGCATAGTATTTTGTGGCAACCTTGCCGTCCCCACATCGCAAGCAGCGGCAGGCAATCGCCGATGGTCGCTTGTATTTTAACAATTTCTTCTTCCTGCCGGATCCAAGCGTCTTCTTCGTCGCTATACCATTCATCTTCTCTATATAAACTGACGCTTGCACCCTGTTTTTTCCCGCGCAAATAAATTTCTTTTACATATTGAGACTCAATCCGAAGATCGTCAAGTATTTTTCCATTATAACCGATTGTCAGCGCGCCATTGTAACAAATCATCGGCGCATCGAGTTTTAACTCTTCCGCCAAAAAGCGCATCCCTTTCGGCATCCGTGCTGAAACCAGGACAACCGGAATTTTTTTCTCCTGCGTCGCTTTTGCAATGGCCGCCTTTGTTTGCTCTGTAATCTGGTGCCGCGAATTCAAAAGCGTTCCGTCAATGTCCAAACATAGCATCTTATACATAGCGTCCTCCTTTGCATTTGCCAACGCGGGCAGCACGTAAACGCGCCGAAGGATGCTCTGTTGCAGCGCATTCTCCAGCACGTTTCCGCCATGAGCTATTTTTATTTCAGGAACCCGCCCGCATAACCTGCGATTCCCAGGGCAAAAAGTCCGAAGATAATCGCAATCGCATTGACTTTCCGTTTTAACAGATACATGCAAAGGAACGTCAACGCCAGCGGCAGCATGCCGGGCATCAATTGATCCAAGATCGTCTGAACCGTCGTGACCACCGTTTTGCCGTCCGCACCGGTGACCGTCGAGACGACGAGCGGCACATTCATGCTGGTCCACTTTGAAACCAGACAGCCCATAACGAACAGCCCTAAGATCGACGCGCCTTCCGTCAGCTTTTGCAGACGGTTGCCGGACATATCCGAAACGATGCCCGTTCCGGTCGTGTAACCATATTGAAGGCCGTAGTATTTTGTCGCAAGCCGGATTACGTTAAAGGATAGGAAAAATAAGATCGGGCCTAGAATGGTGCCGCTCAAGGCCAGCGACGCTCCCAGCGCAGCGGTAACTGGACGTATCGTCCCCCAGAAGATCGGGTCGCCGACACCGGCAAGCGGCCCCATCAGGCCGATTTTCACGCCGCTGATCGACGCGTCGTCAATGTTCGCTCCATTCGCGCGCTGTTCTTCCATTGCGGCGGTGATCCCCATGATCGGCGCCGAGATGAACGGTTGCGTATTGAAGAATTCCAAATGCCGTTTCAAAGCCTGTTTTAATTCTTCGCCTTTATATAAGCGTTTCAGCGCCGGAATCATGGTCACGCAAAAGCCCATCGACTGCATTCTTTCAAAATTAAAGGACGCCAACAAAAAATTAGAACGGATAAACATATTGAACAGATCGCCTTTGGTTAATTTCTTTTCACTCATTCTGGTCGCCCTCCCTATAAATCCAATTCATCTACGGTCTGCGTCGCTTCGCTGTATTTAGGGTTTAACTGGATATACAGAATCGCCAGTACCGTTCCCACTACGCCGAAAGCAACCAGATTCAGATTGGTAAATGCAGCCACCACGAAGCCCAAGAAGAAAAATGGCATTAAATATTTGGCTTCCATCATGTTGATGACCATCGCATACCCGACAACGACGATAAATCCGCCGGCAATTTGCAGACCGCGCGTAATGACTTCCGGTATCGACGCCAGCATCATATTAACGGTATCGGTTCCCGCAATCGCCGCAACCAATGCGGTCGGAATCGCGACGCGCAGCGCCTGCAGCGTCCAGGCAAGCAGGTGGCACATTTCAATGCCCCGGCAACTGCCGGCTTCGGCATACTTATCCGCCAGATGTTGAAAGAACGTCGTCGCCGACCGGACAAAGATCGTAAGCACCTGTCCCGCCGCCGCAATCGGAATTGCGACCGCGATGCCCGCGCCGATCGACTGTTTGCCGACGATGACCAAAATTGCGGCGATTACGCTGGCCAGCGCCGAATCCGGCGCCATCGACGCACCGACGTTCATCCAACCCAAAGCCATCAACTCCAGCGTACCGCCCAAAATAACCCCCGTCGTAACATCGCCTAAGACAAGACCGACCAGCGTACAGGCGATCAGCGGCCGATGCCCCTGCCCTTCATCCACTACGCTTTCCAGACCTGTGATAGCCGCAACGATTATCAATAAGACCATTTGCAACTCGCTCATTGCTACCCCTCCATTTATATCGTTTTATACCAGACTCATCAGATCAACCTTGCTGTCCCTGGCCACTTTTCTTACTTCCAACTCAATTCCTTTTGCATGTAATTTTTTAAATGCATCAATATCCGCTTCATCTACCGCAACGGCTCCGGAGATCAACGTCTTGCCTTCTTTGTAACACATACCGCCGACATTCACCGATTTAATCGCTACCCCTCCTTCCACCAGCCGCAAGACATCATTTGGATTCGTGCACAGGAACATCGTTTTAAAATCGCTGTATTTCGGATTTTTATAGGCTTCCAACACCTTGTCAATCGGCAAAACATACGCCTTGATGCCCGGCGGCGTGACTTGCAGCAGCAGCGTCTTGCGCAAGGGATCGGCGGCGACTTCATCGCTGCAGGCAATGATCTTATTACAGCCGGATTCCTTCACCCAAACCGTCGCTACCTGTCCATGGATTAATCGATCGTCAATGCGAGTCAAACAAATTTCCATCTTATAATTCCTCCTCCACTACGTTTCCATATGTTCCGCTGAATGATTGCACCGCATTGCGCCCCGCCGTCATGGCCGTCTCCACCAAATCCGGCAACCCCATAAACGTACGCGGCATATAAACTTCAAGCAGCATCGGCAAGTTAACTCCGGCAACAATGTCCATGTTCTCATGCTGCGCGACAATCCGGCTCGCCGCATTGTAAGGACTTCCGCCGAATAAATCAACGACAAAAAGAACGCCATCTTTTTCGCCCAATTCCGCTATCGCCGTCTTATATTTTTCAACAAGCCCGTCCGCACTCTCGCCCGGTTCAAACGTTATGCATTTTACTTTTTCCTGCTTGCCGAAGATCATCTCTGACGCCTTTACCAGTTCTTCTGAAAATTTCCCATGTGTACATACGATTAAGCCAATCACATTTTCCCCCTCCTTTACTGCGTTATACTAAAGCAAATCGCGTGCCAACTGGTGTATCATTCGCTTGAAGCGGCGCAGCAGCGCTTGTTTCCTCACTCTTCAAGACTTCATATTATTTATTTGATACTCTGCTTCGTTTTTTGATACACTAGTAAGGTAGATTGCCCTTTCCGTGATACAAAATCGCCCTTCCTCTTTGTGTTGCCAATTTGAGTATTCTTACGATACTTAGTATAATCAACCTTGTCGTCGCTTTCGTTTCGTAACGCGGCACGGATTTTTTTACAGAAAGAAGACTTCGATGAAAACAAGACATCTGAACGAGGGCATCGCCTATGCCCTACTGTCTTATATGATGTGGGGCTTTACGCCGGTTTACTGGAAACTGCTGCAACACATATCCTCCGCCGAAATCTTAGCACAACGGATTTGTTGGTCTTTTGTTTTTATGTTGGCGGTTCTATGCGTTAGCGGCAAAACTTCTGCGTTCGTTACGTTTCTTAACGATCTGCCCCGCCGACCAAGATCCTTTGGTGCGTTGTTTCTTGCCGCCGTACTAATCAGCGCAAACTGGGGTATTTTCATGTGGGCTGTGCTTAACGGAAAGATCATCGAGGCAAGTCTTGGGCAGTACATCACGCCGCTTGTCAGCATGCTGGTAGGCGTAGTCGCGCTGAAAGAACGCCCCAGCCGCAGCGAAACGCTGGCATTTTTCCTGGCAGGAAGCGGCGTATTGCTCCTGACGCTTCACTACGGCGCTATTCCCTGGCTTGCGTTGAGTCTGGCGTTTAGCTTCGCTTTCTATGGCCTCGTCAAGAAAACGTTGCAAACGGACTCGTCCATCAGCCTCGCGCTTGAGACGCTGACGCTTGCGCCTCTTGCTTTGCTTTATTTATATCATTTGTCGCTGCAAGCGCCTTTGCAATTTAACGACTCGTTTGTAAACGCAGCCTTGCTGGCCGGCAGCGGCGTCGTGACCGCACTGCCGCTCTTGCTCTTCACCAAGAGCGCTAAAACCGTTTCCTTATCCCGGCTCGTCATCCTGCAATATATTTCGCCGACGTTATCGCTGCTGACCGGTGTCTTCCTCTATCAAGAAACGGTGAGCACCGTACATTGGCTCGCGTTTTTCTTCATCTGGTCAGCGCTGGCTTTGTATGCCTGTTCCTCTCTGCTGCAGCAACGAACGCGCGCAGCGTAACCGTCTTGCACAAAGCCAAAAAGAAGGAGCCGTCTCAGAATGATCTGAGGCAGCTCCTCCTTTTTATCTTCCTTTATCTAAGTTTTTCCAGCGCATCCTCTAATGCGCCAGTTTCAAGCCGATCACCCCTGCAATAATCAAGAGTACGGACCCGATTCGCAGCGTCCCGATCGGGTCGTTATAGAGTATAATCCCCAAAACAAACGTACCAGCAGCGCCGATTCCGGTCCAGACCGCATACGCGGTGCCCATCGGGATGTCTTTCTGCGCCATGAACAGGCAATAACCACTAATCGCCATCGATATCACCGCGATTGTAATGCCGGTTACCTGTTTTCCCTCTACCATCTGCGCCATTTTCAGTCCCAATGGCCAACCGATTTCAAACAATCCTGCAGTAATCAAATAAACCCACGCCATAACAGTATCACTCCTTTTCGTAATTTCATATCTTAGCATCAATAAGCCGCAACCGGTGCCGCTCACGCCGCCAGACTGCAGGAACAACGCTTCGTTTAAATAAAGAAAAACTTTTTCTTACCGTTTAGCCATCGCTTCCTGCAAGAAGGAACTATAGCGTTTGTCCGTATTTGCGATATGGTCGCCCCCCTTTTTTTGCTTTTATTACTAAAGAACTTCGTTTTATCCCATTTTTTTCCTTCTTTTCTTGTTCGATTTTCTTTTTCGTTACACGATAAAAAAGATCTCTGCCTTCATTAAAAATCCAGTCGGCGACCGCTAACTCATTTTCTCAGTAGTTTAAGCGTCGCGCCGCTCAAACGTTCCGGGATAAAGCGAAAGCTGTCTCAGTTTCGCACCGAGACAGCTTTCGTCTAATTTCTAACTCATTTCCTTCAATGCGACAATTTCAAGCCGTACGATCCCGCAATGATCAAAAGCACGAGAGCGCTGCGCATCGTTTCAACCGGATACCCCCTAAGATCTATGCATCGCGCTTCACGCCTTTATAGATCACCTGCCCGTCTTGCGACTGGAAATAAGCGCCGACAAGTTCCGGAACGCCGCTTTCGAGCAACGCCATCATCGCTCTTTTTCTCGCTCCGCCGCTGACGCGCTTGGCGGTCGCTTGCGCCTCAACGAACGCGTTATACGCCAAAAGACGGCCTTTCGTATCCATCACCGTGATCCCGTCCATATTGAACATTTCTAAAACCACGTCGATCAAGCCGTAGAATTTTTCGTCCATATATATATCCGTTATATCCTTAAGCAACGCCAATGCAATTGTTGAAATGTCGATCGGTTCCGGAAGCCAGATGCCGTCTTCGAGTATCGTAAGCGGCATCTGCGTATCCGCTTTTACAACTGCGCAAAGCGTTCCATGCACCTGCGCGACTGAGAGTTTGAAGATCTTATCAAAGACCCTGCACAAAATTTCCTTGTCACGAAGGTCTTTGATGCCGCTGACGATATCCTCTACCGCCGCGCCTATCACATCTTCCATTCTGGAGTTTTCGCTTCCGCACAGCCTGAAGTCAATGATCATTTCCCTTTTGAAGCCTTTGAATTTCAACTCAAAGTCGCTGAGAACCTCGATGCAGACGGCCGCGACATCTTCTTGCGCCGCATCCTCCGAACGGAACAGAGAATCTGTTACACAATCGCCCATCGGGCCGCTGAAGAAACGGAAGATTCCATAGCCCACACTTTCCCCTTCCACATCGATGTATACATGCCATCCGCTACGGCAGAAAGGGATCAGCGATTTTAAGTTCTTTTCAAAATGAAGTTCCCCGACTCTCACTTTTTTGATCGGCACTATATAGGCGTTGCTGATCCGTTCCACGATCCTGGATTTGATCAGATTCCTGCTCAACACGATCCTCGGTTTAATTCTCCGCCCCTCTTCTTCATAACTACAGGCGCGCGACAGAAAAGAGAAAAACTGATCCGCCCATGGCGTGATGCAGACAATCCCTTCCGCGGTCAAAAAATCTGTAATCGTTTCCTGGCCGGACGAAAACACATATCTTTGCACCATCTTGCACACTCTCCCTGTTTTTTCACTTCGCTTTCCCCCGGCGCTTACAAATTTTTCATCCGGTGACGGCATGGGATACAGCGCATTTTTTTCTTTTATCTTATCATAACCGAGTAAATAGCAAAGCGCAAAGAACATCGCCTCCTTTCACGCGGATAAGAAAAAGCTCCATTAGCTGCGACAATAAAACAAGGTCAACGGATAAGAACAAATCCGTTGACCTTGTTTTATCGTCCATACAACTCAAGCCCGTTTCAATTCGACAAGTCGCTCTTGAATCTTTCTTTGATGTTCTTCTTCACTCCGGGCGGGGTCTTTTAACGAAAACCACAGATCACAGGGAACTTGCGCGCAAGCGCCGCAGGTCGGATAACCTTTTTCTTTTACGCAGCTAAAAATCGGACAGCAATCTTTCTCAATATACTTGGTCCAAAAAACTTTGCCCGCCTGTGCGTCGCATCCCGCGCACTCTTTGTTAAAATCGGGACATTTCGTACAATCCACTCCACATACGCTGCTCATTTCATACCCTCCGTAAAAATGTATTTTTTTAGAATTATACAGAGGATAATACGACAACTGTATGTCATATTTAAATTACGCTTCGTATATTTTCACCGCTTGCCGTATTCGCGCCGCAACGTTGGCTCTGATATGCGGCGGTTCCAAGACCTCGACAAAAGCGCCGAACGATAAAATATAATTATACAGCCATTCATTTTCCGGAAACGAGACGGTCACGTCGTAATGGCCTGCTTCCTCTTTGCTGATAAAGGCATCGTCAAACTCGTCGTACAAACGGTTCAGAACCTGCGGCTGAAAGCGCATTTTTATCGGCACAAGCGGTTCCGTAAATGCCTTATTCTCCTCGCACGCCGTTTCGGCAAGCGGGCAGCGCGTAAATTTCTCCTCGCTTATTTCCACATTTTTAATCCGCGACATGCGAAAAATTCGCTGCTGCCGGCGTTGTCGGCAAAACGCGATCAAATACCATGCATAGCCTTTAAAGAGCAATTTCTCCGGCTCTGCAAAGCGGCAACTCCTCTTGCCGTCGCCGTTTACATATTCAAAACGAATCACCTTTCTCTCCAGCATCGCCTTTCGGATGTCGTTAAACTTGTTTTGCTCGTTCGGCGTACTGCTCCAAGCGGAAAAATCAATTTCAATCCAATCGTTTGGCGGCGCATTTTTAAACAGCGCCCCCATTTTTTCAAGAATCACATCCACATCCGGATAGTTGGTCACTTGCAGCGTCCTGACCGCCAACAGCAAGCTTTCGCTTTCCTGATCGGAAATGATCGTCCGGTTGAGCGCATAGTCTTCCAGCAGCGCTATGCCGCCGCCATTGCCTTTACTCATATACACCGGCACGCCGGCTGACGACAGCACATCCACATCACGATAAATCGTCCGGGTCGATACGCCGAAGCGGTCGGCGAGTTCCTTTGCGGTCACGCTTCCCTTATTAAGCAGCACCGTCGTGATTTCAAACAAGCGGTTGAGTTTCATTTTCATCACCCTCTTCAGTATAGCATCTAATATGACATTTACTTGTCACAGCTTTTAAAATTGCAATCCAAGATGAAAAAAACAGCAATTCGGCCATCTTCACGGCTGAATTGCTGCTTCTGTAAAATCCTATCAGTCCTCTAAATTCCTTTCCTTGTAAAATTGGTTGATTTTCAGACTTGTAATTTCATCTAGCTTGTTTTCAAGGTTAATTATTTCTTCCCAAATTTCATCCGCCCTGCATTGATTATTTAAAGTCTTACTTTCCTCGAATAATTTGATTAGAGATTTCTTAATCTCTATTTCTTCGGGCCAATCACCAGAAACTATCCTTGTATCATTATCTGGAGAATACATTATTAGATACTTCTTAAAGTTAGCTCTTGCTTCTGTTAAGGAATATCTTTGATTAGGTCCGCCATATACTCTATCAGCATCTCTATCAGTCTGGCCATCATCTTCCCAATGACATAAGCCGCAAATATCCCATTGCGGCATTTGAGGGTGCATTCTTTTCGGTAATGTAAGATAGCCACAACAAGGACAACAGTCTCTAGAATTTGTCATTTCAGTTCTCCATTATTTTAATGTTAAACTATTCCTGAATATATTCTGCTAAATTAGAAATAGCCATAATAGTCTTTTCTTTGTTTCCTGAAGCCCTAATTATTCTAACAGTTTAGTTTTCAAAGTCTCAAGATTAACTGAAAATTCTTTTTTGCAAGACTCTGACATCCACTCAAAATTTTCAAGCAAATTATTGTTAGTCAACTGAAAAATTATTGCTTTTAACTTTATTCGAAGACTATCATTTTTGCACCAAAATTCTTGACTTAACTTAGATATCTCAGCTAGTCCTTCCCCATCATATATCCCCATCGTCGGATTTTCCAACAGTCTATTTGTAGCTTCAAACACTGCATACTTTACGATTACACCTTGCCTAATAAGCCTAGAAATATCCTCATCTTTAATTTCTTTCAATTTCTTGTTTTGCAATGCTTTAAACCAGTCCGAAAGTCCATATCCCAATTTCGAATTTAGAATCCCCCCAACAATTTCACCAACTGTAGAATTTCTCATATTTTCATTCATTGCTTAGCTCCTCCAACGAGCGAAAATAATTACTTGGTTAGGCAAGCAGGTTCATCCCCACAAGATTTTATAAAAACCGTTTCCGTCACCTCGATAAACGTGCTCAGAATCGACGATATCCACTTGTCTTTGTGGTACCCCATCTGGACCCGCGTCGCGAACGCTTCGCCGCTCCATTTCAGATCGGCCAGTTCGCCGCGCGCCAGTTCTTTCTCTACGACAAAACGCGGCAGGAACGCGATCCCCAAACCGCTTTTGGCGCATTGCAGGATCGCGGTCACGCTGTCGAGTTCCATGAGCGTCTCCGGGTAAATATTTTCTTTCGCCAGGATGTCTTCGAGTATCACGCGGTAACTGCAGTCGCGTTCTCCCAAGATCAGCGTCTCGCCTGCCAGCGCCGCCGGGCTGAGAGATTCTTCGCAGGACCGGCGATAGCCCGGTTTGGCAACCGCGACGATCTCCTCCTCCGTCAGCGGCTTAATCACAAAATCCGAATGACGCAGACTGCGTTGAAAGAAGAATGCGATGTCGATCTGGTTGTTCTTAAGCCAGTATTGAAATTCCTTATACGCGCCCATCTTCAGGATGATTTTCACCGCTGGATAGCGCGCATGATATTCCTGCAGCAACAAGGGCAGCCGCGTCGCGCACAGCGATTCCGGCGCGCCGATCGTAATCGTGCCGCGCGGCGTGCAGGCCGCTGCGCTCAGTCCTTTTGCCTGCTCGGCCAGCGATAAAATTTGTTTGGCATACGGCAAAAAGCGCCGCCCGTTTTCGGTCAGCACCACGCGTTTTCCTAAACGGTCAAACAGTTTCATCTCGAGTTCCTGCTCCAGCAATTGAACCTGCGTCGTAATGCTGGACTGCGCATAGCCGAGAAATTCAGCGGCTTTCGTAAAACTGGCGCTTCGCGCCACCGCAGAAAACGCCTGCAATTGTCGAAATTCCATACGCACCTCCATCAATTCAGTCGATCATCTTTATCTAAACGTTCAATTTTACACATTACTGATTATGATGATACCATGTCAGTAACGGCAGCGCCAGTTCGAGTTCCCCTGGCGCTTGCAGATTTTCTATGAGGTGATTGCATTGGATATAAGTATCGCGTTTTTTATTTTTTTCGGCTCTTTATTTTTTTCTCTCAGCAAGGGAATCACGGTCCTGCTGCCGCTTTTGCTCGGCCTTGCCGCCTTCCTCTTTGCGGCGCTGCGGCGCGGCCATAAGCTAAGCGCGCTGTGCAGCATGATGCAGCACGCTGCCAAAAAGTCGATGATCGTACTGAAAATCTTTCTCCTGATCGGCATCCTTACCGCGGTCTGGCGCGCCTGCGGCACGATTTCTTTCATCGTCTATCACGCAATCGCTTTCATGAGCGCAGAGTACTTTCTTCTCTCCGCTTTCGTACTCTGCTGTCTTGTTTCTGCATTACTGGGAACATCGTTCGGCACGGTCGGGACGATCGGCGTCGTCTTGATGGTGCTTGCGCAAAGCGGCCAGGCCGACCCCACAATGACCGCCGGGGCGATCATCGCGGGCGCTTATTTCGGCGACCGTTGTTCCCCGTTATCATCGAGCGCCAATCTGGTTTCCGCGCTGACGCAAACCGAGCTGCATTTAAATCTGAAGAACATGCTTAAGACGACGCTGCTGCCGCTCGCGCTCTCGCTCGCAGCCTATGCATATCTCTCGCAGTTTTCGCCGCTGCATTTTTACAACGATCAAATGTCCCATGAAATCACGCAAATGTTCCGTTTGGATGCGATCGTATTCTTGCCCGCGCTGCTGATTCTGCTGCTCACTTTGTTCAAGGTCGACGTGAAACGGTCGATGGCGCTCAGCATCCTCTGCGGCATTTTGATCGCAATCTTCATTCAGGGAATTTCGCCGGAGCAAATGCTACAATACATTGTCAGCGGCTACCGCGTCGAAGGCGGCGGCCCGTTTGCCGCCATCATCCAGGGCGGCGGCCTGTACTCGATGCTAAACGTCGCTTTGATCGTCCTGATCTCCTCCGCCTATTCCGGCATTTTTTCCGGAACCGGCTTTCTGCGCGATTTGGAGGAACTGTTTGCCACGCTCGGCGACAAAATCGGTCTCTATGCTTCCACGATCCTCGCCAGCATAATCACCGCGTCCTTTAGCTGCAATCAGACGCTGGCCGTGATGCTGACGCATCAATTCCTGCACAAGAGTTACGCTGCACGCCGCCTTTCCTCCTATCGCCTCGCGGTCGACCTGGAGAACACCGTCATCGTCATTTCGCCGCTGATCCCCTGGAACATCGCCGGCGCCTTTCCGGCCGCCGCGTTGTCGGTCGACTCCGGTTTCATTCTTTATGCGTTTTATCTCTTCCTGGTTCCGCTCTGCAATTTATGTTTTCCCGCTTCCCGACTGTCTGTGCCGGTTTGCAACGATGCACCTCTCTGCACAAAAGAATCATAAATGCTCGCATTTAAAGAGGCCGGGAAGATTTCATACACTTTGAAATCTTCCCGGCCTCTTATTCAAACAGCTTCGGATACGTTATCCGCAGCCGCCAATTTGCATCATATACTGACTAGCTTTCGAGTGCCGACTCAAACGCTACGGCTTCTGCTTGCTCGCTTTTCTTACCAGGATCAACGGTCGCGAAACCTCTGCCGGGAAACGCGCAATTTTCTGCGGCAATTTTCGTCCGATCCGTTCTTGCAAAGCCCATCCCGGCCGTGCTGCAATCTTGTATCGCATGCTTAGTCTCCTGCTCGTTCACCGCAAAACCACGCGGCGGCAAACCACAACTTTCCGCTGCGATTTTTATCCCATCAGTACGGGCAAACCCTTGGCCCGCCGTACTGCAATCCAGTATCCCGTTTTCATTCTTTTTCTCATTCATCTTTTTATTCCTCCTCATTTCTTTTTTTCGCTTTTCTACGCTTTGATGCTTTCACGCATAAATCAGATCGTTTTTTCACCGGCCTGCCAGTCGATCGGGCACAAACCGCCGGTCTGCAAGGCCTGCAGCACGCGTATGATCTCGCCGACGCTGCGCCCGACATTCAGGTCGCTTACCACCTGATAGCGGACAACGCCTTCGGGGTCGATGATAAAGAGACCGCGCAGCGAAATCCCTTTTTCCTCAATCAACACGCCGTAATCCTGTGCGACTTGCTTCGTGATATCGGACGCCAGCGGATAATGCAGTTCGCCGAGTCCGCCTTCTTCCTGCGACGTTTTGATCCACGCGCGATGCGAATAAACACTGTCGGTACTTACGCCGAGTACTTCCGCGCCAAGCGCTCTGAGTTCCTCGATCCGGGAATTGAAGCCTCTGATCTCGGTCGGGCAGACAAACGTGAAGTCCAACGGATAGAAAAAGAGAATCAACCATTTTCCCTGGTAATCGCCAAGCTGCACCACGTGATCCAGCGTATCGATATTTTCCGTAGTAGTCATTGTAAAATCCGGGGCTTTTTCGCCAACTTTAGCCGTCATTTTTATTCACTCCCTTTACTTATAATTAATAATAATTATCGTTTAGTATTTTTTCTTATATTAACCTCAATGCAAAAACTTGTCAAGCGAAAACGCTTTTATTTTTTTACAAAGAAAAAGAAGCTGCCTCAAAATAGATCATAACTATTTTGAGACAGCCCCTAAACCTTTTCAAACAGCATTACAGTTTACTATAGGAAATAGTGGTCTGTAATGCAATGGAACAAAAAGACAGTTCTATGCTGACAGGATTAATTTAACATACGTTGAATTTATCTTAGCACTGGGAGATTGAAGGGATAGCGCTGCTATGAAAAAGATGATAACCGTCATTCTATGTGCCATATTCGTTATTCTTGTTCCGTTCGTTATGGCAAAACTCTATCACAATTTCATATTTGGATTTGCTGTGCCTATAGAATCACTAAATGTAAGTAGCATAACTGTATCCGATAATATCGTTTATATTTCAGGCGATGTATTTAGTTCGTCGCTGGGCTTTTCCGGGTACAGTGCTGAGCTGAACAAAACGCGACTGTTGATAACACCCCGCTACAGCATCGTCTCATGGCTTCACCCAAACCGTGCATTTGAAATCATGTATGACACAAAAGCTGAAACCATTGACGAAATTTTTATCCTTGGCAACGGTGCTAATGACCAAAAACAGATTTGGCCTGCAAAGTAATCTACGTACTTTTGACTCTCATTTGTCACACGGTTTCGTTATCGTCATTCGGATGAATGCTGACGCGATCAGATCGCAAGGCCTCTATCGAACACAACTTTGGCGCAGCGTTCGGCAGCGTTCAGCACGCCAAACGGCGCGACCTCGACCAGTTTCATATACTTTGCCTATTTTTAACGCACTGTAAAAAAGAGCAAGGCTTCGGACTTCTCCGACCTTGCTCTTTTCATTTTTCATCAGGCAATTGTGATTTCCGGGTTTAAGTACACATCCTGAATGGCCTGCAACAAACGCACGCCTTCTTCAAACGGTTTTTGAAACGCCTTGCGCCCGGCAATCAATCCACTGCCTCCGGCCCGCTTGTTGATGACAGCGGTTTTCACCGCATCGGCCAGATCATTTTCGCCGGATGCGCCGCCTGAGTTGATCAAGCCGATTTTCCCCCGATAATTGTTGAGCACCTGATAACGCGCCAGGTCAATCGGATGTTCCGACAGCAGATCACTGTACATGCGTTGGTCAAATTTTCCGTAGCTACTGTCGCCCATGTTCAGCGCCGTATAGCCGCCGAAATTGGTCGGCAGCTTCTGTTTGATCAAGTCGGCGGCAATCGTCACGCCCAAATGATTCGCCTGCCCGGTTAAATCCGCCGATTCGTGATAGTCTTTGTCTTTTTTGAAAGCCGGATTGCGCAGATAGCACCAAAGGATCGTAAACAAGCCCTTTTGGTGCGCATAATCAAACGCTTCGCTAACCTCAACGATTTGCCGCCCCGACTCCGACGAACCGAAATAAATCGTCGCGCCGATTCCGGCAGCGCCCATTTCATAAGCTTGATCCACCGACGCGAACAAGATTTGATCCGCCTTGTTGGGATAAGTCAGCAATTCATTGTGATTAATCTTTACGATAAACGGGATCTTATGCGCATAGCGCCGCGACACCAGTCCCAGAACTCCGAGCGTCGACGCAACACCGTTGCAGCCCGCCTCCAACGCCAAGCGGACAATATGCTCCGGGTCAAAATACAGCGGATTGGCGGCAAAAGACGCTCCCGCCGAATGCTCAATCCCCTGATCAACCGGAAAAATCGACAAATAACCCGAGCCGCCCAAGCGCCCTGACTGATACAAACGCGCCAAATTACCAATCACCCGGTTGTTCCGGTCCGAATCGGTAAACACATCTTCCAAAAAAGTTGGGCCGGGCGTTCTCAGCATCGTCTTCGCAATCTTCGGCGCGGAAAACCCGAGCAAGAATGTCGCATCCTCGCCGAGTAACGCCGCGATTTGATTCGTTGTCAATCCATAACTCATCAGTTGTCGCCCCCTTTGCCTTTTGCGGCCGTGCCGCCTTCTCCCAGTATACCTCAATTCCTTTCTTTTTTTCGTTATTTTTTCCTTAAATTTACAAAACATCACTCTAGTAATGTATCCTGTTTTTCCTCTTCCGCCGTTTCACCTGCCGCCAAATGATGAATCCGCTTCAAAAACGGCACAACAAAGAGATAGAGCAGCGCCACCGAAAGCATTGCTGCTGCGCAGTATAAGAAAAGCGTTGCATATAGCTGCGCATAGGTTTCCACGCTCGCTCCGGGCGCAACATCGCCGCCCACCCACGCGGTCAACAGCCCCGATACATAACCGCCCGCCGCCATCGAAAAAAACATCGATCCCATCATGAAGCCGCTAATATTTTTCGGCGCAAGCTGGGCAATCAAAGACAGACTGATCGGCCCACTTAAAACATCAGAAATCGTAAAAATAAAGAATCCCAAGATGACCAACCAAATAGATGCCTTTGCACCCGTGACCGCTCCCTGGGCCGTCAATCCGAACACGAGAAAGCTGAGCGACATGACCGACAAGGCGAGGAAAAACTTAACCGGCGTCGAAGGTTCCCAATCCCTTTTCCCAAGCCAGCTGTACAGCGTAGCCAAGAGCGGCGCTAATACAATAACGAACAAACTATTGAACAGCAGACTGGCTGCGCCCGAGGAAATGCTGATTCCGGCAACTTGCATATCGACGACCCGGTCCATAAAGAGGATGATCGTATCGCTGACCTGTTGGTAGAGCGAAAAGTAAGCAATTTGGTATACTACGTACACCAAAATCGCCAGGATTCCGCCGCGTTCACGCCGACTTTCATGCCGCTTCCATTGCCAGACAATCGTCGCGATAACCGCGATGCTGACCAGCAGCATGAAATAGTTTGTCACCGCTGGCGTCGTGAAGAAAAATACGATCAGCGGCAGCAACAGTAAAAATCCCGTCGCCAGCCAGAGCTTGTTCGCTACGCCGTAGCTTTTTTCATACAAAGCGGCTTTGCTTTCAATCCGCGCGCTCCCTTTGTACTGCCTGCGTCCAAGCAAAAAAATGACTAGTCCCAATAGCATGCCCACCGTCGCCAGCGCAAACCCAATGCTCCAGTTTTCACTGCGTTCGGCAATTTCGTTGATGCCTGCCGACAGCGTCGCGCCAATGTTTATAAAGAGATAGAAGATCGTATACGCCCTGTCGATGCGGGGATCACCGTCTTCAAACAGCATGCCGACCAGAATCGAAATCGATGATTTCAGCAACCCCGTCCCCAAAATGATAAACGCCAAGCCAAGAAAAAAAGTCAGCAGTCCATCGCTGTGCAACGCTAAAATCAAATTGCCGACGAAGATACCCAAACCGCCCAACTTGATCGCGTTAACCTGCCCCAGCAAATTGTCCGCTAACCAGCCGCCAAGCACCGGCGACATCCAGGTAAAGGAAATGTAGGTGCCGACAATGAGTCCCGCCTGCGCGTCATCGATCCCCAGCCCTTTCGTTAAATACAAAATCAGCACCGACATGATGCCATAGTAGCTGAACCGTTCCCACATCTCCGTGCCTGCCAGGAAGAACATGCCCCGCGGATAGCCGACCTGTCCCTTATTGTCCACTGCTGTCGCCTCCTTTTATCGCATTGTATTTACTTCTCCCTTCTTTTTCCCATTTCCTTCCATCGTTTTATATCTAATTCGCCATCTTCCACCAAGAGTAACCAGAACGTTTTTCAATTTTCGCCTCACTCCTTTATAGCAAGAAAGGACGTTTCCACTTAGAAACGTCCTTTCAAGCTTGTCTTACCTGATTTCATAAGAAATATTCTTCGCTTTTTTAAAAGCAACGCTTATCCAATCACTACTCCACTTCACCGTTTTCTTTTTTCAATTGAAGAAAGAAAACAAGCAATGCAACAAATAACCCCGCGGAAAAATAGGCGAACCAGTCGCCCCAGCAGCTGTAGAGCGACTGCCCTTGGCCAAGTTGCACTTCGCCTACCAACAGTACCGCTTCCTCATCACCGCTACTCTCCATCATTTTAAGCATGCGCCCTTTGTTGTCGCTCAGACTCAGCAAGCCCCACTGCCCAGCGCGCGCCACCGCATAGTTGTACTCAACGCCGCGCACAATCGCAACGCGCGCATGCAATAACGCATCGGTCTTAAAATCGAGCGCAGGCACAAGCAAGAGCTGCGTCCCCGCCTGGCCATAGGCACGGCTCGGTTCTGGAAAGTCCATATCTTTGCAGATGGCAACGCCCCAGACTCCGCCGTCTTTTTGCACGCTCACACCAAGCTTTTCCCCCGCAGTATATTTTCCTTCGGAAAACGGCAGCAAATGTTGCTTGTCATAGCGCAACGCATTTCCCCCACTTGGCAAAAACAAATAGGCCGTGTTGTAAAAACGCCCGTCCTGCTCTACATCCAGCGCTGCAATTAGCGCGACCTGATATTGGCGGGCCGCCGCAGCAAAGACATCCAACACCTGCGCCCGCTCATTCAGATTCAAACCGGCAATTTTTTCCGGCAACACGACTAGCTTGACGCCGGAGCGCGCAAGGCGTTCCACACAAGCAATATATTGGCTGATCATCTCGTCCGCACGTTGCGGCTGTTTGCGCGACAGCAAATCTTCTACCTTCACCGGAATCGACGCCATGCCGATTTTCACTGTCGGCCCTTGGTTCGCTACGGATAAACGGCAGATGCCAAACAGCAGCGTAAGAAGAAGAATGCATAATGGAATCAAACTCGCCTGCAAACATATTTTTCTGTTTTTACGGTAATGCCAGGCTAAGGCAAGACCGGACGGAACCAACAGCAGCAAAAAGGATATGCCCCAGATTCCCGTGATCGAGGCAATTTGGAGCAGCGGCAAATTAAACACCTGCGTATACGCGATGCTGTCAATCGTCCCTGCCTTTGAATATTGTGCAACGATCCACTCAAACGCCGTCCAACCGCTGGCCAAAAGAAAACTCCCTATCCAGTGTGCTTTACGTAATGCCAGATAACGAAACAACATGACCAAACTTGTAAAAGCAACGGCGCTTATTAGATTTCCGTAAACAAGAAACGAGACGGGAATAATAGTCTGCGCATAGGCAAAGACGACATTGGAAAAGCCCGCAAAGCAAACGACAAACGCGGCCAACGCGCTGCAGCGCGTGGATGCCCGCAGTGTATATACCAAAAGCGGAAGCGGCGCCAACCACGTCAGCAACCAATTATTATAGACTCCGGTCGAAAAGTAATAGGCCAGCGAACTACAGAGCATCGTTGCCGCCAGTTCCATCAATCTCAATCCGCCTTGCATAATCTGCTTGCTATCCTGCATTGCCGTCACCGCTTTCTTTCGTCAAATATAATCATTACTTCTCTACTTTATCGGAATGCACAAGTAATATCGCGCAGCCGCATCATTGGGAATGAACGTTTCGTCAAACAGCTCAAAATCATAATCGCCACAGGGTTCAATCTTCCACGCAAACAACAACTCGCCATAAATCCGTCGAATCGTTTTCGGAACCTCTTCAATAATCGCGGCAATCGGAAAGGCCGCATATTGGTTCGCGGGAATTTCGACGGAAACCAGGCCCGGCGGCAGTGGGTCTTCCGCGCCCGCTTCCACGCCTGCAACATACGTTAACACATTGCTGTCTTTGCGATCGTCGCCATATGTTTCAAAGCCATAGCTGAAGTTGGAATTTGCGGCATTTTTTATTTCTGCCATGCGCAACGCCAAACGGCTCCAAAGCTTCGGAATTTCCCGGTTCGAATTATCGCCTCTATACTGCAGCCCCACGATATTTATTTTTCCCCGCTCGATAAAAATCGGCTCGATCCTGTCTTCGCCTTTTTTCAGACTGAGTATCGCCTCGTTAAAAATCACTTGATCCAAATTGGCAAAATGCGTTTTATTTACCCGATAGGCTTTGGGCGTGAAACCATACATCGCTTTAAAACCTCTGGTGAACGCGGCTTGCGATTCGTAGCCGCAGGCAAATGCGATATCGATAATCGCTTTTTTCGTTTCCACCAAATCCAGAGCCGCACGGCTCAGCTTTCTCCGCCGTATATACTCGCTCAGCGTGATGCCGGTAAGCGCTTTAAAAATGCGGCTGTAATGAAATTTTGACAGCCGCGTCAGTTGCATTATATCGTCAAGCCAAATATCGTCGTCCAGATTGCTCTCAATGAACGTTACGATTCGATTCGTGTCCTCTAAAAATTTCATCCTCCAACCTCCTGCATCTCTTCTTATTATATACGCAGCGAATTTTATTTTTTTGATATAAATTGCTGTTTATCAGATGCAAATCGATAAAGATAAAAAAGTTGCCGCAAATTATTTTTCGCGACAACTTTTTTATCTTTTCTTATCTCCGCTTCTCTTCTTCCCATTTCGCAACGAACTCTTTTAATATTTTTCCGATCGCATCGCCGATATGGGAGTAGGCTTCATCCGTAAGGTTCGCCAGCGAGATCCGTATCGACCATTCCGATGCATGAAAGCCGTTGCCGCCCAGCAAGACGACGGAAAATTCCTCGGCCAAGCGCAGCAGGATATCGACCGGTTTATGATTCGCCTGCAGATAGTGGGCGAACTCCTTATTATAATAGTGCGCCGCCCATTCCAAAAGATCAAACTGCGTATAATAGGCCGCGTCGTGCTGGTCTTGTCGCAGCTTCAAGCCTAAGCTGTCGAAGAGTAGCTTCTTGCGACGGCGGCAGATATCTTTCGTCAAATTCTTATAGCGGTCTTCCTTATCCAAGAGCGCAAACAACGAGAAAAAAGCCATCTGAACCTGCTGCGGCGTAGAAAGCCCGGCGGTATGATTCAGCGCGACCTGACGGCTGTCGGCCACGATCCGCTCGATAAACGGAATGCTGTCCGGCTCAATTGAAAGGCCCTCATAGCGTTTTCGCGCGCGCAGCGTTTTGTCCTCCGCCTGATTGCGCAGCAGTTTATCAAAGACATTGTTTTCATACAAGGCAATCGTCCCCAGCCGCCAGCCGGTTACGCCGAAATACTTGGAAAACGAATACACGCCGATCGCATTATAAGGCAGCTCTGCCATCAACGACTGAAAGCCATCGACAAAGGTACTGTAGACGTCATCCGATATGATCATCAGATCCCGGTTATGAGTCTCCACGATCTCGCGCAACTGGCGCACCGTTTCCGGCTTCATCGCCACCGACGCCGGGTTGCTCGGGTTCACGATGAACAAGGCCTTGATCGACGGATCGCAAAGTTTCTTCATTTCTTCCGGCGGGTACTGCCAGGTATGGATGCCGTCGACCGTCATCTCGTCGGCAAGCACCTCGACCACCTGCAAGTTATAGCGCGGCAGATGCGGAATCTCCAGGTAAGGCGTAAAGATCGGCGCCATCAGCGCGATCTTATCGCCCTTATCAAAGATATTATTGGCAATCAGGCTGTCGAAGATATAGCACATGCCCGCCGTCGCGCCTTCGACCGCAAAGAGGCTCAATTTGTCGCCGGATCGCTCCGGCAGCGACAATTCCTGCTCCAGATAGTCACGCACAACCGCTTCCACATGCCTGAGCATGCGGCTGGGCAGCGGATAATTATCGCCGATGATTCCGTCCGCCAGCTCATAGACCCACTCATCCGGCTCGAAGCCTTTCAGCGTGATGCCATAGGCAACGATCTTATTTAAAAGTTCCGCGCCGGGCATTGATGCATGCTTTTCCAGATAGAACTTCAGCCGCTCTGCAATTCCCTCGCGCTTCGGCATGCCGGCCAGATCCTTATCCGCCCAAACCCGGCGCGTTTCTTCGACCGCGAACATGCCGAAAAGAAAGAACGCCTCACGCGGCGTCGCCGCTGTCCAATTCGGATTTCCCCGCCCTGCATCGAGCAGCGAATGCGCTTCGTTTTCCCTTGCCAAACCGATCAATTTGTCTTTGAGTTCAAACGGGCTGACTTTGCCGTAAATCCGCTCAATTTCATCACGCTGAAAATTATGTTTGCTCATGTCCATAATCCTCCTTTAATCCGATACAGCTCTTGCGCTAAGCCTGTCTTCTTACAAGGATTTTTCCATTTACAACCAATTCTTTCCATTATTATACCATGTCCCGTGCGTGAGGATAGCAGCAGATTTTGTACAAATCAGCGTTTGCCGCTAATTTTATTGCGCAGCGGCGCTGTCAGCGGCAGTGTAAGCAGCGCGACCAGCGCAACGATAATGACGGCGGTCTTTACCCCGACGGAATCGCTGAGCATGCCGTAAAGAAACGGCGATACCGCACCGGAGCCGATCGTCAGCGTATAAAAGACCGCGAACGCCTGTTGGCGTCGTTCCTCCGTCACCAACTCCGGCACGCTGCCGTACAGCACCGATGAAGTGCCGTTCAGCGCAATGCCGATGAACGGCGAAAACACGATCGCCGCCTGCAAAGGAAAGAGAATCATCGCAAAGATGCCCAGCGTCGTCATCAGTTCGGTCACAATCACAGAGCGCAGCACCCCAACCTTGAGCGCCAAAATCCCGCAGACCAGTTTTCCCGCCGCGCCTCCGGCAAAGATAAGCGAAAGCACCAGACCGATCGTCGCAATGCCCGCGCCTTTTTCCTGCAATAAAAACGGCAGGAACGTCAAGAACCCCATCCGCGTCGCACTGTCTATGACGCCGATCGTCGACAGAGACCAGAACGCTTCATACCCCCGCCAGCGCAAACGGCCGCCGGATGCTTTGCCCGCCTTCGCTTGCATAGCGCCCTCGCTTTGCCGTACATTCCGCTGGCTCAAAATAATGACAAGCGCAATGCCCGCCCCCAGCAGTCCGAACATCTGGCCGACCGACATCCAACTGTGATTCAGCAGCAGATAAGCGGCCGTTCCCGGCAACGCCAGTTTACCGATATCGCCTGCGACGTTGAACGTGCTCAAGGCCGTCCGGCGCGCACTTACGCCGACATACGCATTCGAGATCAAAGACGACGCGATCGGATGCTGCACACTCGCACCCAAACCGCCAAGCACCAGAAAAACGCCGAGCGCCAGCGGCGTTGCCGCATAACCCCAGCAAAAGACCGTCACACTGGTCAAAACGATCCCTGCCGTCAGTAAGCGCAGCGAGCCGACCCGCTGCGCAAGCGAACTGGCCGGCACCTGAAAGCCCGCCATCGTGCCGGAAAAAAGCGTCTTCAAAAAGCCGATCTCCGCAAAACTCAACGCAAACTGCGCCTGCCAAAGCGGGAAAAAGACATACAGCATATCCGAAAAGCCATCCTGGATAAAATGCGCCAGACTCCCTGTCAGCAGCGTCTTTTTTTCTTTTCTCGCAACCGGTTCACTACTTTCGATTTTAGCCATTTTACCCCCTGCTTTTCTAATGCGCGCGCATGTATTCGAGCAATCCGCTCTCCCTGTTGCCGTGCCGGGCCAGCACTTCGAGCAAGGTGCGGATCGGCAGCGTAAATGTTTTTTCCCGATGAAAAATCAGCGAAAAATCAATCGTCAGCAAAGGCGCGTCCTCGAACGCGACCAGCGCCCCCTCCCTCAGGTCGTGTTTCACCAGCACTTCCGGCAATACGCCGACGCCCAGCCCGTTAAGCGCCGCTTGCCGAATTCCTTCCGAATCGCTGTATTCCAAAACCGGCCGTTTCTTGTTTTCCTTTAAGAGTCCGTCGTATTTTCCCCGGTAGATGGAGCCCTGCTTGAGCGCGATGAACGGGTGGAGCCAGACATCCTTACCGTATTTCGCAAGCAGATCCGGCCGGGCCACCCAGAGCAGCGGTTCGACGACGATATCGAATTTGACGATTCGTTTGTTGGCAATTTCCTTGTGGACAATCGCAAAATCAAAACAATTATCCAACACGCCTTTCACCGCGGTCGGAACGTCAAGACAATGTTCAATTTGTACCGCAACATTGGGCAGCTGCGTTTGAAATTCCTGCAGAACAGGCGAGAGCGTATGCGCCGCGACCGCGGTACCCAGTCCAATCTTGATCACCCTGTCATAGGAAAACTCCTGCAAGGCCGCTTGCGCTTCGCCGTGCAAGAGCAGCATTTTTTCGGCATAGCCGATCAGGCGCGTTCCCGCTTCGGTTCGATACAGCTTCTTGCCCACCCGCTCAAAGAGCAAGACGCCAAAGTCTTCTTCCAGCGTTCTGATCTGCGTCGTCACGGTCGGCTGGCTGAATTTCAGCTGTTCTGCCGCCTGCGTGATATTCTCCATCTTCGCCACCATCAGAAACGTTTCCAATAAACGCAGTTCCATATCCGCAACACATCCTACAATTTTACTTGCTCTCATTGTAAGACATCCTTGCGCGCCTGACAAATTTACAGCAACGGTTCTTCTCATTAAGCATACCCGTTCACGTCGTAAAAAGGAAATTGAAGTTCTTAATTGAGTCAATGCCTTTTTCAAATGAATGCTTTTTTTGTAGCAGAAATGAAAAACGGCCCACGACGTAATGCCGTGAACCATTGATTCGCTTGGGCGGTTATGTTGTTGTCTCTTGTTAGGCCGTTTGGATGCAAATTCTGCAGCCTGGCTTTTTGTGTTTTTTTCCGTGTTTTTTCTTGGTCTGAAATAATTGATTTTATTGCTTGATAGGTTTGGATGCTTGGCTATTTTTTGGGGGAATTCCTTTTTGAATTGCGCTTCTGCTAAACCTCACACTTAGGAAAATACAAAACTATTGATAACCCCATCCACGTCATTTTTTGTTGGACAAATTCATCCAACAAACTTACCCAGTTCAACCTAATTTTCTTCAAATGCGATTTTCAACTCACCTGTGAAACAAATCTTCTGCCCCACTTCGATACTTCCTATTTTTGCTTCAAACTCAACCAACACATCTTCTTTTAGTCCAATGTCGCAGACTGTACTCCAAGAATCAATAATCTTCATCACTTGCGCAGTTATTTTACTATGTGAAGAATTTTTTATAGGTTGTGATATTCCCAATACTTCACTTTCGCTCACCACCGTATATCGATTTACAAAGACAACTTTTATTTCTATGTCAATATCTTGTCCAACTATAAATCGACTGTTCTCCTCCCCATTTTCTGCATACTCTCTTTCATCCAAAAAATAGAACCAAAAATCATTACATTCCGATGTATTAAATATGATATTGATACACCTTTCATATCCATCTCCAATTATTTCACGGATTTTCCCTTTCATTTCATCACTACTTTCTATTCCATTTTCAAAGTTTTATTCACACTGCCTGCACTGATGACATTTTATTGGTTGCTGCGTATTTTTCGTCAGTCCCCATTTCCGCATTTCCTGTAAAATCGTCAGCATACTGGTTCCCATTTCACTCAGCCCATATTCAACGCGCGGCGGCACTTCGGCAAATATCTTGCGCAAAATCAGTCCGTCTTCTTCCATTTCCCGCAGCTGTTGGGTCAAAACCTTGCTACTGATGCCCGTAATATTCTTATTCAGCGCTGTATAACGCACAGGCCCTTTGATCAGTTCCTTAAGAATAAGGATCTTCCACTTTCCGCTGAGCAACGATAGCGTTGTTTCAATCGGACAACCTGCTAACATGCCAACACCTCTACTTTCACAATACTTACCTTTTTACCGCCTACATTACAATAAGGTGCCTTGTTGCATATCGAATGTACTGGCTATATTATATACTCAGCGGCCGCATAATCAAATATTTATCCGAAAGGCTGGCGATGTTTATGCATATAAAGAACATTCATACCCTGTTTGAAGAACTGGTTCCGGATGAAAAAACAGACGTTCAACTGCGGACAATCATTGACGGAGAGACGGCTTTTATTCTTGCCGAATTAAAACCCGGCAAATGTTTACGCGCGCACTATCATCATAGCGGTTCTGAAATATACCACGTGCTAGAGGGCAGCGGCGAGATGGAATTTGGAAGATGGGACGGAGCAACCGTAACTTGGACGGAACGCTGTTCCTTGAAAGCGGGCGATGCGTTCGCAGTATTGCCGGATGTTGTTCACCGCTTATCCAACACGCACGACGAGCGGTTACGCCTTGTCTTTTTGGCGCCGCCTGCGCATTTGTCGGATGAAGATCGATTTTTCGTTTAATAAGGAGGGACAACAATATGCTCGAGTTTGCTTTTAAGAAGATGGATGCATTTACGACAGGCTTATCCTCCGGAAATCCGGCAGGTTACGTAGATCTGGACACTGCCCCTCTGCCCAGCGCAGAAGTCATGCAAAAGATCGCTGCGGAACTGAAGGGTTTCGTTAATGAAGTCGGCTATGTCAGCCGCCAGAAAGAACAGTTAACCCTGCGCTTTTACTCGTCGGAGTGCGAGGTCGCCTTTTGTGGCCATGCCACAATCGCAATCATGTACGATCTGCTGAAAAACAGCCCTGAGCTGCAAAGCGAAAGCGAAGTGTTCATTACGGTTCAGGCGGGAACGCTTTCTGTGTTTAACCGGATACAGGAAGAGAACGCAGTTTACATCATGGCTCCGCCGCCAGCGTTCTTAGAAAGGCAGCTTTCCCCTTCCGCAATCGCTGAAGCGCTTGGCGTCGGGCAAGACTCTCTTGATGCGCAAATGTCCTGCCAGGTTGTCGACGGCGGTCTGCGAACGCTGATCGTTCCGCTTCGCACGCTGGAAGATTGCCTCGCGCTGCAGCCCAATCAGGAACGGCTCCGTTTGTTCTGTTTAGCCAATGATTTTGACATCGTTCACGTTTCCAGCCGCGAAACCGTCTCCAGTGCGCACCAGTATCGCACGCGCGTTTTCGCGCCGAAATACGGTTATCTCGAAGACCCGGCAACCGGTTCGGGCAATTCCGCCTTTTGCTACTATCTGATAAAGAACGGCGTATGGCAAAACGACTTTTCCGTAGAGCAGGGCCCGTCCCGAAACAATCCGAACATCGTCAAGTTGAAACGCTATGCAAAAGACGGCGAAGCGCGCGTATTATTCGGCGGCTGCGCCACCACCCGCATTGACGGAAAATATTGTTTGCATGCTTTTGGCTAAGCGTGCTGCCGTTTTTCATAGCTTTGTATAAGCGATCACCTTTTGTTAATTTCAACGCCAAAAAGCTTCCCTTGTGCGATCCGCAAAGGAAGCTTTTTGTGCCTTAGGCTCTTAGCTAAATTTGAAAACAATTCAGCGAGCCGCGCAAGCCCATTTCCAATCTGACTGGCCGAAGCAATCTCTTGCACCTCTAGGGGTCTACCATTAGAAAAATAGAGGAAGACCCCTGGACTTTTTCGATACCGCTTCTTGCCGCCCTGCTCAAAAAGCAAGACGCCAAAGTCTTCTTCCAGCGTTCTGATCTGCGTCGTCACGGTCGGCTGACTGAATTTCAGTTATTCCGCCGCCTGCGTGATATTTTCTATCTTCAACACCATCAGAAACGTTTCCAATAAACGCAGCTCCATATTCGCAACACATCCTACAATTTTACTTGCTCTCATTGCAAGACATCCTTGCGCGCCTGACAAATTTACAGCAACGGTTTTTCTCATTAAGCATACCCGTTCACGTCGCAAAGAGGAAGTTTAAATTCGTAAAACGGTCAATGTCTTTTTCAAATGAGCGTTGCCAAAAGAAAAGAGAATGGTCTTCGCATTTTGCAAGACCGTTCTCTTTTCAGCGTTATTCACTCAATAGCCGACCCAGCGAACAATATAAATTGCGATTGGTATGGTGATGGCAAAAATGCCGATAAGATCGAGAATAAAGCCCGCTTTGATCATTTGTGTGATGGGGATGAAGCCGCTGGCGTAAACGATCGCATTCGGCGGCGTCGATACCGGAAGCATGAAACCCAGCGAAGACGCAAGAGCGATTGCAACGGCGACAGGCACCGGATTTAACCCCGCCGCCAAAGCAACGGTGATGCCCAACGGACCGACCATATTCGTCGCTGCAGTATGTGACGTCAACTCAGACATGCACAACGAAAACAGTGCAAAAACCGTCACCAACGCCAATTGCGACTGTGCGCCGGTCGAATCGACAATGATCGCGCCGATCCATTTCGAAAGTCCGGTCGTATACATCATACTGCCTAACGACAGTCCGCCGCCGAAAAGCACCAACGTTCCCCAATCGATGCCCTTGACCGCTTCGGGCCAGGTCAAGGTGAACTGCCGTTCTTTCCAGTCCGTAGGCAGCAAGAAGAGCAGCAAACCCGCGAGCATTGCAACCACCGCTTCCGAGAGGTACTTGTTATACGCCGTTAGGATGGAATGATCCGAACCAAGAAACATCGCAAGAAAACCCGGCAGCACCCAAAGCGTTACCGCCACCGCGAATGCGATCACGGCGTTGATCTCACCCCTGCGCCAAGCGCCCAGTCGCGCGCGCTGTTCTCGAATCAACTCTTCCGCGCCTTCTATATGATCGACTTCAGAAGGAAACATTCGCTTAATGACGAGGAAGAGAATCACAAAGTAAGCCGCCATGGCCGCTGCGCCCCAGATCATCCATTCAAAAAAAGGCACTTTTACCGCGCCAAGCTGTTCCAAAAGTCCGATCATGATAAGATTGGGCGGCGTTCCTACCGGCGTCAATACGCCGCCTACCGAAGACGCATAGCCTGCCATCAGCATCAGTCCCGTAGCGTATTTATATTTGTGCAGATCCAATTCACCCTGTCCTGACGCGGCGTGCATATCCTTAATCGCCAAAAGCAGCCCCATCGCAATCGGCATCATCATAGCCGCGGTCGCAGTGTTGCTTACCCAGCCGGAGCAAAGCGCCGTCACCAAGCCCAGCGCCAACATAATGCGCGTCGGGCTCGACCCCACCCATTTCATCGAAAGAATGGCATATGCAAAGCGCTTATCCAGTCCATGGCTCATCATCGCTGTCGCCAGCATAAAGCTGCCCATGAACAGAAAAATCAGGGGGTTGGCAAACGGTGCAAAAGCCTGGTTCGGCGTGACGATGCCAAACAGCGTCGCCAACACCGGACCTAAAAGAGCGCTTACCGGAATCGGCACCGGTTCGGTAATCCACCAGACGGCAACAAAGGCAATCACAGCCAGCAGCCCATGCGCGGTCGCCGCCAGCCCTTCAAACGGCAGCCAATAAACGCTCAGCGCCAATGCCGGACCAAGGATAAAGCCCACGTTTTTACGCCGCCGATCAAACGCGGCCTCCGCCCGCTCAATTTTCATGTCCGTCGCATACTCCTCTTCCAGACGGTTCGCCATAATAACGCCTCCCACAGCAGACCGACGGCAATCGCTTCTCCTTCGGCCGCTTACAATATCGGATTGCATCGTTCTCTCTTTTTAAATCAAACTAATAAAAACATCCATTACGCCGCCGCAGACCATGCCCTCACTTGCGGCGACATCATTGAGCATCTCGATCCGATGCAAAAAGGGTTGGTTACTGTCAAGCGCCATCAGCGCCTGCCTTTTGATATCGGCTTCGGCGCAGCCGCCGCCGATGCTGCCGAGGCTTCTTCCGTCAGGCCAGATCAGCATTTTGCTGCCAGCTTTGCGCGGCGTTGAGCCCAATGTTTTAACGATGGTAATGAGCGCCGCCCGTTCTCCGGCCGCCTTGGCTTTACAGATCGCTTCCAGCATCGTCCTGTCCATATCAGCATCCCTCCTGCAAACTGAGCGAAGCAAGCGAAGCGGCGTTGAAAACGCCCACGACCTGCGCCGCAATGCTCAGTGCGATTTCCGTCGGCGTCGCCGCGCCGATATCGATGCCGATCGGCGCATGCAGCTTGCGAATCGCTTCCGCCGAAAATCCTTCTTCTCTGATCAGTTCGATGATCCCGACGGTGCGTCGTTTGCTTCCGATCATGCCGATGTAGCCGGAATCCTGCGCAAGCGTCGCCTTCAAACAGTCGAGGTCATAGCGATGCCCGCGCGTGACGATGATCACGGCCGTATTCTTATCGATCGCAAGATCGCCTTTCAAGACGCGCGTGAAGGATTCGCAGATGACCTTTTTCGCCCAGGGGAATCTCGCCGCGTTGGCAAACTCGGGGCGATCATCCACCACGGTTACGGCAAAATCCATCCGCGAGAGAAACTCCACCAGCGGCAGGCTGATATGTCCTCCGCCAAAAACGAGCGCCCGTCGGCTGCTGCTATATTCTTCCCGGAAAAACTGACATGCGCTGTTTTGCTCCAGCTGAAAAACCTCCGGTTTATCTGAGCTGACGCGACGTGTATATTCAATCACCTGGGCGGTGACCGTCGCATCAATCAATACGCCATCCACAGTACCATCGGGATAAAGGACGAGCGTTTGCCCCATTTGTTCGGCAAACTCGTTTGGACAGCCAATCAAAGTAATGACCTGTACAGGTATTCCCTCTTTAGCGGCAGCAAGCATCTTAGCATAGTCCGTCAAATCTTCTTCCCCCAGTCGCGCTCATTTTTCGCTGCGTTTTAACGCCCAGCGGCTTCGTAAAGACGTTCCCCATGCGGCAAAAAAACTCCTGCCGGATTCATTTTAAAAGAGTCCTTCGCCGTACTGTGCGAAGGACGCTTTTAACTGTCGACAGAACAAAATCAAGTAGGATGTTTTTACACGAAGAATCGAAGAAGGGAAGCGGGTCGATCGTATCGGCCCGCTTCCCTTCTTCGTGTTATCGTTTCCTTTTATCTTTCGGTTCCTGCCCGTTCTTGCAGGCTTTTTTCCAAGTGACTTTAGATTTGGAAACGGTTCAGCGAACTGCGCAAGCCCATCGCCAGTTTAGCCAAAATCTGACTGGCCGAAGCGATTTCCTGCATCGAGGCGGACTGCTCCTCACTCGCCGCCGATACCGTCTGCGCTTCGCCTGACGTATCCTTGCTCAGCCGGTCGATCTGGCTGACGGAATCGACAATGGTTTTGCTGTTTTGCTCGACATGCGCGATCGCGTCCGAGATCGCCTGCGTCTGCGTGGTAACAAGTTTCACCATGCCGCCGATTTCGTGGAAGGCCTTGCCGGATGCATTCACGACATCGGTGCCGCGGTTCACTTCTTGATTGCCGCGATTCATTGCAAGGATCGCCTTTTCCGTATCCTGCTGAATCTCGCCGATCATCCGCGTGATCTGCTCGGCCGCCTGCTGCGACTGTTCAGCCAGCTTGCGCACCTCTTCCGCGACGACCGCGAAACCGCGTCCGTGTTCACCGGCCCGCGCCGCTTCGATCGCGGCGTTCAGCGCCAGCAGGTTCGTCTGGCTGGAGATGCCCGCGATCGCATCGACGATCTGTCCGATCTCTTTCGAACGTTCACCGAGCGTACCGATGACTTCGGCCGATTCGCGGATCGTCTTTTCCGCGAGCGACATTTGGTTCATCGCCTGATCCGCGAGTTCGATGCCTTCGCTGGCCTTCTTGTTCGCATCGGCCGACTTATGGTTCGCTTCCGATGCGCCGCTGACAACCTGCGTAATATTGAGCGACATTTCTTCGACCGAGGATCGCGCGCCGTCAACCGCGCCGAGTTGTTCGGCAGCGCCGCGCGCCACTTCGGTGATCGAATGGGCCACCTGATTGATCGCCTGCGCCGATTGATCCGCACTCGCGGTCATCTCCTCGGCAGAAGCCGCCAACTGTTCGGCTGACTGATGAATTTCCGTCATCAGACGGCGAAGCTCTGAACGCATTTCCGCCAGGGAATCGCCCACATCGCCGAACTCGTCATGCCGTTTCACTTTGCGCGCTTTATCGCGAAAATCGCCGTCCGCCATCTCCTTGGCGAAGAGCACCATCGCAGCCAGCGGGCCCGTGATCATCCGCGTGACGTTCCAGCCGAAGAAGCAGAGCACCAGCAGCGAAGCGAGCACCGTCAGCGACATCATCTTGGCCGCGCTGCCCATCGCCTCGTGATTCTTTCGGTTCACTTCCGCCGCATCGTCTACCAGGACCTTCGATAATTCCTTGCATTTGAGCGCGGCGGCGTCGGCGAGCGGCGCCACCGAAACCGCGTAGATCGCATACGCTTCGGCATTCTTATTCTCCAAGGCCAGTTTGAGCACCGGCGCTCTTGCATCGCGGTATTTCGCAATGATTGCTTTCATCTCATTTAGTTCCTTGCGCGCCTTTTCCGAAAGATTCGCCTTCTCGATCGCAGTCATGTTCTCATTGAATGCTTTTGCCCGCTCCGTCATGTCTTTTTCCAGCGCCGCATTGCGTGCATCATCAGTCGTCAGCATCAGTTCCAGGATATCCGCCGATACGCGATTGATATGCGCGCGGTTCTCATTGGCCAGTTCCGTCGGGATCAGGTTTTCGCTGTACATTCCACTTAAGCTGCTGTCGGCCTGCTGCAAATAATGGTAGCCGGTATAGCCGATCAAAGACGTGAAGAAGACTGCCAGTACAATCAACAAACCGATTTTCTTTCCCACCTTGATATTGACCAAAAAATTCATGATGCTCTCCTTTCGCTTGCGCTCTTAGAATTTTCCGCTCAGCTCATCGATCCGCTTGCTCTATCGTACGACAGCTTCGTGCCGTCTTATTTGTTTTTCCAAATAATCCCTTTTGTATTTTCACCTTTTCTCTAACGCAAGAGCGAATTCCTGCTTCTTTTTCGCTCATTTTTCCCCAAATAAAAAAAATAAACGGACGCCATCTAAAAACGGCGTCCGCTCCTTCTTTTTTTCACTCCGCCTTGTTCAGCGCGGCGCAAATTCTTTTCAAGCCCTCTTCTAAAACAGCGCGCGGGCAGGCCAGATTGAGCCGGATAAAACCGTCTGAATTGGCGACAAACATATTTCCGCCTTCCAGCAAGACGCCAGCCTGATTGGCAAAGTAGAGCGGCATATTTTCTTCATCAGGCAGATATGCGCCGATATCCAGCCAGGCAAGATAGGTCGCTTCGGGAATACGAAAGACCGCTTTCGGCAAATGGCGCTCCAGATACTGCTTGAGAAACGCAAAGTTTCCGTCCAGATAAACCTTCAGCTGCTTCAGCCACGCTTCGCCGTGCTGGTAGGCCGCCTGCGCTGCCGCAATGCTGAGCGGATTTTCAAAGCTATAGTGACGTGCCCGCCAAATTTCCCTCAAATTTTCATTTGGGATGATGATGTTTGAAAACATCAAGCCCGCCATGTTAAACGTTTTGCTCGGCGCCATGCAGGTAATGATCCGGTCCGTTTCCGGAAAAACTTTGGCCAGCGGCGTATGCACCTGACCGTTACGTAGCAAGTCGCAATGGATTTCATCGGAGATGATCCACAGATTGTTGCTAAGGCAAATCTCGCCGAACCGTTTCAATTCCTCCGGCGTCCAGACCCGCCCACTGGGATTGTGCGGATTGCAGAAAATACACAACGACACTTTCTCGTCTTGCGCTTTTTCCTCCAGATCCGCGAAATCCATCGTGTAGTACCCCTGATCGTTCACTAAAGCGGAGCACACCAATTCAATCTTGTTATAGTCGGCGGCATGTTTGAAAAAAGCATAGGACGGTGTGACGATCAAAATCTTTTCGTCCGGTTTGCAGATATATTCGACCAACTCATACAGCGCAGGAATAATGCCCGGCGAAGTGACGAGCTGCTCTTTGGCGAAACTCCAGTCATACTGGCGTTTTGTCCAATTAACGAAAGCCTGGTAGTACTCCGGATCAAACACCTTCGTATAACCAAAAATCCGTTTGTCCAAACGTTCTTTGATCGCACTAATAATTTCCGGCGGCGAAGCAAACTCCATGTCTGCAACCCACATGCGAACAAACTTGTCATCATCATAAGGAAACTGCATACTGGCAGGCGCTTGAAAAATATATTCCCTAAACCCATCGGTATTCATCGCATTGGTGTTTTTGCGGTCGATCATTTCATCAAAATTATACTGCATTGTTTTCTCCCCTTTTCTTTAAAAATAAGAACTGACAACCTCATTATCCCATACGCATTCCTAGGAAACAAACAACGTCTTTTCTATTTTAAAGAAACTTTCACTCATATTTGTTTCTTTAAAATATGCAAATAAGGCCAATCATGCTATGATCATAATAAATCTTATCAATCGCATCCTCATTTATGCTTTTTTCGTATTTTCACGAACCTTTTTCATACCTGCTCTGTTTTACAAATCAAATCCGCTTGGAGGAATCCGCCCGTGAGCAAGATAACGCAAGAGGTTGGACAAAAGATTAAAAGTTTCCGCAAATCCAAAGGCCTGACAATACAACAACTGGCCGATGCCATTTCGAAAAGCAAGGCTACTTTATCCAAATACGAAAGCGGCGACATCACACTCGATTTAGTCACGCTTTACAACCTTGCCGCCGTTTTAAACATCCAGGTGGAGCAACTTCTTTATCTGGAACCTCGCAAACCTTCTATCCTGGCAAACAATACGCCATCCACTTTCTTCAAAAATTCTACGCGCTTTTATTCGTATTTTTATGACGGCCGGAGCAACAAGCTGGTGCGCTGCATAATCGATATTGTAGCGCAGCCCGACACCAACCGTTATAAAACCGTACTGTATATGAACATCAAAGATTGGAAACATTATCAGGAATGTGAAAATACCTATTGGGGTTACACGGAACACTACGATACGCTCACAACTATTCTTTTGAAAAATCAAGCCACTCCACTCGAAAACATTACCATTAACATTCTTGCTTCTTTCTTAGACTCCGAAAAAAAATGGGGTTTAATGTCCGGCGTTTCATTCCGCCCTTTTATGCCAATCGCCTTAAAAATGCTTTTCTCTAAGATTCCGTTAGAAGAAAACCTGGAATTGATCAATGAACTTAAAATTTCCAAAGACGATATCCGCACAATGAAGATTTATAATATGTTATCGGTTACGTAAAGCTCTTCCACAGATTCGCTTAAACGCTATATTGATCAAAAGCCGCCCCCTTCGACCGCTCGGACCGAATAGGACGGCTCACCCTATTACGATCTTGCTTCAAGCATAAACTGCACCAACTGTTCGACATCCTGGGGACTATTGCATTGCAATTTCAATTTAGGAATACTGCCGGACGGGTCCATCCAGGTCAAAAAATTCTGCGCCAGGAAATTGAAACGCAGGTCTTTTGCCTCGCCGTTGGGCATGCGCAGCATAACCGGTGCAACGCAATGATTGATCCGGTTAAAAAAGCACGAAGCATCCTTAATGTCGAAGAACGTCAGACAAGTCATCTCTTTTTTCATCTGAATCATCTCACTTTACACTTCGTTCGTTGTCATAATGATATCGCCGCCCATTCCTTGCAACAATAATAAAATCGCCATATACTATAATAAAAACGCCATCTTCGACAAGGAGCCGTGCGATGCTTATCCAAACATGTACGCTGACGTTAGCTTCCGACCGCCGCGAGTTGAAAGTGCGCGGCACGCCCATGTTCCCCTGCGGCGCTTATCTTTCGCAGATCGGTCATCATACGCCGGATCTACCCTGGCATTGGCATGAAGAACTCGAAGTACTCGTCGTATGCAGCGGTATTTTACGCATAAGTTTGCCCGGCATGACGTTCACCTTAGAGCAAGGCGACGGCGCTTTCATCAACTCCAACATATTGCATTCCGCGCAGCTTGCCGCTGCTTCCGACGCCGACTGCACTCTGGCCTCGCTGGTCTTTCATCCGAACCTGATCACAGGTGCGGCGGAAAGCATTTTTGAACAGCGCTATATCCGTCCTTTGCTCGACTGCCGCCTTTTGCCCGGCGTTCCCTTCTACAGCAAAACCGAGTGGCACGCCGAAGCCGTGCAATGCATTCGCGCCGCCTACGAAGCCTACGCCGCAGAAAGTTTCGGCTATGAATTTCTTGTCCGCGAAAACCTGTCCCGCCTTTCCTATCTGCTTGTCACAACGCTGCAATCCGTTTTACTGCAACAACGCAGTGAAAATCCCGACACGCTGCGCATCAAAAGCATGCTGGATTTTTTGCACCAGCACTATGCCGAGCCGCTGGAACTATCGCAAATTGCCGCGGCAGCCAGCATCAGCAGCCGCGAATGTCTGCGTTGTTTTAAAAAGAACATCGGCCTTGCGCCGATACAGTATCTGCTCAAACATCGAGTGTCGTTGGCCGCACGCCTTTTAACAGACACCGCCGCGCCGATCACCGAAATTTGCAGTCGAACCGGTTTTGACAGTCCCAGTTATTTCGCCAAAACTTTCAAGCGCTTTTTGGACATCACGCCGACAGCGTATCGAAAGCAGCAACAAAAAAACTAACATCACTCAAAAACAGCCAAGACAAAGTTATTTTACCCTGGATGTTTTTGAACGCCTATAAACAAAACAAGTGGGCCGTCTCAAAATAAGATTTCTCTTATTTTCGAGACAGCCCACTTGTTTGTTCACGCGAACGTTCAATCTTCGTCCGGCAGTTCGACCTCGTTCCCATCATCGTCGTAGCCGATATGCTGGCGCACGCGCGGTATCGCAAGCACCACTCCGGCCAAGAGGAGCGCGCCGATGCCGCAGATCAGCAGCACTGCATCGACGGATGCATAATCGGCGGCAGTGCCGACGAAAAGGTACGAGAGCGGCGCCATGCCTGCGGCAATCGTGCTCATCAGTCCGAAGAAGCGTCCTTTCAACTCCTGCGGCACGGTATGCTGAAAGAGCATGAAGGAAAATGACATCAGCGCGGCAAATGCCATGCCGATCACAAAGATCAGCGCGGTCATCAGATACTCGTCCTCCAGGCAGGCCAGCGCCGCCATCGCCAAACCGATTGCCGCCAGCCCGCTCGCGTAGAGCGGATAATAATTGCGATAACGCTGTCGGAAGCTCATCAGTACGGTCATCAGCACCGCACCGGCCGAAAGGGCGATTTCAAAAACCGCGACCCAGTTGACGCTTTCCGCCAGCACATAGCGAACCAGCATCGGAATCAAAATGAAGATCGGCACGATCAGAAACGTTTCCAGCGCATAGATCAGCGCATACCAGCGCAGCGCCTTGAAATCCCAGACATAGCGCAATCCTTTTTTCAATTCCTGCAGGTAGCCTTCTTCTTCCTCACCTTCTTCCGCTTCTTCCGGCGAGAGATCGCTTTTGATCAGCAGCAAGAAGAAGATGCCGATGACATAGAGCGCCAGATTGACGTATACGGCCGAAAGGATTCCCGCAGCGGCAATGATGCTCGTACTGAGCGCGGCTGCGATGATGTTGGAAAATTCGATCGTCGAAGCCTGTATCGTCGTCGCCCCGGAAAGATGTTCCTCATCGACGAGTTTGCCGACCGAAGCGCTCACCGCATCTTCAAACTGCGGCACAAAGCAGCTCATGCAAAAACTCAAGGCAACGAGATAAACGAATTCCAATTTGCCGACCGCCATCAGATATGCGATCAACGAGACGAAGAAGAGTTGCATAAAGACGCCCATCAACATGCAGACCTTCTTATTATAGCGGTCGATCAACGGTCCGACGAACGGGCTTAGGCAAAGAATCGGAATTGCTTCGACCGCCATCAGCACGCCGAGCCACTTTCCGTTTTCCCCGTCCTGCGAAATGATCCACCAGGCAAAGGTGATCGCAAAGAAACGTTCGGCCACCGCCACCAGGATATCGCCGATGAAGAAATTGCGAAAATCCGGGAAAAGCGCGAGCGGATGATCCTTCAATCTTGCAAGCAGCTTCATAGCATACTCCTTTCTTTTCTTCTAGCTCATGCTGACGACCAGTTTTTCCAAGCGTCGTACCCGTTTGTGCATTTCCTGCAGCAGCGCGAACGCAGCAGCCGGATTGCTTTGCAGCCTTTCTTTCAACAGTTCGGCAGGTATCGCCAGCGCGACCACGTCGCCCATCACGGCTTCTGCGGTAACGGCAGCATTTGCTTCGCCGAAAAGACTTTCTTCGCCGAGGAAATCCTTTTCGCCCGCGATGCGCAGCGTACCCGACCAACCGCCGGCCGAGCTGCGGCTGATTTCAGCAAACCCGTCGACAAGCAGATAGAACGTGTCGTTCGCATCCCCTTCCCAAACGAGGCTGCTTTCGTCGTCATAGAGCCGAAGCTGCGACTGTGCCGCAAGCCCGGCCGCCTCCGTCTCGGATAGGTCTTTGAAGAACGGCGTTTGCAGCAGGAATTCGCTGCGCTCCGTCAGCGCCCGGAAGATCATTTTCTGCAAAGCCGCGCTGTTCAGCTCCGCCCAGGCAAAGCCAAGTTTCTTCAACAGAAGCTCGGTTTTCTCTCCCCAGACAAGCAGCTTGGCCTCGCGCGTCTCTTCCGCCTTGTCGTCCGCCTCATCCATCCAGCCGAAGTGCAGCATGATCTGCTCGATATGCTTTTGGAAAGCGGCATTATCATAGCGGCGTTCCAGATAATCGATGAAAGCTTCGTAAGACAGGCTTTGCACCTGCAGCTTAAGCGCCGCATCGGTCAAAACTTCCTCCAGGAGCAGATTCTGCGTATTGTAGAGATGATGCGTCTCCTGGCGCAAGGCCGGACAAGAGGCCAAACGCACAATCGCTGCCGCCAGTTGGTCGACAAACGAGAATTCGACTTCGGTCCCTTCCGGCACGACGCCGAGATTGACGAAGGCTTTTACCTGCAGATAAAAGGCATTCTCCTCGATATTTTCCTGATAAACGCCGCTATCCGACTGGAAGACGATATTGCCGACCCGGTAGATGTTGGCGTTCAAGCCTCGTTCCCGCGCGGCGGCTACCGCCTTCTCCGCTTCCAACTTAGTCTTCAGGTAATAATTTTCCGGTTCCTGGCCGATATCGGTCTCGTATTCGCTGAACACCGCCGCTTCGCAGCCATCGATCCGCCCCTCACTGACCGAAATGGTGGAGATATGATGAAAGTCCTTCCTGTCTCCCTGCTCGGCCAAAGCGAGCAGCGCCAGCGTCGTTTCGACGTTGCTGCGCCGAAACTCCTCATAATGGCCGTAATGACGTACATTGGCGGCGCTGTGCAAAATGCAGTCGACCTTTCTGACAAGCGCTGCATACGCCTCCGGCGTCAGACCGAACTGCGCTTCCTGCAGATCGGCAGGGATAACATCCAGCCGGTTTGAAGCCAGCGCGCGTTCGGCAAACGCTGCGCCGAAATAGTAGACCATTTTTTCCTGCAGACGCCGCTTCGCTTCCTCCTCGCTCGCCGCCCTGACCGGCAGGACGATTCCGCTCTTTGACGTCTCCAAAAGTTCGCGCAGCAGATGGCAGCCGAGATAGCCGGTCGCTCCGGTAAGCAGCACGTTCCGGTACTCTCTTTTCCCGCTCAGGTCGAGCGCTTCGTAACGCGCATTCGCGTTCCGGTACGCAGCCAGTTTTTTCTCAACCTCTTGGAGCGCACGCTCGCTCAGTTCCGGTTCTTGCTGGCGGAAACGCTCTTTCAATTGCGCCAGTCTTTGATTGCGCTTGTTCTGCTTGCTTTTGCAGTTCGCAGCGAGCGCTTCGACGGTCTGGTGCTCGAAGATCTGATTGATGTTGATTTCAAAATAAGGCTGCAGCTTTGCGGTCACGGTGATCGCCTTGATCGAGTTGCCGCCGATCTGGAAGAAATTATCCTGTACGCCGAGTTCCTCTTTGCCCAGCACCTCTTTCCATACCTTGAGCATCTGCGCCTCGCCCGGATTGGCCGCTGCCTGGTATGTAGCCCGGTTTTCCGTTTCGCCGCAGCTAAACGCGGGTTCAGGCAACGCGCGCCGGTCGATCTTGCCGTTGGCGGTAAGCGGTATCGCCGCGACTTCCATGAAGCAGGACGGCAGCATATATTCCGGCAGATAGCGCAACAGGAACTCTTTTAACTCCTCCACCGCCGGGCGCGCTTCGCGCAGCACCAGATACGCCGCAAGATAGTTCGCGCCGCTTGGGTCGAACGCCTCGATTACCACCGCATCCTCGACGCCGTCATGACGCAGGATCTGCTGCTCGATCTCACCGAGTTCGATCCGATAACCGCGTATCTTGACCTGTTGATCGATGCGACCCAAAAATTCGAGATTGCCGTCCGGCAGCCAGCGCACCAGGTCGCCGGTTCTGTAGATTCTGGCGTTCTTCTCGCCCAGCGCAAACGGGTTCGGCGCGAATTTCTCCGCAGTCAGTTCCGGCTGGTTCAGATAGCCGCGCGCCACTTGACTGCCCGCGATGCAAAGTTCTCCCGCAACGCCCGGCGGCTGCAAGCGCAGCTTTTCATCCAGTACATAGAGCCAGGTATTGCTGAGCGCTTTGCCGATCGGAATATTGGCATATTCCCTGTCCACTTCGAAGACCGTGGCCGAGACCGTGCACTCGGTCGGGCCGTATTCGTTGACCAGCTTATATTTGCGCGGCCGGTAACTTTTCAGTTTGTCGCCGCCGGTGACCAGCGTCCGCAGCGACTCGTTGTCGACCAGCGCAATGAACTGCTCGCAAAACTGCGTCGGCAGATTGGTGATCGTGATCTGCTGCGCCTCGAAGTACTCGTTCAGTTCGAACGGCGAGAGGCGCAATTCGTCCGCGATGATGTGCAGCGTCGCGCCGCAGGTAATGAACGGCATCGTCTCCCAGACCGAAGCGTCGAAACCAAAGCCCGAATAGGCGGCCGCGTTGTCCGCCGCCGTAACCGCGTGATATTCCCTGTGCCAGTTGCAAAGATTGACCAGGTTGCGATGTTCGACCATGACGCCTTTGGGATTGCCGGTAGAACCGGAGGTATAAATGACATACGCCAGATCGCCCGGTTCGCTCTGGTTCTCGATCGCTGCCGCTTCGCCTGCGTACAGTTCCTCCTGCGTCAGATCCAGCCACTCGCCGGAAAACGTTTCGCATTTCTCCCGCAGCGCAGGCTGGCTCAGCACCCATTTCGCGCCGCAATCCCCGAGCATATAGGCGATTCGCTCCGGCGCGTAAGCGGGATCGATCGGCACATAAGCGCCGCCCGCCTTCAGCACCGCCAAAATCGCAAGCATGATCTCCGCCGAACGGTTCACGATGATCGCGACGCGGTCCTCGCGGCCTACGCCCTTGCTGCGCAAAAGCTGCGCCAGCCGGTCGGTCTTTTGATCCAGTTCACGATAACTGTAGCGCTCTTCTTTAAAGACAAGCGCCGCTTTCTCCGGGAATTGTCTGACCGTTCTGGCAAACAATTCTGTCACCGTATGCTGCGCCGAATGCAGCGACGTCGCATTGCCGAACTGTTGCAGCAACGCTTTTTGTTCGGCGGCGGTCATGACTTCGACCTCGCCGAGCAAGACCGCTTCGTTTGCCGCAAGCGCGCGCAGCAGATTGACGAAATGACGGCTCATGCGTTCGACCGTCTCACGCGCAAACAGGCTGACGCTGTATTCGAATTCCAACCGGATGCCGTTCTCTTCTTCCGCCGCTTCGAGCGTCAGGTCGAACTGCGCCGCACTTGCGCCGCCTTCATACGGCTGAAGCGTAAGCTCCGTCTTTTCATTTTGCGCCGACTCTTCCTTGCCGTTAAAGCTGAACATGACGTCAAAGAGCGGGTTGCGGCTCGGATCGCGCCGGATATTCAAGCGTTCGAGCAGCATTTCAAACGGAAACTCCTGGTTATTCAGCGTTTCGAGACAGGTCTGCTTCACTTCTTTTAAAAACGTTTGGAACGTTTTCTCCGGCGACGGATAACTGCGGCAGGGCAGCGTACTGACGAACATGCCGAGCATCTCGTTCAGATCGGCATGCGTTCTGCCGGAGGAGGGCGTACCGACGATAATGTCGTCCTGGCCGATGTATTTATGCAGCAAGACCTGGTACGCAGCCAGAAGGAGCATGAACAGCGTCGCCTGCTCCCGTTCCGCCAGAGCCTTGAGCGCCGCGCTGAGTTTCGCATCGAGCCCGAAGGAAACAACCTCGCCTTCGTAACTGCGCAGTGCAGGGCGCGGGTAGTCAAGCGGCAGATTGAGCACCGGCAATTCGCCGTCAAAGGCGCGCAGCCAATACTCTTCCTGCTTCCTGACCGCCGCCGACTGCAGCCTTGTTTCTTCCCAAAGCGCAAAATCGCCGTACTGCAGCTTTAGCGGCGGCAGCGTCTTGCCCTGATAGAGTTCCAGCAGTTCGCGCAGGAAGATGTCCAGCGAAATGCCGTCAAAGACGATATGATGCACATCGAGGAGCAGGACATGCTCCTGTTCGCTGACTTCGAGCAATTCGACGCGCAAAAGCGGCGGTTTGGCAAAGTCGAAGCGACGCGCAAACGCTTCCAGCCGGGCCTTGATCTCCTCCCGCTTCACCTGCGACAAGCTTTTTTTCAGATGCACCTTGTCCGCCACGCGCTGCATCGGCTGTCCGTCGACAAGCAGAATGCCGCTGCGCAGGACAGCATGGCGTTTCAGCAGTTCGTCAAACGCCGCGCTCAGCTTCGCCTTATCGAGACGCCCGTTCAGTATGAACGCGCTGGTGATATGGTACGACGTGCCGATGCCGCTCATTTGCTCCATGACAAAAATGCGTTTCTGTTTGGAGGACAGCGGATAGTATTCCCGCTCGCCAACGCAGGGAATCAGTTCTGCCGCGCCTTTTTCCTGGCGGCAGACCAGTTCGCTGAGCGCCCTGACGGTCGGACGGGCAAAGACTTCGTCATATTCGAGCGTCACCGCAAACGCCTTTTGAATCTTGGCGATCAGCAGCGTGACCTTGAGCGAGTGCCCGCCCAGTGCAAAAAAGTCGTCTTCGACGCCGATCTCAGCGACGCCGAGCACCTCCTGCCAGATCTGCACCATCCTGGCCTCTTCGTCGCTGCGCGGCGCTGCATAGGCAAGGCTGCGCAACGCCGGTTCCGGCAAGGCCCGCCGCTCGATCTTGCCGTTGGCATTCAGCGGAATGGCCGCCATGAAGATATAGTGCAGCGGCAGCATATACGCAGGCAGATCCAGACTCAGATACTCGTTCAGTTCTTTCGCGCTCGTATCCGGTTCGGCCACGACATAGGCGCAAAGGTATTTGCCGCCCAGCGCATCTTCCCGGTCAATGACCACATTGTCTTTGACCGCAGCATGCTTTTGCAAACGCTGTTCGATTTCGCCCAGTTCGATCCGGTAGCCGCGGATTTTCACCTGCTGGTCGATACGGCCTAGGAATTCAAGATTGCCGTCCGGCAGCCAGCGCACCAAATCGCCGGTCTTATAAAGGCGTGCATTTTCTTCGCCGGTCGCATACGGATTGGCGACGAATTTTTCCGCGGTCAGCTCCGCCCGCGCGTGATAGCCGCGCGCCAGCTGTTTTCCTGCGATGCAAAGTTCGCCCGGCACGCCGACCGGCTGCAAACGCGCCTCTTTGTCGAGCACATAAAGCCAGGTATTCGCCAGCGGTTTGCCGATCGGTATGTTTTCATACGCCCCGTCCAGCACGAACGCGGTCGCCGAAACCGTATACTCGGTCGGCCCGTATTCATTGACCAGACGGTACGGCTGCGGCCGGTAATATTTCAGTTTGTCGCCGCCGGTGACCAGTGTCTTCAGCGACCGGTTCTCCGTCATTTCCATAAACTGCTCGCAAAGCTGCGTCGGCAGATTGGTGATCGTGATGCCGTGCGTTTCAAAGTAACGGTTCAGTTCCAGCGGCGCGAGCCGTATCGCATCCGGCAGGATATGAAGCTGCGCGCCCGCGAGCAGGAACGGATAGATTTCCCAGACCGAAGCATCGAAGCCGAAACCAGAATAGGCAGCCGCCCGGTCCTCTTCCGTCACGCCGTGAAAACGCAGATGCCAGAGGCAAAGATTGATCAGGTTCCGCTGTTCGATCAGCACGCCCTTCGGTTTCCCGGTCGAACCCGAGGTATAAATCAGATAAGCAAGGTTGTTTTCGTTGTTTAACGCATCCGGATTGCTGCCGTCTTTTTCTCTTTCATAAAGGGACGGGTCATCCAGCAGCAAGCGTTCGCCCTGATACGCGCCGCCCTTTTCATGCAAGCCTTGCTGCGTTAAGAGCAAGTGCGCGCCGCTGTCTTCGAGCAGATATTCGATTCTCTCTTCCGGATAGGCCGGATCGATCGGCAGATACGCGCCGCCTGCTTTCATCACGGCCAGCGAACCGAGCACGATTTCCGCGCCGCGTTCCACCATGATCGCCGCGACGCTGTCCGCTCCGATCCCTTTTGCGCGCAAGAGACGGGCCAGGCGATTCGTTTTTTCATTCAGCTGCGCATACGTATAGCTTTCTTCTTTATAGACCAGCGCGATGCGCTCCGGATACCGCGCCGCCATTTCCTCAAACAAACGGTTTGCGGTCATCCCGTCCGGCAATGCCAGTCGCTCGCCGCAGAACGTTTCCAGCAGACGCTGCCGCTGCCGCGCAGGCAGAATTTCGATCCGCTTCACGGCCATTTGCGGCTCGGCCGCGACCTGTTCCAGCACCGTGAGCATCTGTTCCTGCATCTCTTCGATCAGCGCCGCCTTGACTGCCAGCGCATTGTAACTGAAACGGATCTCCATCTCCGGCCCCGGCACGATTGCCAGACCGAACGGATAGCTGATCTGGTCGAAGCCGCCGACCTCGCTTACCTCGAGTCCGCTCTTGAAGCCTTCTCCGCCTTGCGGCAGATTCTGAAACGCAATCAGATGACTGATCAGCGCGCTGCGCAGCGTTGTCTGCGCCTGAATTTCGGCCAGCGGCAAATACTCGTAGCGTTCCGCCGCGAGCGAAGCCTCCTGCATTTCCTGCAGCACTTGCGCGAACGTCGCTTCCGGCGTACAGCGCACCCGCACCGGAATCGTGTTGATAAACAGGCCGACCATCTCTTCGGCCTCGCTCACTTCGGGCGTCCGTCCTGAGATGACCGCGCCGAAGACGACATCCTCCCGGTTGTTGTAGCGTTGCAGTAAAATACCCCAGACGGCCTGCAGGATGATATTCAGCGTAACCTGCTCTTTTTGCGCGACTTCCTGCAGCCTTGCGGTCAGTCTCCGGTCCAGAAGGAGCAGACTTTCCTCGGGGCGATAGCCGTTCGCCGTGTTTTGCACCTGCGGCAATACGGTGGCGCTGTCGCAACCGGCCAGATATTGCCCCCAGTACGCCTTGGCCTCTTCCTGATCCTGCCGCTGCAGCCATTCGATATAGCGTCTGTACTGCGGCGCCGTTTCCGGCAGAGGCTCGCCGTAGCCGCCGAACAGATCTTGCGCGACGATGCTCATGCCCCAGCCGTCCATGATGATGTGGTGAAAACTGAGCAGTGCGATATGGCGACGCTCGCCGGTTTTAAAAAGCGACAGCCTGAATAGCGGCTCCGCATCGAGACGGAACGTTTTTTTGCGTTCTTTTTCCTGATAGGCGGCAATCCGTTCCTCTTGCTGTGTCGCAGCCTGCTGCGAAAGATCTTCGTAATGGATGGTAATTTGCCGTTCGGCAAGCACCACCTGGCGGATGGCTTCCTCATGCACGAAAGCCGTGCGCAGCGCACCATGCTTTTTGACGACCGCGTTCAGATGCTGCTCAAAGCGCGCCGCGTCCAGTTCGCCACGGATCTCCATCAGCGATTGCTCAAAGTACGCTTCCGAATTCGGCTGGCTCAGCGCGATGAAGAGCATCCCCTGCTGCATTGCGCTGAGCGGATATACGGCCTCTATGTTCTCGCCGTAACGATCACGCAGGAGCTGCAGTTCTTCCAGCGTCAGCGTGACGTCGCCGAGATCCGACGGCGTGGCTTCGCTCTTTTTCCGGCTGACGCAATGTTCGAGCAGCGCAAGCAGCGCCCGTTCATAGCCCTGCAGCAAGCGGGCGATCGTCTCTGCGTCATAGTCGAGCCGGCTGTAGTTCAGCGAGACTTCGAGCGCCCCGTTCATGATGCCGCCGGAAACGATCAGCCTGAAATCGCGCGCTGAATCGGCGCTGACGTCTCTGCCGGCTTCGATCGCCGAGATACGGAACAAGCCGTTCTCGCTGCCGGCCGCATCGACCTGCCCCATGTAATTGAATTCGATTTCCGGCTGCAACTGGCGAATAAAACCGGGTTTTAACTCGTCCGGCGTCAGACGGCAGAGGATTTCATAACCGGCGCCCTTGTTCGGGATACGCCGGATCGTTTCCTTGACGCGCTTCAAGACAAGCCCCGGATCACGCTCTTTTCCGGCTTCGATCAACACCGGATAGGCCGCGGTAAACCAGCCGACCGTCCGGCTGACGTCAATGCCTTTTTGCATCTCCCCGCGTCCATGCCCTTCGAGCGTGACCGCGATTCGTTCCAGTCCCGCCCAGTTGCGCAGCGCCAGAGCCAGTCCGGCCAGCAGCAGATCCTCGACTTCGGTATTGTAAGCGCGGTTCGCCAGTTTCAGCAGCTCTTCGGTTTGTTTTGCGCCAAGCGAAAACGCGGCAGAGGCTTCATCGGCGACGGTGCTTTTTGCGTCCGGGTGGTCAAGCGGCAGCCTGTCGACCGGCCGCGCTTCGATCGCGCTCCAGTACGGCAGTTCACGCAGCAAATCCCGGCTTTTTGCATATTCGGCCAGGCTCTTTGCCCAAGCCTGATAGGAATCGGTCTTCGGCGGCAGTTGCAGCGGTCTGCCTTTTGCCGCCTGTTCATATGCGGTCGCAAAATCTTCGAGGATAAATTCCCAGGATAAGCTGTCGACCACCAGATGATGCGCGACGATCGCCAGATAGGACGCTGCGCCCTGCTGGACAAGCGTCGCCTTCAACAGCGGCCCTTCGGCAAGATCGAAGCTGCACTGCAGTTTTTCCCCTTCCTGGATCGCGATCTGCTTTGCATCCTCGTCTGCCAACGCGTGTCGCACCGTCAGCGTAAATAAGCTGCCCTCATCCGTTGCGCGGTTATATTGCCGCACCTTGCCGTCTGAAATCTGATACGTCATGCGCAACGCATCGTGATGTTCCACCACTTTAGCGAGCGCCTGCGCGGTGAATTCGGGCGCAAGCGCGTTTGCGGCATACAAAAGATTCGACTGGTTCCAGTGCTGCGGCTGCGCAAAATCGGCGGCAAAAAACCATTCCTGAATCGGCGTCAGCAGTGTTTCGCCGCTCACGGGCCTGCGATCCTCGGTCTTTTCCAGTTTTCTTACCTGTTCGCTTAATTCGCTGATGCGCGGATATTTGAAAAGCTGCTTCATCTCCAGTTTGATTTGCTCGCGTCCCAGGCGTGAAATCACCTGAATCGCCTTGATCGAATCGCCGCCCAGATGAAAGAAATTGTCCTGCACGCCGACGCGCTCGCAGCCGAGCACCTCCTGCCAGACGCGCGCCAGACATTCTTCCGTTTGATTGCGCGGCGCAAGATATGTCTCGCCGCTTTCCGCCTCGAAAACAGGCTCAGGCAACGCGCGCCGATCCACTTTGCCGTTGGCGGTGAGCGGAATCGCGGCAAGCTGCACGAAGCAGGACGGCACCATGTAGTCCGGAAGTTCTTTGCCTAAAAAAGCCTTTACCTCTTCCGGGCTGATTTCTTTTTCCGCCGTGAAGTAGGCGCAAAGATAGACGGCTCCCGCTGCACCGCTGCGGTCGATGACGATCGCATCCGTAACAACCGGATGGCTGAGCAGCTGCTGCTCGATTTCGCCAAGTTCAATCCGATAGCCGCGGATTTTCACCTGCTGGTCGATGCGGCCCAAAAACTCGAGATTGCCGTCCGGCAGCCAGCGCACCAAATCGCCGGTCTTATAGAGCCGCGCATTCTCTTCGCCTGTCGCGTACGGATTTGCAACGAACTTCTCCGCGGTCAGTTCCGGCCGGTTCAGATAGCCTCGCGCCAGCTGCGCTCCGGCGATGCAAAGTTCGCCCGGCACGCCCTGCGGCTGCAGCTGCATTTGGCGGTCGAGCACATAGAGCCAGGTATTGGCCAGCGGTTTGCCGATTGGAATATTTTCATAAGCCTTGTCCAACAGGAACGCGGTTGCCGAAATCGTATATTCGGTCGGGCCGTATTCATTGACCAGACGGTAATTGCGAGGCTTAAAGTTGCGCAGTTTGTCGCCGCCGGTGACCAGCGTTTTCAGCGACCGGTTCTCGGTCAATTCCATAAACTGCTCGCAAAACTGCGTCGGCAGATTGGTGATCGTGACGCCATTCGCTTCGAAATAGCGGTTCAACGCCTCCGGCGAAAGGCGGATATCTTCGGCAATAATATGCAGTTCCGCGCCGCAGGTGATAAAGGGGAAGATTTCCCACAGCGACGCGTCAAAGCCGAAGCCCGAATACGCGGCCGCGCAATCGTCGCTGCCGACCTGATGATAACGGTTCTGCCAGCAGCAAAGATTGACGAGACTGCGGTGTTCGATCAGCACGCCTTTCGGCTTTCCGGTCGAGCCGGAGGTATAGATGACGTAGGCCAGGTTGCGTGAGGAAACAGACGGCGCGGCAGCAATCGTCCCGTCCGCATAATTTTCTTCCTCTTCCAGTGCAAGAATCTTGCCGTCATAGTTTTGCGCTTTATCGCGCAGGCTCTTTTGCGTCAGCAGAGCCAATGCGCCGCTGTCTTCGAGCATATAGGCAATCCGCTCATCGGGATACGCAGGATCGATCGGCAGATATGCGCCGCCCGCTTTCATCACCGCCAATGCCGCGACAACAAACACTTCCGAGCGCTCCAGCAGCAGCGCGGCAATTTTATCCGCTCCGATGCCGCAACCTACGAGCGTTTGCGCCAAACGATCCGCACGCGTGTTCAATTCACGGTAGCTATAACGTTTTTCCTTATAAACCAGTGCGGTCTTTTCCGGCCAAGCGAGCGCCGCTTCTTCAAAGAGCTGATGCACCGTCTTCTCGCTCGGATAAGGGGCAGCCGTACGATTGAACTCGACCAGCAGTCGTTCGCGCTCCTGATTGTCCAGGAAATTGAAACGTGCAAGCTCACATTGCGGCGCTTTGCAGACTTCTTCCAACAGCGCCAGATAATGCCGCGTCAAACGCTCAATCGTTTCCCGCTTGAAAAGACGCACGCAATACTCTACGACAAGTTCAAGCGACTGTTCGCGTTCCTCCGCTTCGAGCGTCAGATCGACCTGCGCATTGCTTCCCTGCAGCGGGAAAAAGCTGCCTTTCAGTTCCGCGCTTTGAAAATCGGCGTTGCCCGCATTTTGCATCACGAACATCGTATCGAAAAGCGGATTGCGGCTGAGATCGCGTAGAATGCCTTTTTTCTCCATCAACATCTGGAACGGATAATCCTGATGCTCCATCGCGCCGAGCACCGTTTCCCTGACTTCGGTCAGCAAAGTCAAAAACGTTTTCTCGCCGGACGGATACGCGCGCAGGGGCAGCGTATTGACGAAGACGCCGATCATACCCGCCGCATCGGGGTGACTCCTCCCGGCCGACGGCGCTCCGACAATGACGTCGTCCTGTCCGCTGTAGCGCGCCAGTAACGCGTAATACGCGCTGAGCAGGATCATATTCAGGCTGACGTGCTGCTTCTCCGCCAAATCCTTTATTTTTTCGTACAACGCTTGCGGCAATTTGCATTCAATCCGGTCACCGGCAAAGCTCTGCTGCGCCGGGCGCGGATAATCGGTCGTCAGTTGCAGTACCGGCAGTTCGCCGTTTAACTCGCGCAGCCAGAAATCTTCCTGCTCTTTGTGGCGCGGGGAACGCAGGAACTCGTTATGCCAGGCCGCATAGTCCTTATATTGAAACGTCAATTTTTCCATTTTGACGCCGTCGTAAAACGCCGCCAGATCATGGAAGAAAAAGTCCAGCGACATGCCGTCAAAAATAATATGGTGCACTTCAATGAGGAAGATGTGCTCCTCTTCCGTCAGTCTGACTAAAACAGCGCGCAAGAGCGGCGTTTTCTCCAGATCGAACGCCTGCCCCATACCGCCCTGCCGTAGCAGTTCCATGATCCGCGCCTGTCCGGCTGAAGCTTCCGCTTGCAGACAGACCAATTTCACCTTTACCTCTGGCGCGATACGCTGCAGTATTTCTCCGTCTTGAAAAAGAAACGACGTGCGCAGCGCTTCATGCCGTTCGACGACCTGATTCAACGCCGCTTCCAACCGCTTTGCCTCGACCCGCCCCGCAATGCGGTTGGCAATCGCCACATGGTAGCTCGCTCCGACATCTTCCGCCTGATGCAACAGATACATCGCCTTTTGCGCCAGCGAGACCGGATACGCCTCGGCCAGCGGCACCGCAACGAAACCGGCGGCTTCGCCGCTGCCGCCTTCGCGCCCGATCCGCTCCGCCAGCCTGCGAATTGTCGGCAGTTTGAACAGTTCGCCCAATGCAATTTTTACGCCGCAGCGCTTTTGCAGACGCGCCTGCAAGATGCCCGCTTTGAGCGAATGTCCGCCCAGTTCGAAGAAACTGTCGTCGATCCCGATCCGGCTGAGTCCCAGCACTTCTTGCCAGATTTCAACGAGCTGTTCCTCCAGTTCGTTGCGCGGCGCGGCATAGGCTCGCTCGCCCATGCCTTTCAATTCCGGTTCCGGCAGCGCCTTGCGATCCACCTTGCCGTTCGCGGTGAGCGGCAACGCATCCAGCATGATGAAATAAGGCGGGATCATATAATCCGGCAAGTCAGCGGCCAAAAACGCATTCAGTTCTTCCGCGGCCAGCGTACCGGTCGTTACCAGATAGGCGCAGAGATACTTGTTGCCATCTTTGTCGTCACGGTCAATGACTGTGACGTCTCTGACTTTTTCATGTTGCATAATCTGCTGCTCGATTTCGCCAAGCTCAATGCGAAAACCGCGGATCTTGACCTGATAGTCGATCCGCCCCAGGAATTCGACATTACCGTCGCGCAGCCAGCGCGCCGAATCGCCGGTGCGATACATTTTCTCGCCCGGACAGAACGGGTCTGCGACGAATTTTTCCGCGGTCAGATCGGGACGGTTCAGATAGCCGCGCGCCAGCTGCGCTCCGGCAATGCAAAGCTCGCCCGGCACGCCGAGCGGCTGCAGGTTCTGATGTCTGTCCAAAATATAGATTCTGGTGTTAGCCAGCGGTTTGCCGATCGGGATATTGTCATAAAAACGGTCGACCTCGAACGCGGTCGCCGAGATCGTATATTCGGTCGGCCCGTATTCATTGGTCAGGCTGTACGCACCGAGGCGGTAGCTTTTCAGTTTGTCGCCGCCGGTGACCAGACGACGCAGTGCATTCGTTTCCGCCACATCCATGAACTGTTCGCAAAACTGCGTCGGCAGATCGGCAACCGTGATTTTTTGTTCCGCAAAATATTCATTGACCTGCAGCGGCGAAAGCCGCATCTCTTCCGGAATGATATGCACGGTCGCGCCGGCGGTCAGGAACGGAAAAATCTCCCAGACGCAGGCATCAAAACCAAAACCGGAATACAGCGCGGTACTGTCTTTCTCCGTCACATTATGATACTCGTTCTGCCAGGCGCACAGATTCAAGAGTGCGCGATGTTCGATCAGCACGCCCTTCGGTCTTCCGGTCGAACCGGACGTATAGATGACGTAGACAAGATTTTTCGCCGTCGCAGCGGAAACAACGTTTTCCGCACTACCTTCGTCTGCGTTGCAAACGGCAAGATCAAGCCACTCGCCGCCAAAACCTTCGCTTTTCGCGCGTAATTCCGGCTGGCTGATCAAAACAGGCGCACCGCTGTCTGCGAGCATATAGGCGATGCGATCGTCCGGATACGCAGGATCGATCGGCAGATACGCTCCGCCCGCTTTTAAGATCGCCAGTGGTGCGACCAGCATATCGAGACAGCGGTTCAAGAGCACGCCGACGATGCAGTCCGGCCCTACGCCTTTCTTTGCCAATAACGCCGCAAGCCGGTTCGCTTTTTCATTCAGTTCACGATAGCTGAGCGACTCGCCCTTGTAGACGACCGCGTCCTTCTCCGGATATTGTTCCGCCTGCGCTTCAAACAGCGCATGGATCGTCGTGTCGAGATGATAAGCGGCCTGCGTCGCATTAAACGTCTCGCGCACCAGCCTCTCTTCTTCCGGCGGCAAAAGCGGCAGCCGCCGCACTTCGTTTTCCGGCTCCTGAAGCGCCGCTTCAAGCAGAACGGTTATGCCAGAAAGCATTTGCCGGATTTCCTCGGCTGAGAAAAGTTCCGCCTGGTACATCGCAATGATGCGCAGCGCACCGCCCGCATCCGCGCTCTGCTTTTCGAGATAAAAATTCAGCGGCGACGGTTCATGTTCGGGCTCGACGTTCCAAAAGCTGACTTCCTCGGTATCCTGCGGCACGATCTCGCTCACATTGACCGTGATCAACTCCGGTTGATTGCCGTTCTTTTCCTTCAAGTCAAAGACCAGCTGTTCGTACGGATAGGCGCTGTGCTCAATGACCGCCTTCATTTCGACATTGAGCAGCTTTAGCAGTCCGGCAAAGCTTTGCTCGTCTTCGATTGCAAGCCGGAGCGGCAAGGTGCGGACAAACATGCCTGCGGTTTCCGTCGCCTGGCTGTTCGCGCGTCCGTGGTACGGCACGCCCAGCACCAGATCCTCGTTCCCGCTGACGCGCCAGAGATAGGACGCAACGGCGGCAATGAACTGGCGAAAGACCGTCGTGCGCAGCGTCCGGCAGTTTTTCTTCAGCCGTTGCTCCAGTTCCGACGGCAGCGCAAATTCTTCGCGCCCGCAGCGCAGCGTCTCCGCCTTGCGCTTATTAAACTGCAGCTTCATTTCCTCCGGTAAAACCGCATATTTCTCCAGCCAGTATTCTTTATCGCGCAGACGTTCGTCTGACGCTTCATACTCTCGCTCATGTTCCAGGTATTGCAGATAAGAATAGGCCGCTTTTTCCTCCTGCACATCCCCTTGCTGCAGGGAACGGTAGACGCGATTCACCTCGTGCGCCAGCCAGTTTAGCGTCCAACCGTCGGTGATCAGATGATGCAGTTGCGCCATCAAGGCGTTCTCGCCGTCCTTTGTCTCAATGAAGCAAAAGCGATAGAGCGGCGACGCATAGAGAGGAAACGCAACGCGCGCCTTTTCCCTTACCCAGTCGAGGCATTCCTTTCGATCGGCCAAAACGACATGCTGCAGCGCTACGCTGTTGTCTGCACTGATGTATTGCCGCACCGCTTCGCTTTCGCTCTCCGTCTCTTTCATCTGCAGGCGAAACGCGTCATGCCGCGCGATAATCGCTTCCAGCGTCTTTTTTAAGAGCGCCTTTTCCATTTTCGCCGCAAACCAAAAGACGCAGGTATTGTTGGCAAAGCTGGTGTTAGGGGAAAACCGCTCCGTATACATGATCCGCTGTTGCGGGTGACTCAGCGAAAACGTGTTTTTTTCCATTCGCGCGCACGCTCCTTTTTTCGTTCCAATGCTTATCTGCAAACCGGCTAAGCACAAATAAATCTTCTATAGGCCTATTCTATTTGTTTTCCGCCAAAACCTTCCTTAGTGCGCTTACGAGTTAAAACAGTCAAATCACACAGCGCTTATGTCTTTATTTTCCTACATAAAAAAGCGCCCCGTAGGGCGCTTGAACTGTCTATAAAATTCCCAGATGACAGAGAACCGATAAGCCTCTCGGCGTCACGTGCGCCGCAGCGAGCGAGTTCCAATCTTCTTGTCTCTCCGCCGCATCGCATTGTGCAGCGACCATCAAGCCATAATCCTGCAAATTTTGCACCGTCTCCGCAAGGCGAGGCCTGCCGACGCTATCGGCGATCGTTTCGCCGACCTCCTTCAGATCCGCCCGCTTCGTTTGCTCTGCAAGATAAATCTGCTTCAACAATTCCGCGCCCAATTCACCAATCATTACGCCATCTCCTTTTGCGTTTTTCTTTTGTTCAGTTTCGGCAATCGATTGAGAATCCCTGCACGATTTCCCCCGTCTCGCGCATGCATTCTGTATTCTTGCAGAGCGCGGCGTGCCTGCTTTTGAGCTTAGCGCGGTTTCGCGCTAAGCCATTGCTGCGTTTGTTGGCCTTTCGGCAGCATATGCGCGTCAAACCACATATAGTAAAACTTCTCCGACGACTGCACCACATAGCCGTCCTGCTTGTGATCCCCCGTGTCATACGAATCCGCCATAATCAGCACATCATCCGCTAGCGTATCCGTTCCCATCGTGTCATAACCGATAATGACGCGCCAATGCCCGCTCCAGTCGATGTTCTCGACCATGATCGGAGTATTGTTGCGCAGGTTTTCCAAGACAAAATTCTTGAAGTCCTCCTCCTTGGCAAAGGATACGCCTTCTTTGTTGGCGCTTGTCAGACTCGACTTCACATCCCAGCCGATTGCCTTAAAAAAAGCGACCATCCCCTGCGTATCCGTACCGACCACCGCTTTCGTCGCCATAATCTTGGCGATCTCTTTCTCCTGCCAGCTCGTGTTGCCGAAATGATGCAGCACCGTCAGCGCCGCGGCGGGGCCGCAGGTGATCTCAGTCGTCTGCTGGTAGGTCTTGTAACGCGGCAGAATCGTCAGCGTCGCGGTGGGCTGCAGGTTGTACACGTCAAGCGAGGGGAAATACGGCGAGTTCTCCACATTGCCAATCCCGTTGTAGGAAGAGGCGCCCTCCTTCGTGGTATCATAACCGGCCGGGTACGCGATAACACGCCCGCCGGCCGCTTCGTCGCTTGAAGCGGCCAGCGCCGGGCCGCCCGCGACCAGCAGCGCGACAAAGAGCGGTAAAAAAAATTTCGCGGACATCTTTCTCAGCATGCAGAATCATCCTTTCGTTTTTCAGACTCGTATCGTTTATCTATATTGAACAGACCAACGAAAGTTCCTTCCTGCGCGCTGAAAAATCCCCATTTCTTAAAATCTCCTTAAAATCCCCTTAACTTCTCTACCCTGCATGTCGATGAATTTATTGAGACTATTCGAAAGGGATGATCCTATGTTCATCGTGTCCCCGCTTGACCGTCCAGTCAGCATGACGTCTCTCCCCCAGACAAGCCAAAAAGACGCGTCGGCTCCGGCCGTTGCGCTCGTCACTTCAGACTTGGCAAACTCCCCCGCTTTCCAAGTCAACCTAAGCAACCAGCCGCCGCGGGAAAATCCGTTTCTTGCCCGTTTCCGCACCGCAGTGAACGCATCGACCGCAGAAAACGCCGCACATCCGGATCCTGCCGATGCTTCCTTCATTGAAGATTTCGCCCTCACCTACCGCAAATTATACGAAGAGATCCGCAGCGGCAAAAGCGACGGCAGCCTCGCCGAACTCGATGACGCTTACATTCAGGCGACCGAGCGCGCGGCCGATGCGCTTGCGCAGTCCTTTGTGCCGTATGTGCCCGATTCCTACGGCGCCGTGAAGACGCAGCTGCTCAATCTCAGCACCCGCGCGCTGGAAATAACGCTGCAGAATCCGACAAGCAGCGCGGCCGAGCTGAAGGGCATGATGGCCACCGAGCTGCAACAGGTAAAAAGCACGTTCAACGACAAACCGGTCAATCTGACCTACGGCGACGTCAAAGGCCTCTCCACGCTCATTCAGTCCCTGCAGCCGCTTTCGATGGCCTACTCGCCCAACGAGACCGCGCAGACCGTCGCGCAGCAGATGGGACGCTGGTACGCCGCCTATAAGAAAGTCGAGAAGAGCCTCTCTCCCGCCGTCGCCGCGACAGCGCGCACCAATATTAATCTTCATCTGCAGACGTTCAAGCTGATGAAGGCGTTCCAGCACCGGACGAAGAACCTTGAATCCGCGTTGACCGAACTAAGCGAAAAACTCGACAAGCTCTCCAAACAATTCAAGAAACTGGAGAAAGACCTCAAGCCGATGTTGCAGGCCAAAGACAAGAACATGCAGCAGATCAGCCGCCTCCTGAAGCAGCAGCAGGAATGCGCCGCCGAAATGGCCGCTTTGCGCGCGCAGATCAAGACCATATCCGATCAGCAAAGCGAACTGAACGATCATCCGGAATCGATCAAGGACTCGGAGGAATACCAAGGCATCGACACCGCGTTCAAGACGATACAATCCGGTATCGATTACAATTCCTGATGCGCGTTGCAACGCATTAAGAAGCCGCCCCGCGACCCAACCGGTCGAAAGGGGCGGCTTCTTCCTTTTCATGTGCCTGCCGTTTTCTTGTTGTTTACTGCTGTCATGCCTGGGCTTTCTCTTTTCAGCACATGATTTTTGGAGAAAAATCAGCGCAATTGTTGGTACTCTGCGTCCGTAACCGGCTCCAGCCATTTTGCCGGTCCCTTCTGACAGTTGGTTTCAATCGAAAGGTGCGAAAACCAGCTGTCTTGCGCAGCGCCATGCCAGTGCTTCCTGTCAGACGGAATTTTAACGACATCACCGGCTCTGAGTTCGCGGGCCGCTTCGCCCTCTGCTTGATACCAGCCCCGGCCGCCCGTAACAAGCAGGATCTGCCCGCCCGGATGGCAGTGCCAACTGTTGCGGCACCCCGGTTCGAACGTTACGTTGCCGATCGGGCAATTGAATTCATCGCCGCCTGTCGACAGCATGTTGAGATAAGCCTGCCCAATAAAGTTTTCACTATACGGCTGCGGCATTTTATCGCCCTTGGAGAAAATCACGCTGTTCTTTAGATCGTTCATTTTAAATCGCCTCTTCTTTTCATCATTCTATCTTTTCCATGCGAATGGTCGCAGCACCGCTGTCTGTGAGTTTTTCCAGACCGGATTCAATCTTGCCTAATGAAATCAGCCCGTTTGAGTAACCATACTCGTGATAAAACAGAGCTACATTCCCCCAAGGCGCAAAATAGGTAAAGTCACCCGCCTTAGGTTCCATGCCTGCCGGCGCAGCGTCAAGCGACAATTTTTTCGGCAGATAGGCAATCTTTTCCCGCCCGGCATAGTCTTCCACCTTTATCGTCAATGGGAGTAATGTTAAAAAGTCTCTGCTCGTAGGATTATCATACATTTTCACGATGACTTCCGCATTGTTGAACTTCAGTTTTATTCTGCTATCGGCCTGTTTGGAGCTGGCGTTGTCTGCACGGCTATTTTGTCCGGCATCCGTATTTGCAGGCATCACGTTGTTTTTGCCGCTGCAAGCCGTGAGGCTAAATGACAGCAACAAGACAAAGACCAGTATGGCTCTTTTCTTCACCTGCATCCCTCCCCTTAACGCGTCGCCGCGTCTCGCTCATCTTGCGCCGAGTTATACCTTTTTCCCCATAGCATACGCTTCTTCCATCGCTTTCGTGCCGACGATATCGCCTTTCTGCCATGCGCCGACGCCATAGACGACGCCTTTTTCTTTGGCTCCGTTCAAGCAATCGAGAAAACCGCGAAACCCGTCAATCGTCCTTTCCATCGCCGCCACGCTGCTGTCCGCCGCGGACACAATGAAATAGAACTCTTTATCCGTGATTTCCTCATAACGGGCTGCCGTTCGGTCGATCAGCGTTTTCAGCTGCGCATCCATCGTATAAAAATAAACCGGCGTCGCCATCACAATCACATCCGCCGCAACCATCTTTGCCAAAAGATCAGCCATGTCATCGTTTTGCATGCATGTATGCGTCGTATAGCAGGCTCCGCAGCCGCTGCAGTAACCGATCGTCTGCTCCCCCAGAAAAATCTTCTCTACCTGCTGGCCCGCCTCTTTTGCACCGCGCAAAAATTCCTCGCATAAAAGATCGGAATTCCCTTGTTTTCTCGGACTGCCCGACAGGATCAACACTTTTTTACTCATGCATTACGCCTCCGCTTTGCTGTTTTTTTCTTTCGCTATGCTTTCCACAGAATCCTCAAGTTGATCGTAATTTTCGATTTTGCAGGCCAAGCGTTCTTTTACCGCCTGCAAATCGACGATACGTTTCTCCAAGCGACGATATTCCTCGCGCAACAGTTCTTTTCTGGCCTCGCGCGTTTCCCTTCCCTGTTGATAAAGCTGCACATACTCGACAAGCACTTCTACCGGAATCCCAGCTTTTCGCATACAATGGGCAAACTCGATCCAACCGCAGCTGTACGCGTCGTAGTCGCGCAGTCCGCTTGGCTTACGTTTGACCGGCGGGATAAGGCCGACCCTTTCGTAATAGCGCAGCGCATCCTGCGTTAAGCCGTACTTCTCACTCACTTCTGAAATAACCATCCGCTTCACTCCTTCTATCTTTCGGTTTAAAGCCTGTCTTCGTTACGCTTCACTCAGCTGCTCCTAATAAGAACTCTATCATCTGGTGTTAACTCCAGGTCAAGCGTTATTTTTCAAAACAGTGTAAAGCAAACGTTGCTGCTTTTTGTCGTTCGCGATTCTTTTTTAAAAACCGTATTGACATGGTGTTAACACCAGACTGTACGATGCAAGCAGAATTCTAAAAGAAAAGTAAGAGAGGTAAGAAAAATGAAAAAGAAATCCATGATGACGCGCAGCTTTCAAATGCTCACCGCGCTGACGCTGGGCTTGGTCCTGTCTGCGAGCGGCGTTGCTTCGGCGGCGAACAATGCCGCAGCGGACAAAACCTTTCTGCCGAGTGACAAGGTAACCAGCGAAAAAATCACCTACAAGAATCGCTTCGGCATTACCATTGCCGCCGATTTGTATCTGCCGAAAGAGATCGACAAGACGAAGAAATACGCCGCGCTTGTCATCGGCACCCCATATGGCGGCGTAAAGGAACAAGGCGCGGGTCTTTATGCGCAGACAATGGCCGAACGCGGCTTTGTCGCCCTTGCCTTCGACGAATCTTTTAACGGTGAAAGCAGCGGCGAGCCAAGACATGTCTCTTCGCCGGACATTTTCACGGAAGACTTCAGTGCGGGCGTCGATTATTTGGGAACGCGCCCCTATGTGGACCGGGATAAAATCGGCGCGATCGGCATCTGCGGCAGCGGCGGCTTCGCGCTTACCGCCGCGCAGGTCGATCACCGCATCAAAGCGGTCGCAACCGCAAGCATGTACGATATGAGCCGCGTGAAACGCAATGGTTGGCAGGACAGCATGACCGATGAACAACGCAGCCAATATCTCGATCAATTAGGCGAACAGCGTTGGAAAGATTTCGCAAACGGTTCGCCTCAATTAACGCCGCAATTCCCGGCTGAAATTCCCAAGACTGGCGTTGACCCGATCACAAGTGAGTTCTTTGAATATTACGTAGCGCCGCGCGGGCACCACCCTAATTCGATTGGCGCATTTACGGTCACAAGCGATATGTCTTTTATCAATTTCCCCTTGCTGGCGCATATTGAATCGATTTCTCCCAGGCCCATCCTCTTCATCATGGGCGAAAACGCACATTCGCGCTATTTCACCGAGGATGCCTACAAGATGGCCGCCGAACCAAAAGAACTCCTGGTTGTTAAAGGCGCACGGCACATCGACCTCTATGACAGAAAAGATAGCATCCCGTTCGACAGACTCGATTCCTTCTTTAGAGAAAATCTAAAATAGAAGAAAAAACTGCAAAAAGCCGCCCCTTTCGACCGCTTGGCTCGAAGGGGGCGGCTTATCTTCTAGCATACGACAAGCAGTTTTCCTATCTTTTTACACGCCATTTTGGGAAATGATTTCTTTAATTTCGAGCAGCACCTGCTTCAGCAGGACGATAAATTTTTTCTGCAGTTCGTCGATTGCCGCTGTCTCCGCATTGCCTAAGGCTTTTTGCAGCGCCGCCGCGACTTCATGCAATTCTTTTGCGCCGATGCTGCCCGAACTGCTTTTTATCTTATGCACGATTTGTTCCGCTTCCGCATAGTCTTTCTTTTCCAAAGCCTGCTGCAAATGAAACTCGGTCTCCTGGTTCTCGTTGTAATATTCTTTTAAGACCATGCGATACAGCTCCGCCTTGCCGCCGATGTGTCGGATGCCGTCTTCTTTATCCAATACCATGTTCTCGCCTCCCGTTTCTCCGCTCTGCTTCGTTTCAAGCGACGCCATTTTCAGCCGCGTCTCTTCCTGCGCGGCTTTAACCACCTGCACAACCGTTTCGACAAATCTCTCGGGTTCAAACGGTTTACTGATGTAATGGTCGATGCCAATGCTTTTGCACTTTTCTTCCACGCCGACGATCGCATCGGCGGTCATCGCGATGATCGGAATGTCCGCGTTCATTTTTCTGATCAGACTGGCTGATTCATAGCCGTTCATCACCGGCATATGAAGATCCATCAGGATCAGCGCCAGATCACTTTGGTTTTTGCCGAAAGCTTCATAGCCTTCCAGCCCGTTATCCGCCAACGTGACTTTGAAGCCCACCTCGCTCAGAATCGATTGGGCAATGAATTGATTGGTCTTATTGTCTTCCACAATTAAAACGTGATAGGGGTGTTCCAGCCTGAAACTCTCTTCTTTGTTCATCGACGCCGAGCGATCATGCTCCGCCAGAACGTTAAGCTTGAAAATATCGACGATCTCATTATAGAGGATCGACGGTATGATCGGTTTGATTATGCCGAATTCCAATCCGGCGGCCTCGACATTCTCAAGCAGCATTTCTTTCGCCACGGGAATCATTACGATGAATTTGGGCGTTTCTTTGAGCCAGGACAGCTCTTTTACGCTGCTGCAGAATTTAATGCCGCCTTCCTGCGGCGTTTCCAGATCGACGATTAATAAATTATAGGGTGTTCCCTTGTCGCTTGCCGCCGCTTGCATAAGTTCCAAAGCGCGTTCTCCAGAAACGGCAAATTCGGCCACCAAGCCGAAAGACTGCAGGTAGTTTTTCAATACGTTCCGATAAAACGGATTTTTTTCCACGACCAGCACCCGAATGTTGCGGAAATAAAGCGAAGCGGCCTTTTTCTTTTCTTCATAGGCTATGTTGCGATCCGCTTCCAACGTCAGCAAGACGTTAAAGGTGGAGCCTTCGTTGACCGCGCTATACGCCTCGATCTGGCCGTCCATCAATTCGACCAGACTTTTGACAATCGACAGCCCCAGTCCGGTGCCGCCAAACCTCCGACTGATGCTGGAATCCCCCTGACTAAAAGGCGTGAAAACCTCGACCAGTTGCTCGCTGGTCATGCCGATGCCGGTATCCTTGACGCTGAACTCGATGCGATAGGCATCCTTGACCTTGGCCACGAGACGGATCGAAAGCGAAACCGTGCCATCCTTGCTGAACTTGACCGCGTTGTTCACTAAATTAAGTAAGACCTGCTGTATCCGATTGGGATCGCCGAAGAAGAAGACCGGCAACGCCGGATCGCGCTCCAGCGAAAAATCGATGTTTTGCTCCTCGACCTTAAAGGCTGCGATGCTGACCAACTGCTGCAGAACCTCGTCCAGATTGAACGAGATTCGCTCGATGTCGATCTTGCCCGCTTCTATTTTTGAGAAGTCCAGGATGTCGTTGATGATGCCCAGCATATCGCGCGCGGCCCGCGTTATCTTCTCCAGATAGTTCTTTTGCGTGATCGATACCTCTGTTTTTTTGATCATATACGCCATGCCGCTGATCGCATTCAGCGGCGTTCTGATTTCATGCGACATGCGCGCCAAAAAAGCGGATTTGATGTGATTGGCATATTCCGCCTCCTCCTTGGCGACCTTCAGCGCCGCCTCGATCCGCTTGCGCGCTTCGACCTCGCGCCGCAATTTGACGAGCCAATAGAAGGACACGCCGAAGATGAGAACGATCACCGCGCCGATCATACTGGCGATCTTGATGACCTCAGTATAATCGACCTTGTTTTCCACGCCGATCCAACGATTGTTGATCGCGATTTTTTCTTCTTCATTTATATCGGCCAACGCTTTATTCAAGATGCTGACCAGGAGCGGCCAATCGTTTCTTACCGCAAAATACAGGAACTGCTTTTCATCGACTTCCATCTTCACATACTTCAAATTCGTTATACCGTTTGCCTTGGCCAGATAACTCGAAGTCGCCAGATTGCCGACAAACGCTTCTTCTTTTCCGTCGGCAACCGCTTTGAGTCCCTCTTCAACGGTGGAGTAAAGACTGAGCGTAATGCTCGGTACGAAGCTCTGCATAAAACTGTGATGCGAGCTGTTCATCTGCACCGCCACCGTGTGCCGCCTTAAATCGTCGAGACTCTTGACGCTGGTATTGTTTTGACTGATAAAAATAACGCGCTGGAACGAATAATACGGCTCCGTATAGATAAAATAGCGTTCTCGTTCCTTTGTCTTGCCCACGCAGGGTAAGGCGTCCAGTTCTTTCAACACGCCTTTTTCGTAAGCCTTGGCCCAGGTAAGGTCTTTTTCGACCACCAACTGCAGGCCGGTCCGTTCACTGATCAGCTTGATGTAATCGGCGGCGATTCCCTTATATACGCCGTCCGAATCGACAAATTCGTAGGGAATGAATTTAGGATCAACGCCGAGCCGGATCACCGGATGTTCCCTGATAAACGCCTGCTCTTCCGGCGAGAGCTTATTGTCCAAGGATGCCGCCGAACAAAACGAGAGAAAGAGCGGCAACAAAACGATGCTGAAGAAAAAACCGCGCAGCGCGTTCATCGCTTCTCCTCCTTACTGTTCCTGATGGGAATATTCCGTGGCGATTTCTTTGATTCTGTCTGCTATCGCCAGGAAAGCGTCCACGATAGCCGGGTCAAAATGTTTTCCCCGCTCTTCCTTTATCATCAGCAGCGCTGTTTCATGCGTGAACGCCGGTTTATAAACCCGTTTGCTGATCAGCGCATCATAGACGTCGACAATCGCCATCACTCTGCCCGGCAGAGGAATGGCCTCGCCCTTCAAGCCATACGGATATCCTGTGCCGTCATATTTTTCATGATGCCCGGCAATGCATTCGATCGCCGTCTTGATAAAAGAGGGAATCTGTCCCTCGGCCACCTCATAGCGCAGCGCATCGACCCCGTAAATCGCATGTTTCTTCATGATTTCGTACTCTTCAATCGTTAGTTTTCCCGGCTTCAAGAGAATGTTGTCCGGTATGCCGACTTTTCCGATGTCATGCAGCGGCGCCGTTTCAAACAATTCCTTGATGTAGCTCTCCGACAGCAATTTATGATAAGCCTCCTGGGTGCGAAGCTGTTCACAAAGCGCTTTCACCATCCATTGCGTCCGCCTGGTATGGTTGCTCGACTCAATGTCGCGTATCTCGAGCAAACCGACCAAAGCATGAATGGTGATATTGCGGGTTAAAACCAGCTCCTGCGTTCTTTGCGCGACCGTCTGCTCTAGCATTGCATTGTTCTGTTCCAAGGCTTTTGTGGCATTTTTCAATTTCACATGTATCTCGATCCTCTTGCGTAACGATTCTAGATTCAATGGTTTGCGAATGTAATCTACCGCCCCCAGGCTCAAACCGCGTATCTCATTTTCCGCTTCGTCATAGTTAGTCAGAATTAATGTGATGATCTTCTGATAGGCAGGCTCCGCCTGGATAGCTTCTAAAACCTCAAAACCATTCATGCGCGGCATCTTCAAATCCAGAATCATCAAATCGATCTCCGGTTCGCGTGCGATCACTTCCATCGCTTCCACGCCGTCATTGGCGAACAATAACTGATAATCATCCAAAATGTTCTTAATCATGATCATATCCGCTTTTGAATCATCGACGACCAATATGGTGACACCCATTCTACTCACCCTTTCTTGTTGCAAGCTTCGATTTTAAAATAAAAAGTGCTTCCCTTTTCGACTTCGCTTTCCGCCCAGATCGTTCCCTTATGCCGTTTGATAATGCGATCCACGATCGTAAGGCCTACCCCGGTACCTTCAAAGGCATCCTGCGCGTGCAGTCGTTTTATCTTTTTGAAAAGCTCTCCTGCATTCTTCATCTCAAACCCTGCGCCGTCATCTCTGACGAAATATACAACGCCGTCCGCTTGCTTTAGCGCGCCAAACTCGATGCACGCCTGGCTATGTCTGGAGGTATATTTCCAGGCGTTTTGCAGCAAGTTGAACATCGCCATTTCCATCAGACGGCTGTCCGCATCGGCAAACAGCTCCGGTTCGCAAAGAAACTCGACCTGACGCTCCGGCTGCAAGATGCGCAGTTTTTCGATAATGCCTTTCGCCAGTTCACTGAGATTGATCGGGCGGTAGTTTATTTCATACTGGCCGACCTTGGCCAATTGCAGGATATCGTCAATAAGCTGCGCCATACGCTGGCAGGAGTCTTTAATCATCGCGATATCGTCTAGGCCCTCCGCGTCTTCTTTTGCCGCAAGGTTTTTTTCGAGAAACTCACTGTAGGTCTTGATAATATGCAACGGTACTTTTAAGTCGTGCGAGACCGAATAAGAAAACGCTTCCAACTCTTCATTGATCCAGGTCAATTCACTTTTCTGCTTTTCCAGCAGGTCGCGCTGCAATTTTAATTTCAAATGCGTGTTCACTCTCGTCTTAACGACTGCACTATTGATCGGTTTCGTTATATAATCGATCGCACCGAGCTCCAGACCGCGTATCTCGTTTTTCGGTTCATCATAATTCGTCAAAATCAACGTCGCAATTTTTTTGTGTTCAGGATGGCGTTGCATCGCTTCCAACACTTCAAAGCCGTTCATCTGCGGCATGTTCAGATCCAAAATCACCATATCGATATCCTGTTCGCGCGCAAGGATTTCCATCGCTTCTTTGCCATTTTCCGCCAGCAGCAACTGATGCTCCGCGAGAAAATTTTGAATCATTGCCCGATCTGTTTTCGAGTCATCGACAATCAGGATCTTAACCGTCATTTCAGCGTCACGCTCCTTTTCAATCGCTATGGTTGCCGCAAGATTTCGTTGCCTTTGCTTTCGATCCGCTTTAAAAAATCCTCGATCGAAACTTCGCCCGTCATCACCTGATGCAGGCCGGGCGCATAGTATTCGTCCTTGATGATTTGCCACTTCGGCGTCGGCACATCGATACTGGGACGCTTAAAAGCGCTTAAAAACGGCAAATACTGCGGGTATTTCACCGTCATCACGCTGTCGGCCAAATCCTGACGCACAGGGATGCGGAAAGGATAATAGGCATCATGTTCCGGGCTGTATTCGCCCTCCATTATTTTTAGCTGCGCTTCTTTTGAAATCATGAATTTTATAAAAGCTAGCGCGCTTTTCTTTTTTTCACGGCTCATGCTGCCGGGTATCGACAACATCATCGGTCCGACTTCCGAATAGAGTCCGATGTCTTCCAACCTTATGATGCCGACGTCGAACGGGTGGCCGTTTTTTTCAATATCGGTAATCCCCCAAACGCCCTGGAATTCAAAGGCGATTTTCTTTTTTCTAAAATGCTCCATTACCTCAAGGCCGCTGTCGTCAATCCACGAAGGCTGCGCGTGCGGCCCTAAAACATCACGATAAAAGTGAAGCGCCGCTTTTGTCTCGGGTGTATTCACCGCAACGCGCATACCGCTTTGCTCCACCAACCGCCCGCCATAACCATAAACAAACTGATTGACCATCCAGGAAACATCGTTGTGATTGGCGCCGACCAGGCCAATTCCTCTAACGCCGTTTTTTGCTTCAACCGCTTCCAACGCTTTCACCAAGGAAGGCAAATCCCGAATCGCAGCGACATCGACAGCCGCTTTTGCCAAAAGTTCTTTATTATAAATCAGGCCGATCGAATGTCCCAGCCAGGGAATGCCGTACATGCGTCCGTTCACTTGTCCCAGTCGCCACAGTTCCGGGTAGAACCAACCTTCTTCTTCGGTAAAATAATCCGCCAGATCTTCCAAATACCCTTTGGCGGCAAAATATTTAACAAATCGATAAGGCAACACATGAATCGTTGCCGCCTCCGGCTCGGTCAAACGTTTTTCAATCGCATTACGGTCTTCATCGCCGTCGACTAGCGTGATTTCAAATGCGTCACTGTTCTCGGCATTATACAAATTCACGATGCGTTGAATCGCTTCGCCCCGCCCCGAATAAGCCGGCCAGGTGATTTGAAAAAGCAACGGCGCTTTCTTACTGCTTTTTTCCTCCAGCGACGGCCGGTTGTCGATGTTTCGTGCAACAAGCATGACCGCAGCCAAAATGATCAGGCTCAGCAACAAGTCTATGCTTTTACTGCGTTTCATCTTCGCCGCACCTCTCTTCGCAGACGCATGTAAACTATAATCATTGCAGCCACTTGTCTGAGCAACACGGGATACACATGTGCATGCATTCGCATACGACAGTTTGTGTTTCAAACGTCAAAAGCAAAAAACTGTCATATTCTCCTATTATTCCTAATTTCGATTTCACTATAAAAAAAACCTCTAGCGCTTGCAATATTCAGTAAAACAATGGCAAGAAGCCGCCCCCTTTGATCGCTTGGATCGAAGGGAGCGGCTTGCGTTATTTTTTACCCGACAGCAAGTTCTTGCCTTGCAACATCAAACGCCGGAATGTTTTTTATTTGCCTGCATACTCTTTTGCCAGTTTTTCAAAGAGCGGCAGCGCGCGCCGGACCGTTTCCGTCTGCACGCAGTAGGAGATGCGCATATGCCCCGGAGCGCCAAAATCCGTACCGGGCACAAGCAGCAGATCATACTTTTTAGCGCGTTCGCAAAAAGCGTAGTCGTCCGCTTCCAACGTCTGCGGAAAGAGATAAAACGCGCCTTCCGGCTCGATGCACTTGTAACCGAACGCGGCCAGACCTTCTAAGAGCAGCTTACGATTTTCCGCATAAATGGAAAGATCGGCCGTATCGGCCGCGCAGCGGGCGATGACCTGCTGAAAGAGAGCCGGTGCGCAGACATAGCCGAGCACGCGCCCCGCGCCGCAAACCGCCGCGTACACATCGTCGAACGATTCGACCGTATTCGGCACCAGCACATAACCGATGCGTTCACCAGGCAGCGAGAGCGACTTGGAATACGAATAGCAAACCAAGGTGTTCTTGTACTTCGGCGCAATGAACGGAATCTCTCTTGTTCCGTAAATGATCTCACGGTACGGCTCATCGGAAATCAGATAGATCGGATGACCATATTCCGCCGCTTTTTTGTTAAGCAACGCGGTCAAGCGGTCAATGGTTGCCTCCGAATAAACGACGCCGGACGGATTGTTCGGCGAATTGATCAGAACGCCTTTCGTGTGCGGATTCAACTTGCGTTCAAACGCTTCGAAGTTAATCTGAAAGTCTTCGATCTGCGCGGGAACGATCACGCACTTCGCGCCTGCTCCCTGTTCGATAAAGACCTGATACTCGGGAAAATGCGGCGCGAAAATGATGAACTCATCCTCGGGCGACGCGGTCAGCGCTTTCAAACAGATCGAAAGAGAAGCGGCCGCCCCCACCGTAAGATAGAGATTCTTAGCCGCATAATCGGTTCCGAAACGCGCATTCAAAGACGCGGCAATCGCGTTGCGGCTGTCTTCCCGCCCCTGCGCCGACGTATAGCCGTGAACCGCCGCCGGATTTTGGTTGGTAACGATATCGCAGATCGCCTCCTGCACCGAATCCGGCGCAGGCACATTGGGGTTGCCGATCGAAAAATCAAAGACATTTTCCCGACCGATGACTTTTGCACGCTGGTTGCCAAATTCAAAAATTTCACGAATGGTCGAGCGCTTCTTGCCGAGCGCCAGCATGTTTTGGTTCAACATAAACGAACACCTCCAGCAAATTCACCTTAACGTTTCCCCTGCGCGCCTACGCTAAAAACGTTTTCGGCGTAACATAATCAATGCTATTATTCTACCACAAACTTTACCGCCGAAGGGAAGAATGTTCCGGACTGGAAAGTTAACTCCGCTCTTCGCTACGCAGATCGCGAAGCGAAAGCAAGTCATCCACCGTAAGTGCAAACGAGAAGCGATAGCCTGCAAGAACAGACGTCGGCCGCAAGTCAGGCAGCTCGATGTAGGGATGCTCGAAAATCGACATCGACGCTTCCCCTTTCCAGATTGGCGATACGGCGATATCGCGCGATTTAAGCTGCACCAGTTCATGCACCGCCGGTTTGTCGTGTTTCCCTGCCGCAAGTTCAGGAAAATAGCGGACATTGACCGCTTTGGCAAAATTAGGCGCAGGCAGCGAATCGGTCAGCTCGCGCAGCGTGACTTGCGCTTCCGCCAAACGGCGCTCTTTAACCGCTAACGTAGCACCAAATTTCCCGCCCGCTCCGACAACGGGGCTCGCTTTCGACGGCAAATCATAGGCGCGCGTGATCCAGGTCGATCCCATTTGTTTCGGCCAGCCCTGTGCAAGGCCGCGCATTAACGAAACATCCTGATCCACCCAGATAAAAGGGCAATATGATACGGGCGTCCCCTCAAATTCAGCCGACAACAAGATAATCGTTTCCCGATATTGGCTGCGCACAGGGTCTAAATATTCTTCTCCCGTTTCGCTGCAGTATTGCCATTCAATAAAATAGACCGCACAACGACCGGAAGCCAGCTCGAGTCCCTGCGGCAAAAAGCTGGCCGCTGCCAGCGGATTTGCTTCATACTCCACGGCAAGCGCATTACCAACATAATGCCACGGCGGCTCCGGCGCAAGACTCGATGTCCCGCGCGGCGTCCTTGGCAGCGTATAGCCTTTCAACATGATCCTCTCCTCCTCAAATTTATTGTAGCTTTCGTCTCCTTTTTTCTTTTATCTTAGCAACGCATGCCGTCTCTGTATTGTAAAAAATTGACGCCGCTGGATTAGCGGCGTCAATTTTGGCGCATGGGACGATTTAATTATTTCCCCAAGAATTTTGCCGCACGAAGCGCGGCGTTTTCTCTGATGTTATAGTAATAAAACGGATAATCATACGGGTGGTACACGCCTTTGGGAAAAATCGCATTGCCCGGCGACAGCGCCTCGACATCCGCTGTGCTGCAGATGACGACGCCTCTCGTTTTATCAACCCGCGCATCGGCATACTGCGCAACCGCCGTCCATTCCTGTTGCTCATTTAAGAGCAGTGAGCCATAGCTTTCCTCCGCGGTCGCTAGAGTCTCCTCCCTCGTCCAGCTGATCGGATTGATCGCTATCGCGCCCGGCAGCAGAACCGGATTGTTTCCGCTAACGCCCGGCGCTTCGGTATTATACGAAATAATGACGCCCGTATCGTCCGCGCCTTGCGCAAATTTCAAGTGCGGATTGCGGGCGAGATACTCTCCGGTCACCGAATAACCGATCACATACGCGGCGATCATCCGCTGATATACCTCCGGGTGTTCCTTCATATAATCCGCCAGCAGATAGAGCATCACATTCGAGCCTTGCGAGTGCGAAGCCAGGATAAACGGTCTGCCCTGATTGTAATGCTTGATGTAATAGTCAAATGCGGCAAACGCATCCTCTCTCGGCGTGCCCGCAATAATTGCGGCCTGTTTTTCCGGCGGCAGCGTCAAGACAGCACCGATGTCCGCCTGCCTATAGTACGGAGCATAGACGTTTCCGATCGGTTCGAATGCGGTCGCCGTTTTCGCGTACGCCATTTTCGAACCCTTCATCATCGACGCATTATCGATGCCGCAGATGTCCGGTTCCTTTGCATCCGCTTTTTGCCAGGCGGTTGGATAGAGATAAAATACATCCACGTTCTTGTCATTGGCTGTCGGCAGCGCCAGCCATCGTGCCGGATCGGCATAATCGACGGCGCTCGCCGCACCGGCCTGTCCGGAAAAAGCGACGCTTAAACAGAGCACGAGCATGACCAACATGATTTTCTTTACGTTCATCTTCTCTCCCCCTTGCCGTTTGCTTCTCACCCGTCCTATTCGGCTTCCGACGAGGCAATTCCTGCCGCTGTCGTTCACGCACATTTTTTCACTTCGCGTATCGTTCTAACCTTTTTTCCAACGTTCCGGTATGTAATTCGAAGAGATGATTATCAAAATCATAAAAATAAAGCGATCTTCCTTCGCCATCCACACGCGAGCGCGGTCGCTTCCGTTCGATCCCCAAAGCCACGATCCTTTCTTCATAGCGCGCAAAATCATCCTCAGCGATTTGAAACGCGACATGATGATAGCTGCGTTCCTTCAACGGATCGCCTTCCATCAGCGCGATCCATTGTCCGCCGATTACGAAAAAGCGTTCTTTGCTCAGCGAGAATGTCTTTTCGCCGCTCGCATACACCTCTTTCGCGTCAAAGACGTCTTTGAAAAACTTTGCCGCTCTTTCCAAATCGGCCACGATGAACGTGATATGACTGATGCCCTGAATCATCTTCATCCACTCCTCTTACTGCTCTTTCGCCTTATTCTACTTCGCTCTTTCCCGGCTTGCCATATCGCGGGCGTAATGTTTGCATCACAAATTGCAAAAAGCTCTGAGAAAACCTCAGAGCTTTTCGTTTTAGCCAGCCGCTTATCCTTGCCACTTTACTTTCATATACCATTCTCTGACCGGAACATCAAATCAGTTCCGTAGCCCGGGCAATGGCAAATCCGAGCAGACCGCCCAGCATCGGACCGAGAACGGGAATCCATGCATAATTCCAGTCCGAATCTCCCTTGCCTTGGATCGGCAGCAATGCATGCGCAATGCGCGGGCCTAAATCACGCGCCGGGTTTAGTGCATAACCGGTGGTGCCGCCTAAGCTCAAGCCAATGGCCCAAATCAATATGCCCACCGACCACGGTCCGAATCCCGGAGCAAGAATACCGACATTTTTCGAATAGATCGCGAATACTGGTACGACCAGCATGGCCGTACCGATGATTTCCGACGCAATGTTTGCCACGTTGTGGCGAATCGCCGGTCCGGTAGAAAACGCCGCTAAAATCAAGTCGCAATCGTCCGTCTCCGCCCAATGCGGCCAAAAATGAATCCACACGACACAAGCCCCGACAAAAGCGCCAAGCAATTGGCAGACCATCGTGATTGCCGCCTGAGCAGGAGAGTACATTCCCATCAGCGTCTTCACCAATGTCATGACCGGATTAATATCGGCATTTTGCGCCCCAGTCGCAATCGCGCAAAACACACCGATGATGACGGCAAACGTCCAACCCGCGGTCACGACCAGCCAACCGCCGCCTTCTGCTTTTGTACCGCGCAACGCGACATTCGCCATCACGCCGTTGCCTAAAACAATCAAAACCATTGTACCAAAAAATTCGCCAAAATAACTTGTCATATACTCCTGCGACTCCTTTCAATCTCACTCGGCCCTATCCAGGCCGTCTATGCCGTATTTGTGCGCTTTAGCCGCAACCGTCTTATGCGTGATGCCAAGCACTTTTCCAGCCGCCGTATAGCTGCCGTGCTTTTCCAATGCAGCCCGGATGATCTGCTTTTCGTATTCCGCCAGCGGAAATAATTCTCCAGCCTTGATGATGCTGTCGTCAGGCGGCTTCATTCTTTCCGCCATGCAGCACGCAGGGATGTCTTCCAAACCGATATAGGAATTATCGGTAAGCGCAACCATCCTTTCGACAATATTGCGTAGCTCGCGTGTATTTCCCGGCCAATCGTAATTAACTAAAGCCTCCATCGCCTCATTCTTGATCCCCAGTATCTTCTTCCCAAGATCCTGACTGAACTTTTTCATGAAATGATCCAACAGCAGCGGAATATCCTGTTTGCGATCGGTCAGCGACGGCAAATAGATCGGAATTACATTGAGCCGGTAATACAAATCAGCGCGAAAACGATTTTCTTTCACCAGCCGTTCCATATTCTGATTCGTCGCAGCAATAATGCGTACGTCGACTTCGATCGTCTCCTCTCCGCCGACCCTTTCAAATTGGCTGTTCTGTAAGACACGCAACAGTTTCGCTTGCATGTTCAATTCCATCTCGCCGATCTCATCTAAAAAAATCGTACCGCAGTGAGCCAATTCGAACTTTCCTAATTTTCGTTTGATGGCGCCGCTAAACGAACCTTTTTCATGACCGAACAACTCACTCTCCAAAAGATTTTCCGGAATGGCCGCGCAATTTATTTTAACCAGCGGTCCTTGTGCGCGCGGACTGGCTTGGTGAATGCCTTCCGCAATCAATTCCTTTCCCGTACCGCTCGCGCCGCAAAGCAAAACAGTAGACTGCACCTTAGCAGCTTTGGCCGCCAGCGCTAACAGTTCTAGCACCGTTTGGTTCACACCGATAAAACGTTCGAAGGCCTTGCCTGCTTTTAAGCTTCGCAGCATTTTTTGTTCTTGCGACTCACTCTTTAAGCGTCCCGTATGCCAACTTGCCTCTTTCATTTGTCTGGACTTCTTTTCAAGAAACTCGACCTTACGGTACGACAATTCCAGTTCTTCTTTCAACTGGCGAACCTGCTCCTCCAACGAGACATCGCTTGGCAGAGAGGCCAAAACCAGTTGTTGCGTCAATGTTTGTATGTCTTGCGCCAGTTTATACGTATCCTCACTCGCGTCTTCCCTCTGCAACCGTTCTTCCATATATTCTGACATGAGTTGCAAAACAATATCGGCCTGCTGTCCATCACTCTTTATCCGCACCACTTGGCTTTGCTTGGCGAGCAAAGAAAAAACCGTAAAAAAATCAGTGGCCGCCGCCATGATTTGTTCCGCATCATAAAAAAACAGCGGCGTATGATATTGCCGCTCCAGGGCATAGGCTTTTTGTGCAATATCGACTGCTAGTCGCAGTGTAAATGAACCTCCATTTGTCGGTACTGCTTTTTCCATAACTAAATAATACCCCCATCAAATCTACATACCCCAGCAAGCATGCAGCAAAAACAAGCTCACAACCAATCCTAAGCTTTTAGGCTTTTTAAGATGCCGTGTTTAATCATTAGCCCATCTGAGATATTCTTCATAGGCCCTCAAACGCAGCAACTCTTAGGCTTTTCAAAACGCCACAATAAAATAACATTCAAGAAACATTTCTCAAATCCTCCCACTTCTTCAAGTCTTAGGAGATGATGACAAAGAACAAGCCGCCCCACTCAACATAGGGCAGCTTGTTAACGCTTTCTCTTTACTCATTTTCAGACTAAAGAATTCGCTTTAAAAGCGGCAAACGCCGCAGGACAAAATGTGCCAGCGCAAAGCAAAGCGGCAGCGCCAAGACCGACAGCAATGCAAACTTCAAGAGCGGCCAGAATTGCAGATCGCGTAGCAGCAGCGTCAGTGTGATGATAATGGGCGCATGAAAGACATACACGGCAAACGAATTATCTGCCAGCGTTTGCCAAAAGCGGCTTTGCCGATTGCACTTTTCTTTGAACAACGCCAACAGACCAATGGACATGCCTACGCCGAAGAACGACTCCAGCAGCGCATAACAGGCAGCTTGCCACTGCCAGCCGCCTGTTATGACATCAATGCTTTGCATTCTTAAAACGCCGCCGCCGATCACTACCGCGATCCAGCATGGAATCCCCAAGAACAAGACCGCCTTCAGCCATTTCAAACCGTACTCATAGCGCAGCTCGGCAAGCCACTGATTGCGGCTTGCCGCAATACCCGCCGCAAACAAAAAGACGTATTCGGAAAAAAAGCAAAACTGCATGTTCAAAATTGACGTACCGATCGGCTGCACCAGACGAATCGCAAAGGCGACAATGGCAATCAGCAAAATCAGTCCGATGCAGTACCGGGTCGTAAGCGGACACAACGGTCTGCTTCCATTCGCTTCTCCCTCCAGTAAACGAAAGAGAGCGTAGAAGAGTGAAAAAATCAGCAGCGCCACGGCAAACCAGAGCGGGCCGGAGCCGCCAAGAAAAGCGAACGAACTGACGTATCTCGCATACCAAGCAAAAAAATCCGCTTGCTGCCATACTCCGGCAGTCCGCAGTATATAGAGATTCAGCGGCTGCACCAGCAGCATATAAAACAAAGCCGGAACGCCCAAGCGCAAAAAGCGATCCGCAGTAAAGCGCCAAAAACCTTTCCGGTCATATGCGCCCGGAACAAAGCAGCCCGCGATAAAAAACAGCAATCCCATGAAATACGATTGATTGAACGAATTGAAAAATAAAAATACCGTTTGCTGCACCGGCCCCAGCGCCGCTTTTTCTACGTAGTACCAACTGCCAATGCCGCTATACGTAACGGACAAATGCTGCATGACGACAAGCCCGATCAGCAGCAAGCGCAGATAGTCGATATACACTTCCCGTTTCACCGCTCCCATGCCGTTCCTCCTATTCGATCGCTTCTTTATTTTCGCCGCAATAATCTACAACATTTTTCTGCTCGGCTACGCCCCAAACGCTTTTGAACGCGCGCGTTCCCAATTTTCGCTACCGTGTGTAACTGTCGATGATCCGCTGTTGCGTTCCGTCTTTTTTCATTTCTGCCAGCGCTGCATCAAACTTATCACGCACCGCGCCAAGCTCTCGTTTCTTAGCAAAACCCAAATAGACATCCGTTTCGTTGACCGCCGGACGCAAACTTTTCACACGATACATTTTGCCTGCTTTCTTTAATTCATGCAAAATGACGTATTCGCCTTCCACATAGATATCAATTCTGTCGCTCAACAATTTCTCAATGTTATTCTCCACTTCAACCGCTTCCTCAACCTTGATCGTTCCTTCTTTTACGGCCGCGTCAAAAGGAGCCCCATAACTGAAGCCATTGATCACGCCGATGCGATATTGACTTAACTTGCTCAGATCACCGTCAAAGGTTATTGCCGATTCTTTTTTTACCGTTATCAGTTGCCGATCTGTCGCTATTGCCTGCGAATAATCGATGAAAGCTTCCCGCTCCGGCGTCTTCCAAACCGTAAATATGGCATCGACGTCGCCGCTTTCGATCATTTTCAAAGCCCTGGCCCAAGGATAAATCGTAATTGTCGCTGTGTAACCGGCCCGCCGCAACCCTTCTCTGACGATCTCCACAGACAGCCCCACGGCCTCTCCATTCGCTTCATATTCATAGGGCGGGTACACATCACAAACCAGCGTTAGGTTTTTTCCCGCCCTTACCGAAGGCGGCGCTACTTGTTGCGGCTCCGCCTCCGGTTTAGCCATCTGGTTAAAACAGCCGAAATTCAGCAACGATAAACCCACTACCAAGAGTAGCTTCATCCGACCGCACCGCATCATCATCGTTCTCCCCTCCCCGATTATCCTTCGGATAGTTGATTCCCTTCCAGCACCCCATTAGGCAGACGAATCACTACCTGAATTCCGTGACCAACTTCGCTGCGGCATTCGATGCTCCCTTTAAAGAGCTGGGTTACAATATTGTATATCACATACATGCCCAAGCCCGTACTGCCGCCGCCTCGATTCGTAGTGTAAAACGGTTCGAATATCTTCGCGAGTACACTGCCATCCATCCCCTTGCCGTCATCGCGATAGCTAAGCACAAAATGATCGTCCGTCTGTTCCCCGTTGATTTGAATCATACCGGCCGCCCCAGCTTCATAGCCATGCAACAACGAATTCATTACCAGGTTCGTAATAATCTGACCAAATCCGCCTGGATAAGCATCCAACTCGCAGTTTTCATCACAGTCCACGATCACTTCGATCCGGGTATGTTTCAATTTAGGATGCAACGTCAGCAAAATGCCATCCAGATACTCTCGCACCTTGAAGACGCGCCGGATTTCACTGGCCTGATCTACCGAGATTTGCTTGAAATTTTGCACCAATTTTGCCGCCCGTTCCAGATTCCGCTCCAGCATTTCATCAATCTCTTTACTCTCTTGCAGATAGTTCTTTAAGGCATTCCGGCTTAATCGACCATTTTCATATTTGCCTTCCAGATCCCGGTTCAGTTCGCCCCAACGCGACGCCAAAGTCACGCCAAGCCCAAGCGGCGTATTGATTTCATGCGCAATTCCGGCAACCAGCGTACCCATGGCGGCCATTTTCTCCGATTGAATCAGTTTATCCTGCGTTTGATTCAGTTGTTCCAACGTATGAATCAATTCCTGGTTTATCGCCGTCAATTCTTCATTCATCGCCGTCAACTCTTGCGTCCGAACCTCCACTTTGACTTCCAGTTCATCTCTCGCTTGGCGCACTTGTTCCTCCGCCATCTTTCGTTCGCTAATGTCATGCCAGGCAAACAGGACGCAACCTTCACCGCCAATTTCGATGACCTCCGCCGAATAGACGCCGCTTCGCACCGAGCGATCTTTCGTCAGCCAAGCGCCTTCGCGCTGCCGGACTGCGCCACTGACACGCAACTCTTCATACAACTCTTCATAGTCCTGCCGCTCTTTCCACAGCCCAAATTCAAGCGAGCGTCGTCCAATTATTTCTTCCCGCTGATAACCAAGCATCCGAAAAAAGCTCTCACTCACATCGATATATTTTCTATCCGCCAGGCGGACGATGCCCACCACATCGGCAATATGATGAAAAGCCTTGCGAAACCGCTCTTCCGATTCCGCCAGCGCCGCTTGCGTCCGTTCACGTTCTTGCTGCATCCACTCGAGACGCTCCAGCATATAATTGAAACGCTCCGCTAATACGCCAATCTCATCTTGGGACAAAACAGGAAGTCGCTTTTCTAAATTGCCGCGAGCAATTTCATCGGTTCCTTTGCTCAAAGCCTCAATCGGTTTTATCACCGACCGCGAAACAAAGAGGATCATCAACCATAGAATCCCCAGCACCACTATTATTCCTGCGACAGCTTGGCCTATTTCCCTTTGAATATCACGCTGCCGATAATGCGTGGTAATCCCAACATTCAAGGTACCAATCACGCTTTCATCTTTATAGACAGGTTCGTGTACCGTCACGATTTTATCGGTCTGATATTCGTCCCCTTCCTTGCCCTTATGATAAATGACCTTGGCTCCTTCCGCTTCGATCGTGACCCAACCAATTTCTTTGTTTTGCATCAAGGCATCGCCAACGCTGTTAATGCCTCTGCGATTATAATCCCAGATCGGATTAACCAGCGCCAACGCCGCTAAACGATTCAGTTTCTCGGCCTTTTCCTGCCATTCTTCATGAATCGTACTCGTGATAAAAACGGTACGCGCTAAGCCGAACAATGACATCACGACAAATACGGTTACTAACAGATACAACATCAAGCGTTGGCGAATGGATTTCAGCGCCCATTTCTTTTCCGCCATATTGCCTCCTTCTGCAGCATGCCGCACCTTGCTCATTTGTCATTGTTAAGGCTACTTTCACATCCGACAATTCTTCAGCAATACTTCGCCGAAATCGCTCTCACTTCCTGCTATTTTTTCCCATCTCTCTGCTGTTATGAGAAAGTGGATCCTTTTATGAAACGGAAGAAAAACCGCCAGACTCGATTATTTCAATCGCCTCTGGCGGCTTGCTATGTTTAGAATTCTAGAGTTTAAAGCGATTTGTTTTTCGCAAATTTTTTCCAGGTTTTCAGAGTTATTCACGCCAGCCCAGGGGAAAGATAAGTGTCTGCTTTACAAAGGAATCCGCCGCCAGCCATAGAATAGCAAAGATAAAGCGCACCAGTAATTATAGCAGCTGCAAAAATTCCGCCCCGCTCTTCGAACCCATTTTTCATCACAATCTTTTCTTGGTGCAGACAAGCAACTAGGAGCGATGCTTAATGAAAAAGGAACTCCCTTCTTATCCCGTTTTTTCCCAAGATGTTTTCAACTATCTCAGCGCCAAATATTTTGCAAACAACCAACTCAGCTATGTAATCAAACTCAACGGCAGAATAAATGAGACGCTTCTGCGCGATGCCCTGACGCAATCCTTGGCCGCCGAACCCGTTTTAGGTTGTCGGTTCATCGAAAGGGATGAGCAAGCGATTTGGCTGCAGCACCCGGATCTTAAGCGTCTAGAATTATGCTCTGTCGTCGAAACGGACAACAGTGAAAAAGAAGTACAACAATTCATTGCTTCTCCCCATGATTTCGAGCGCGATTGCCAGATAAAAGCCACAATAATCCGTTCCGTTACAGACACCTTGTGCATCAAGGTCAACCATGCCTGTTGCGATGCGGGCGGTTTCAAACGCTATCTCACCCTTTTGTTATCCATTTACGAACATCTTTACCAGGGCCGCCAGTACTTCATCCCCCCCAATCCGTCCGCCAACCGCAGCCAGGAGCCGATCTTTCAATCCCCCGCTATTGCCGCCTGGCTTAAAACCGCGAATACCGAAATCGACATGATGCCGACCGTCGCGCTCCCCTTCACGCCCGGAAAAGACGAAGCGCCTTTCGCCGCGGTGGGACAAACGACGCCCGCACAGTTCGAGCGCCTCAAAAAACAAGCACATGCCCATAGCGTCACGATCAATGACCTTCTCTTGACCGCGTATTTACGAACGCTTGGCGTTATTGCCGAAGCGCCGCAAAAAACAATTGCCGTATGCAACTCCGTCGATTTGCGGCGTTACCTGCCTGACCAGACCATAAGCGCCGTCAGCAATCTTTCCGGGATGAACCTGATTAGGGGCAGCTGCGCTCCGGCGGAATCTTTCGCCGCTACACTGCGTAAGGTCGCAGCAGAAACAACCCACATGAAAAATAATCAACCGGGCATAAACATGGCGTTGTTTATTGCTACCCATGGAAGCATGCCGTTTAAAGACGCCGATTTGCAATGGCAAGGGTTCAAAGAGATGTCGGCTCAGACCAATTTATGCAACCCCTGGCTTTCCAACGTTGGAATCCTTGCCGAAAAACCCGTCTCCTTTGGCTCTGCAACGGCCATCGATTGCTATATGATCGGCCCCGCTTTCTTTGCCCCTGCTTTTATGCTGCTCACCAGCACCTATAACAACGTTTTAACCTTATCGATAAACTTTTTCCAATCGACTCTTAAAAAAGCGGTTGCCGAGCAGATCATCCACTCGATCTTGGATGACCTGCAGAACTGTTAAGAGATAGCCTTACTTCATCACAAAACTCCGCCCGTTTCGGTCACTTTGATCGAAGCGGGCGGAGTTTTCTATGGGGATGCAAAGCCTCAACTAAAATAACAAGTCTTTAAAAAAGCCGGAGTCATCTAAAAAGCCCCGCCCTCCTGAAAAACAATCTAGCTCAATCCACTTTTTCATAAATGACAAAACCATGGGCAGGAACGGTAAGTTGTACTGCGTTTCGAGCATTGAGGGAAACTACTGACAGAGCCTCCGGTACGACGGATGGATCGGATGCATAGATACACCGCAACTGATTACCGGGACTGTGCAAATCGGAATCGATAGTAGTCCAGGCCATTTGATGATTGGATGTATCCGTATTGATAGCCAGCAAGATTTCAGTTTGGTTAAAGATGCGGGACCAAGGGATAATCGAGAGCATCTTTTGGCCCAAAAACTGCGGATAACCAAACGTTATGCCGTCACCGGAAATTTCGCGCAAATACTGTCTGCCTCGGCGCAATGTGATTTTGTCGCTGCGTACGGCTAATATTTTTGCCAGCTCTATATAAAGTGGATGATTTTCGTTGAAAAAGTGTCGGTCACGGCTTCGAAAAGCGCCGAAGGCGCCGCCAAACATCGCTTCCCGCAGATAACGATCGTTGTCGCCTGCACCGTCAAAGCCCTGCTCACTACCGTAGTAAATACAAGGAATCCCCAACGTTGTCGCATTGAGCGCAAACGCATTGAGAATCAATTTTTTCCCGTCTGGCGTTGCAGAGAAACGGGCTTTATTATTTCCTTTGCGTACTTCATCATGATCTTCAAACAAGGTTACGATCTTGTTGTTAAACCAGGTATGCGCGCCTTTGTTTACCAGCAGTGAGTTGCGAAACAAAGAAAAATAGTCATCTGGATTGCACTCTCCTTTTACGAGAGCTTCCAGTCGGTCTGGCGTGTCATCGATTCCCAGCGCTGCACTGATGCCCGTTTCCTCCACTGATTGATAAGCCTGATCACGTCCGCCAGTGATTTCGCCAATGATGTAGAAATTTTCTTTGCCAATGCTTTGCGCAAATTCACGGATAGTGTTAGTGAAAAAGCGGGTAGCGCCCAGTTCCATATGTTTTACGGTGTCGAGGCGAAAGCCATCGAGATCTGCGAAAGCAATCCAGAACTTATAAACTTCGCACAGATGCAAAAGCGCAGCGGAAGGGACAAAGGCCGCTGCATTATTCGAATCAACATACGGCTGCTTCAGTTCGATGTCCTTCAGGTTAAAAAAATCTCCTTCCAGATATTCTGGATAGTTATCCCAGCCTCTGATGAAGCCTTTCTGCGTAAAACTGGCAGGAGCCTGAAGTTCCACCGGCCAGATGGCATGACAGATGGCTTGCGTTTTATCTGGCTCAAACGGAACGCTCGGTTTCCCACTCTTGTCATGATAGGCCGCCGCACGATAGCAACCTCCATCCCAGAAAAAATCTGGTTGACCATCTACTGTATGATGGCGGGCAGAATCTGGAGTATAGGAAAAGACATTGCCGGAATGATTGATGATGATGTCGAGAATTACATAGATACCATGTTCATGTGCCGTGGCGACCATATCCTGAAAATCTTCGCGGCTGCCGAAGTGAGGATCGACATCAAGATAATTTTGAATCGCATAGCCATGGTAGGTATCCTGATAATAGACTTGCTTTAAGAGCGGACTTACCCAGATGGCAGTAACGCCGAGCCGTTTCAGGTAACCGATTTTGCTTTTCAACCCTTTTAATGTACCACCGACCCAAGTGCCGCCTGAATTTCTCCAGGCAGCTGCCTCTTCCGGCGTTCGGATCGCATTGCCGTTGTCTGCAGCATCTTGAAAAAGCGGAGTCGTGCCCGATTTATCGAGCATGCCGTTGTTGTCGAGAAACTCAGCCTCAGCGCCGTCAGAAAACCGATCTAGCATCAAGAAGTAAAGCACTTGATCCTCCCAAGCTGACGGGGATGGATGCATTTTACGCTTGCACAACTTATTAAAATTAATTTCAGATAGACTTCGTTCCACCTCACGATCATACAGTTCTTCCATGTTGGAAACAGGTTTGATTTTCTTCGCCATGATTACACCTCCTTTTTTATGGCCCAGGGTGCAAAGGTCACTTTAAAAAGACATGAACAATAGCGCAATATCGAATATTGAAGCAAATCAGGCCATCCCCATCGTAGCATAAATAAATTTACACTGTCAATTTTTGCCAAGTCAAAACAGGAAGTTTTCTATCTATCCTCGTTCAATCGATTCAACGACTTGAAGCAATTTTTCGATATCACTAGGAATCCTCAAACGCACCGCATTTTTCCCTACACCGATAAAATCCTTGCCGGCTTCTGTAATTACGTTGTTTTTCAGAAAGAGGCGTTGAAGATCGACGCTTTCATCCGGATGCTCCAAGACCAGAATCGGAACAGAGCTGTGCGTATGCCACGCCTTGATTTTCTTGCAACCGTTCTGAAGTCTGGTTTTCGCTCTTCGAATTTTATTTACGGAATCCTCGATAAAGGCAGTATCGTCTAGCGCGCTTTGCAGGATTCGGCAGCCAAGGTCGGAAACAGCGAATGGCGTGTCGACTTTTTTGTAATACGGCATCAGCGTTTTGCTGCAGACCAAATAGCCGAGACGCATTCCGGCAAGACCAAAGCCTTTGGAAAAAGATCGCACGACGAACAAATTTTCGAAGGCATCCACTAACCGAACCGCCGAATTGCTTTTGTCCATAAAATCGCCATACGCCTCATCGACAATGACGCAGCAGCCCATGCCTTCGGCTTTTTCAACAATCGCCCGTATTTCGGACAACGGCAGAATCTGACCGGTGGGATTGTTCGGGTTGTCTATATAAATTAGTTGCGTCCTCTGCTTCATACGCGCCATGAACGCATCCGCATCAAATCTGAAATTGCGTTCCCGGCGCAACCGAACGTAAGCGTACTCTCCGCCAAGGCATTGGACTTCTGAGATATACTCCGTAAATTGCGGCGCATACCCTAACACAGCGGTCTTCTCTGCAACCAGCATCTTGTTTATGGTACTGAGGATGCCCATCGATCCACAGCCAAGGCGAATGGCTTCCATACTAATATCGGCCTCCGCTTTCCAGAACGCGGCGATATGTCGCCGCGCCTCGGCGTACGGATATTGCGGGTACTGGTTCAGCTCTTGCGAAAAAATCTCCCGCACCCAAGCCACTTTATCGGAATATCCGTATGGGTTTGTGCCATAGGCGCAATCCAGCATGCCTTGCGCTGTACCGACCGTTTCTTCCTCAGAAACGTAACTGGCACGTTGATAATTCATCAAATGGGACTTCACAGCATATTTTGCGTTCATCAAATTCCTCCAATCGAATAACTGCTTATCCCTTTAGCAAAAAGCGCGCCAAAGCGTTGCAACCGCCATTAAGCGGCGAATTTAAAGGGCTGCACAAAGCTACTTGCAGAAAACAGAAGAACGGTTTGTGTAAATATATTTACACAAACCGTTCTTCTGTTTTTAATTTCCGCCCTACTCCTTCGCTGCAAGCTCTTACCGCGCAAGAACTCAGCAGCATCGGCACTCATGTGTAAAACGGTTTACATGTAACTCTTTTTACACAGGCTCCGCTAGCAAGCATCGGCATAATTATTTTCGTTTCAGAAGTTTGTAAAGCGTCGGCCGCGAAATCCCTAACGCCTCAGCGGTCTTCTTCTTATTCCCGCCTAGGCGTTGCAGCACGTCCTGCACTTGACTGGCATCCAATTGCACTGGAGCACAAAGCCGCTTGCATGGTTGCTGCAAACCGGCCAGCTTCAGAACCGCTTCCGTAATATATTCTCCTTCACAAATGACCAAAGCGCGTGTGATAACATTTTCTAATTCCCTCACATTGCCGGGCCAAGTATGTTCGACTAGCAACCGCTTTGCCGTTTCATCAAGGCCCATGACATCGCTGTGAATCTTTTGCCTCAGTTTTTTTACAAAATGATCGGCCAAAAGAATAATATCGCTCTCACGTTCCCGCAGCGGCGGGATATCCAGATAGAGTACCTTCAAGCGATAATAAAGATCCTTTCTGAAATGCCCTTCGCGAATCCGCTCTTCCAGATCTCTGTTCGTAGCGGCAATAATTTTCACATCGACATGAACCGGTTTGGAACTTCCAATTCGGCTGATGCTAAGAGTTTCAATCACCCGCAGCAATTTTGCCTGCAGGTGGATAGGCATTTCTCCGATTTCATCCAGAAACAGAGTGCCGCCGTCAGCCGCTTCGAACTTGCCCATTTTCCCTTTTTTTGAAGCGCCGGTAAAAGCGCCTTCTTCATAGCCGAACAACTCGCTGTCGATCAGATCGTTTGGGAAATTCGCGCAGTTTAGTGCAATGAACGGCGCTCCCGCTCGTTTGCTGTGATTGTGGATGGACTGCGCAAACAGCTCTTTCCCCGTACCGCTCTCGCCTACAATCAACACGTTTTCGTTATTTCTGGAATATGCTTTAGCCAGCTTAACGACGCTCTTGATTTTCGCGCTGTTTCCGATAATCTGGTCAAACGTAAAAAGAGCCGAATAACCCGCAATCGTATCGGCTAATTTTAAAGAGCGTTGCATGCCGCGAAAGATATCGATGGCTCCAATGATTTCTCCGCTCTCGTCCGTGACCGGATAACCCGAATTGATCAAATGGACGGTCTTCCCCTTAAAATCGAGAAAATACTCGATATCAATAATCGGTTTCTTTTTTTCGAGAATCTTAACCAGCAACGGCGTGCCCTTCGTCAATCGATCCACCTTTTGGTGGAGCACGTCCTCTCGCTTAGCGCCCATAATCGTATAGGCCGCCCGGTTTGCGTAGCGGATGTATCCCTCCTTATCGATCATCGTGATCCCTTCCTGCACGGAATCCAATGCCTGAAACAGCATGTCGCTGTCGTCACTCTTTCTCAAAAGCCGCTCTTTACTCATCCGTTTTTCCCTTTCTGACCGCTCCGCTCTGACGCCTGCTGCCGCTTTGAATCGAGCTCAGTCTCTCGCTGCTTCAGCGTTACGGCTTATTTGCCGCGATTACTTTGCCTTCGATTATTCTGCTATTCTACCCACGCTTGCACAATATGAGCATACTTACGGCCTTGCGAATAACGTTTTTGGATATCTGCCTGATCCAAATCTTCCTGAAGTCGAAAGCCTGCACTTGCAAGATCAGCAGCTAGTGTCGATGGATCAAGGGCCGTTTGCATGGGTTCACCTGCCTGTTGTGCTCGCGCCATCTCTTCCTGCATTTGCAAATCTACTTTTTGCGGATCAAATATATCCAGATCAAAATAATCAAAAACGATTGCGCTGCCCGACGGAACAATGTCGGCAATCGCACGCAGCGTCTTGAATACGTCCTCACGGGTCAAGTACATGGTGACGCCAAGCCAACTAAAAAAACTTTTAACCTTTGGATCATACGAAGATTCTTTCAGCACAACTGCCAGATCTTCTTGCGTAAAATCCATTGAAATAAAATTCAGTTGTTCTGGAACAGCCCAGCCTAGTTCCGCAATACGATCTGTTTTGAAACATTGCGTAGCCGGATGATCAAGCTCAAATACGCGAAGTTTGTCCAACATATCCCGACGACGAAAAGCGAACGTATCCAGTCCCGCCCCAAGGATTACATACTGCCGCGTCCCTTCCTTTACCGCAGCTTCAAGAGCATCTTCCGTATAGCGTGAGCGCCCTAAAAGATTAGAGCGGCTGTTCATCGTTTCTGTTATCCGCTTCAGAGCGGTCGCCTTGTCAGGAAAGGCCGCACTATGTTCCGGCGCTTTTAGTTGAAGATACTGGATCAAGCCTTCTTCAATGCGCAAGCGATTCTCCTCCGGAATCAATTGCTCCGCCAGAAAATCGTCAAAAATCTTGGGTTCGCCATGCTTGGCATGGGCGGCACGAAGATAGGCGCACATCATTGCCGTAAGACTGAATTGCTTTTCTTTCACTTGACTGACCTCCCTCATAAACACATAAAGACTAACTTCAAGAAACCGTTTCCAAATCCTTTTTAATTTACCATCGCTCAGCGGATAGATGAATGTCTTTTTGCGCTCTAAAACCTTGTCACTTTCAGGTGCATCCGATAAGCATCGACCTGTAGGAAGCCTTTTAAACTATCGTAATCTTTCTCTGTTCCTCTTATACAACAACTTTTCATCCCCACAGTTGCGAATTAGTCGTGTAAAACAAAACTTTTAAGGGGCTGCCTCAATCAGGCTTTTTACTTCCTGCCTTGAGACAGCCCCCAATATGAACTTGCTATGCGTCGCTGCTAAACGAATCCAAGAATTTCAGATACTCTGCCTTTGTCAGCAGCGGTTTGTCGGCAGCAATAATGTCCTGCGCGGTTTCACCTTCGCCATACAGCAAATCAATCACCGTCAGCGCCATCGCCTGCGCCGTCTTGATATAACCCGCCTCCACATCGGCCACGCAATAATCCGCGCTGTGCAGCGCGCCATGCACACAACCAATCCACGGATGAATCGTCGGCATGATGTGCGAAAGATCGCCAGTATCGGTGCTGCCGGCTTCGTGCGGTCCCACGTTCACCTGTTCTGCTCCATACAGTAGCGCGGCGTTTTCACGAAACACTGCATTTAACGCCGAATTATTGCATAGCGGCAGATAGCCCGGCAAATCTTGAATTTTCACTTCGGCTCCGACCGCATCGGCACCCGCCTGCAGCGCACGGTTTATTTTCGTATTACTTGTCAGCAGAGCCGACACATTGGCCGCTCGGACATAACTTTCCATCCGCACATCATCGGGAACCACATTGACCAAATCGCCGCCCTGCGTAATAATCGGATGAAACCGGACATAGTCCTGTTCACGAAAAGTTTCCCGTTGCGCATGAACGCCCATGATGCCAAGCATCGCCGCATTCAGCGCATTGATCCCTTCCTCCGGCGCCATCGCCGCATGCGCGGCCCGGCCTTGATAATGGACTAATTTTCCGATAAATCCATTGCTGGTGCTGCCGAGTCTGACAAAACTGTCTCCCTCCGGCTTAGTAGCCAAATGGATCTGCAGCGCCATATCAATATCGTCAAAAGCCCCAAGACGAATCAATTCCGCTTTGCCGCCCAAATATTTGATCGACCCAGCCTTGCGCAGTTTATCACGATAGGTGATTTCAACATATTCCTCCGCCGGCACCGCAAAGAACACCACATCGCCAGCCAACTGCTCCATCGCACCGCTGTCGATCAGTCCCATCGCCACAGCCGCCATCGCCGCAATCTGCGCATCATGGCCGCAGCAATGGGCCGCGCCGGTCAACGGATCGGCATCCGGATGCCCCGCGCAAATCACTGCATCCATTTCGCCGAGCACCGCAACCGTCTGCTTCGACTGCCTCCCCTTCAAGCGTCCCTTTACGCCAGTGACCGCTAAGCCCGTTTCATGCGCAATCCCAAGACTGCGAAACAACGCCGCTACCTTAGCGGCTGTTTTTGTCTCTTTAAAGCCAAGCTCCGGTTCCTGATAAATTGCGTTCCGTAATTGCATGATATCACTGCGTCTGTCTGCAATCGCTTGACAGACCTTGCTTTTCAATTCTTCTTTTGTCATTTTTACCTCCCCAGTCCGTCATCCATTCTCCGGCTTACTTGATTACTCCTTCCCAACGCAGCGTAAATTGTGCAATCAGCGTGGCAAAGAGGAACGTCCCCGCACACACCGCCAGCGCGACCGGAACGATGCGCCATGACAATTTTTTAAACAATTCCATATCCTTGCCCAACGACAAACCGGCATACGCCAGAATCGGCGTTGCAATCGCCAAGAACTGTACCTTCTTCGTCACATCGATGATCCAGGCACTGCCGGGAAAAACCGGCAATGAAGCAATAACCGCGACAATTGAGACCCAAAACACCATCGGCAATCTTTTCAAAACCGGCAACTGACTTAGGATCGCGCCGATAAGCCCCAGTCCAATAATGACAGCAACGCCAACTAGCGAACTGGCCCAGTCGATCTTATAGCCGATCCAATTGGCCAGCGCTACAAAGAGTCCCGTCAGCAAAAATGTTCCCGCCAAATCCATCAACTTGTTCATCATGCTACCTCCCGACCAGCAGCTTTGCGCCCCGCCAGTTTATTCAGCAAAACATATAGCCGATTGGCAATCGGCAACGACAGGAACAGGCTTACATAGATGCCCAATATCGTCGACATCAAATTAGCAGCACCGGCATACGCTCTGATTTGCTGCTCCTGTTCAGGATATATCGCAATAATAGAGCCCACCGAAGCGGCCATCATGCTGCCGCTGCCGATTCCCGCCCCCATGGCCAACGCATAGGGATGAAACAAATCAAGCTTTGCAACCGCGCCAGCCAAAACCGCCATCCAAACCGCGCCGAACAGCGTACCGCACACATACATCGCCATAACGCCGCGCCCTTCCGGCGAATCAAGTCCATATTTTTCCGCAATAATGGCAATGTTCGGTTCCCGAGCAATTGAATAGGTCGCTCCGACCGCTTCGCGCCCCATGTTCAGCAAGACGGCAATCGGCAAGCCCAGCAATACCGTTCCTAAGAAATGGCCTATTTCCTGGAGCAGCAACGCACCTTTGGAATGCAGCAGCATCGAAATATTCGGCCCGATATCAAGACCGATCTTCACCAACAGCAACATCATCGCCATCGGCAAAATAGCCGCCGCCCTCTCCATTTGCGACCGCGTCAACAGATTAAGCCGCGGATAACTCACCACGCCGCCCAAAACCATCGCATGCAATAGCGGCAACAAAATCAGTAGACCATACTTGATCATGCCAATTTTTTCCGCAGCAACAACAATTAACAATACAAATAGATGTAGTTTTATTTTACGAAAAAAATCCATTCCTTTTTCCTCCTGTCAGCTATTTCAATTTTTCGCATTCACACCCGACTCGTTCGACTAGCCTCCTTTTATTATTTAGTGAACACTAATGGAACTTTTCCACAATTAAATAATATGGGCCAACCGCATCTTTGTCAATCGTTTTTGCGTCATCTTTACACGACACGTCTTGTCGAAAAGAACTTTTGTCATTAAAAAGCAGTTGCTGTAAAAGTTTCCTTTCACAGCAACTGCTTTAACCTGGGAGTCGATAGATTTTGCTGGGTCTTCCGCGCGAAGGCGCAGCTTCCTCACCTTCAACTTCGATCAGGCCCACATTCTGCAGACCTGATACGATACGCCTGACATTGCGCTCCGTCACCGACAACTGCGCTGCCAATTGGGAGACCGTAAAACGTAACCAGCCAAGCCGACGGATTGTACTTTCGATTTTACGATACGTCTTGATGCCAACTTCAGCTTGATGGAGTTTGGCTAGCAACGCTTCATCATTGCTCTGATAATCATAGCGAACGCTCTGTTCTTCCATAGCTTCGACAATAACGCCGTCATCCTGAACAATGATAATTTGCCTCGCCTCGCTGCCCCGTGCATTATGCAAACCACGATTGGCGTTGATTTCCGCGGCAAAAACGGTTCCGGCAAACCCGATTCCCGCTGCAATGGGAACATCAAACGCCAGAACCTCGGCCATTTCATCAATTACCGCACGCAGCATCGCAAGCTCCTGCTCCACTGCGCCGCGCGAACTGAAGATTTCATAGACGCCCAGCCCTTTTTCCAATAGATAGCCGTCGACTTTCTGGCAAAAGGGCAATAGTACCTGCTTCAACTTTAGTTCGGCATACTGCAAGGCATACGGCGTTTTCGATTTTGCAGCAACTTCGTCATAACGTCCGATTTCTAACAAGATCGAGGCCACTTGCGTATTTTTAAAATAAGAAGAGCGCACCTTTTCAACAATCATTTGTAACGACTGCTGAATTTCCTGTTTTGTTAGCGTAAGATGATAGACCGGTACGCCTTGGCGCTGCAAATGATAAAACACGCTTCGCAGCGGCGTAACGACGCCGTCAATTTTTCCCGCTTCCCATAACTGAAGATGAAAACGATTTACTTCTTCAGCATCATAATGTTGCGCATATTTCTTGATATAGACTTCATCCCAGCCCAGCCCGCTTTCTTCCAGCATATTTTCAATATCCATCGCGCCTTCAAACACATCCACCGAAAATCGCCGCAATATCCCACCATGCCGATGGGCAACCTGGAGACAAGCCATATAGAATCCTGCGCCCAGCGACTTGCAATAATCTACCGCATCATCCGCCGCCAAGTGATCCTTGGCAATCAAATACGTCACAGGCCCGGAAAAAAGCCAGCCACGCACCAGTCCTTTGTTTTTCTGCAAAATAGAGGCGATTTCACATTCATCTTCATACGGAAAAGGCACAAATTCAATGCCCGCGACATCCACCACTTGAGCAACCGACAATATTCGTTCAATCGACGGTCCTGGCCCGATTATGCCAATTCTATGCGTCATAGTCACCCTCATTCCCGCTCATTACTCACCGTCCGCTCTCACATTGCCGACAGTTTTAGTTATTCCAGAAAAAAAGACAACCTCCTGCCATTAGACAGAAGATTGCCGCCATCCGCTGTACTTTTCATTTTGCTAAAGTCTTGCTTTCTATCATTTAACTCTTTCCTCAGATTTTCATTTCACCCATCGCGTATAAAACCGCATGACCGCGCAAAGCCACTCTGTCCCCTTTATCCTCGCAATAAAGCGTCCCCCCGCGCGCTGACGCTTGACGCGCGACCAGCTTGCGCTTGTTCAATCGCTTAGACCAGAAAGGTATGATATGGCAGTGCCCAGAGCCGCAGACTGGATCTTCTTTCACGCCAAGCTTCGGGGCAAAGCTGCGCGACACGCAGTCAAATTCCGTCCCTTTTGCCGTCATGTGAACCAACAGTCCCTCTAACTCGAGTAATTTATTGGAATCGGGATTTGCATCCATGACCTGCCGCTCATTTTCCATGACGCAGAGCAAGTCGCGTCCTACATAAGCCTCCAGCGGACGGAAGTGCAGCGCTTCCGCCATTGCATCGGTAACAGCCACTGGTTTTAACTCGTAGCTCGGAAAATCGAGTTCGTACAGGTCAGCCTCTTTTCTTACGCTTAACACACCGCTCAGCGTATCGAACTGAACGCTTGTTGCATCCGGTTCGACGAAATTCGTGATGATATAAGCAGTCGCCAGCGTAGCGTGACCGCACAAATCAATTTCCTCACTTGGCGTAAACCAGCGCAAGTGATAACGACTTCCCTCTTTTACAGCAAAAGCCGTTTCCGAAAGATTGTTCTCCATTGCTATTTTCTGCATTACCCCATCCGGCAACCACTCTTCCATCACGCACACCGCAGCCGGGTTCCCTTCAAATACCTTGTCGCTAAAAGCATCGACAATATAATATCGCATCGCAGTCCCTCCTGTGCATCGACTCTATAGCGGCATTTTAACACGAAGGCTGTTTTTCAAACAATCATAGAATCGTATGACAGACAATTTGCTCTTCCAAAAAACTTCTAAGCGCTTCGACTTCACTTTATACGCTTTCCGCTTCCGTATTTTTGCGACTGTGCTCTTCTGCCGCCTCGATCGCAGCAACACCGCTTTTGCACATGACATTAATCCCTTTGACAATCGTCACGATGTTAAACGCCTCGACCAGCTCCTGCACCGTCAAGCCCGCGTCAATCGCCGCGATCGCATGCGCCTTCGCCCCGGCTGTTTCATCGTCCAGACTATCCAGTATCGTAAAGAGCAGCTCAACTGTCTTGCGCGGCAGAGCGCCCTCATTCACCGCTTGGCGCATTCCAAGATACCCTTCCAACGCCTTGGGCGTATATTTCCCCATCGCCTCTGCGAACGGCGGATTCCATTTCAGTTCTTCCCGGTAATAACGTAATAAGTCGCTCGAAGATTCTTTGTCTTTCATTTTAAGATCCTCCCTGCTTTTCATTTCGTATTCGGCCATTTATCTCTTTGCGTATTTAAGACGATAAAAAGATATCACTCTTATCTTACTGCTCATTTTTCTTGGCTGGCAAGAAATTTCCGCTTAGCTATGGTACACTTACAATGATAGTGATTTCAAGGACGTGATGATGTGATATTTTGCAAAGAACAGTCGTTATACATCAGCGGCGAATGTGAACGGTGCGGTAGCCTCCTAAAAGCGTACTGGCATCAACTCTCCGAAACGGCTGAAGGCTATAGACTTAAAACCACGCTCCAGTGCAACTGCGGCAGGCTCCACGGACATATCGAAGGCAAAGAACGTATTGCTAAGCCAAAACCCGCACGAAACACTCCGGTCAAGCGCACGTCGCGCAGCTCCCGTAGCGCTCGCAATGCACGCCCTTCACGCAAGCGGCGCGCGCAGCATGGGCCGCGCGAACTGCATGCGTCGAGCGCGGTCTATGCCGCACGTGAGGTCGCTGCGACCTCGCTCACGTCGTCGCCCGAACCGGCCAAACCGAGCGCTCGCTCCAAGCGCCTTATCATCGCAGTCGCCGCCTTATTCCTCTTCGCGGTCGGCTGGCGCATCGTCGATTGGCACTCGGCTTCTTCGACCGCGCAGTCGAGTGCCAGCGCTACGGCAGCCGCGCAGGAAGCCGAGTCGCCGAAGACAGAGCCCTCCTTGCTGCAGGAATTGGACACGCAACTCGACATTTATCAGGCGTCCGCCGCGGCTTGGGATCAGACCTTCGAGCAACTTTCCAGCGGCGAGATCAGCCGCGCCCTTGCCCATAGCCGACTGAAACTGCTGCGCAGCCGCCTGGCGCAAAACAGTCTCGAATTCTCGCGCTACGTCCCGCCAAGACAGCTGAGCAAAGAACAGCAAGACAAGCTTTATGACGCTGCGCGTAAAATGGCCAGCGCCGCCGAACGTCGCAGCGAAGCGGCCTCGGCCGCGATCGACTGGATCGATGCGCCAAACGCCGCCAACGAACAACAATTCCGCAGCGCAATCGCGGACAGCACTTCTTTCTCTCTCGCCGCGACACCTCTGATCACGCAGGTACGCGCCGAATTGCCGCCTCCGAAGAGCGCAAAAAACTGACAAACCGCCCCCGGCCAAAGCCGGAGGCGGTTCTTTTCGTTTAAGCAGCAGCCACTTTCTAAAACTTGCAAGCATTGTATTCTAGCAGAAGCGCCCCGCGCTTTTTTATGATAGCCGCGAAACATCTCTCATAGCGGCAGAAAAATATTAAATGCAGTACCGCCGTCCGGCCGAGAAGCCACTTCAATTTCTCCGCCGTGAGCCTCGACAATCCAGCGGGCAATCGGAAGCCCTAGGCCAAAACCGCCGTCGACGCGGGAACGTGTCTTATCGGCACGGTAAAATCTTTCGAAAATAAGCGGCAGGTCAGCGGCGGCAATGCCACTGCCGGTGTCCCGAACCACGATGCTTATGCCCGGAGTTTTTTTGTCTGCAGCCGCGGCGATTGACAGCGTGACGCAACCGCCCGGCGGCGTATACTTGATGCCATTGTCAAGCAGCAGAAAAAACAGCTGAGACAGTCGATCCCGATCGGCGTGAATCAGCATCTCTGACGGTGCATCCAGAACCAGTGCGATGTCTTTGGGGCGCGCGATATGCTGCAAAGAGCGTATCACATGCTCAGCCACGGGACGCAAAGCAAACTCCGTTCTCAGAATTTCCAGCGCACCGGAATCCGCACGGGCCAGCGTAAGCAGGTCGCCGACCAAACGACTCATGCGACGGACTTCATCTTTGGCATCCGCTAGGATTTGCTGGGACAGGCCGGAAATACGGCTGCCCTCCTCCTGCTCCAACACGTCCAGAGAGGCCTGGATGACGCTGAGCGGCGTGCGCAATTCGTGCGATGCGTCAGCAACGAACTGCCGCTGCGCAGCGAAGGATTTGCGGATTGGTATTAACGCCCGCCCGGCGGCGACATGGCCTGCCAGAGCGGCAACCAGCAAGAAAACCAGCGACGCCGCGCTCAAACTCTGCAGCAACAGACGCTGAAAGTGCGCATAAGCAGACAAATCTTTGGCCATAATAAGCTGCCCGGAAACACGCTCTTCACTATTGACCGGCACGCTGGCCAACATCAGCGAAAGTTCCCGCCCATCCTCCAGGGAAAATTTCACGCTCTCGGCGCGGCCAGGCAGTTGGCTGGCCGCTCGCGCCAAAATGTCGGCGCGCAGGGATGGAACGGGTTCGTTGCCGCCCAGCAATTGACCGTCCTTCGTTAGAAGATAATAAAAATTGTCGCCGCTCACGGTAACAAGCGGGGAACGTTTGCCCTTAGCCTCCGAACGCGAATGCTCGGCCTTTTCCAACAACTCGTGATAGACAAGCAATTGACGTTTGGCGAGTTCGATAGTAGCCTGCTCCTCTTCGCGTAACAGCAGCGAGGATAATCCGAAATAGAACAACAGCGCGAAGCCCAGCAATGAACAGGCGGTAAGCAGAGTATACAGCAAGGTCAGCTGGTTGCGAATGCGGCTAAACATTATATCTCCACCTTGTAGCCGATGCCGCGAACGGTCTGAATCAAAGTTGCACCGCCCGGCTCATCGATTTTTTTTCGCAACAGACGAATATAGGCATCCAGATTATTGTCGGAGACCTCGCTGCCCAGTCCCCAGATCCGGTCGAGAATCACTTCGCGCGGCAGTACCTGCCCGGAGTTTTGCACCAGAAAATCGAGAAGTTGGAATTCGCGAGCCGTAAGCTGTACTTGCCGTCCGTTGCATTCGACAGTCCGTGCGCTCCGGTTCAAGGTCAACGGCCCCCGACTGACGATTTCCTCCTGAAGCGGCGTTTCGCCGCGCCGGGTCAACGCCCTGATGCGAGCGAACAATTCGCTGAACTCGAAAGGCTTTACCAGATAGTCGTCTGCGCCAGCATCCAAGCCGGATACGCGGTCAGCAACGGCGTCTTTGGCCGTCAGCATCAGAATCGGTTTTTGATAACGTTGTTCGCGCAGCTGTCGGCAGAGCGCCGCCCCTTCCAGTACAGGTATCATCCAGTCCAGAATGATAACGTCATAGACAAAGTCTGAGGCCAGAGCAAGCGCCTCATCGCCCCGTATCGCCCACTTGACGCGATAGCCTTCGTGTTCCAGCATATGTTTGACCAGTTTTCCCAGCCGTTGATCATCTTCCACGAGCAGTATCTGCATCATAATAGCCCCTCTTTTTCAAAGAGTATCCGATTCGGAGTAAAGTCAGGCAAGCGGTCAGACCGCCGGTAACCGCATAGAGAGCCAAAACAAATTTGTTGCCGCTGTCCGAACCCAGCGTAAAGCCGTGATACAGGGCCAGCCAATAAGCGGGGAAAGCCAGATAGTGAGCATACCGCCACAGTTTTGCCCCGGATAGTTTTATTATAGCCGGAACAGTGGTGATTGCGATAGTCAGCAGGGCATAAAAAGCCAGAATGCCCAGCGCCAGCGGCCAGGAATAGGCATCTGACCAATACGGAATAAGAACGTCCGCCAGAGAAAAAGACACGTGTTTGTCAAACAAGAGAATCAAAGCGTGCAACAAAGTAAACAGCAGCAATGAATACAGTGATTTTTGGTGAAGTCTGGCCAAACGGGGGCGATGCTTTGCGTCGATGAGGCGCAGGCTCTGCAAAAGACCGCTGGCAGTAACCGTAAACAGCAGCAAATATGCAGTCAGTCCAGCTGCCCGGGCAATGTGCCAGGTGGAAAAGGCAGCCGCAACGTCAGATAACGTTAGCATTCGATTGCACCTCCCATTCCGAACAATACCAGTGTAAGTTATCGCTGCTGATTACGCGCCCGTCGCTGCGAACCGCGATAAAAGCGAGCGTAGGCTTTTTTCGCTGCAACCAGGCGAAACCCGTTTGCGATCCCAGAATCAGCAAACACTTGGCATACTGTTCCGCGCTGATAAGATCGCGGGCTAAAACCGTCACCTGCAGCAAATCCGAATCTGCCGGGCCCTGGCTGCGCGGATCGATGATATGATGTTGGTCTTTGTTTGTCCGCGTTCGCCAACGTCGCTTGACGATGCTGCTGGTGGCGATCGCGGTCGTTCCCTCGCACCACAATGCAGCAATATCGCTGCCGGAGCTGCCGGGCGAGGCCACGCCGACTCCCCAAAGTGTATGCTGCGGATGTCGCCCCCATAAAACGACGTCACCTCCGGCGTCGATCAAGCCGCTGCTTACCCCTTCCAGTTGAAGTCGGTCACAATTCTGCTGGGCAATCCAGCCTTTGGCGATGCCGCCAAGATCGAGGGAAACGCCCGGCGTTAAACGAACCTGCGAGTTTTTTTCCTCCAGTTCCAGATAGACGGACAACGGGCAGTCGGCAGTCGGCGCTACGGCAACGCGTGCGCTGCGAAACGTCCCCCAGTCCGGCGGCGCGTTCAAATGCTCAAAACTTCGATCATAACCAATTTGCTGCATCATCTCGCCCAGAAACGGATGAAACAAGCCGTCCGTTTCCTCATACGCATCGATGGCAGCCTGCAACAATTGAAATGTCAATTCAGAAACCGTAAGCCACTGGCCACTGTGCCGGTTAATGCGCGAAATTTCACTCTCTGCTTCAAAACGGCTGAACCTATGCTGCGCCTCTTGAATGGATATTTGAACAGCCGCTGCTTTTGTCTGCGTCAGACCGGCCAGCAGAAAATCGGTGTTCATGGCATGAAAGGTATTCATCCTTCTTCCCTCCGCTTATGACGCTCTTGTCTTGGTGGTCTTAGATTTTGCAGTGACCGCAGGCGCTGTCGGCGCGGCCGGGGTGGGGTTGGGCGCGACCGGCATCAACACCGCGGCGCTGTTTGACGCTGCCGGCTGCGGTGTCGGCTGCGGTGTCGGCTGCGGTGTCGGCTGCGGTGTCGGCTCCGGCGTCGGCTGCACTGCCGCTTGCGTCGGAGCCGCAGTCGCGGCCGCTGTTTCCGTCGGCTTCGTCGGCGGGAGAACGGCAGCCGGCATATCGCTCGCCGGAGGCGTCGCTGGCAGCCCCGGGAGTTGCTTCGCTGCCGCAGCATCAGACGTAGCCGGTATTTCCGGTTGCGGGAGTTGTGCTTTGGGGGCGGGCTTTTTATTTTGCTCCGCCTGCGTGATTCCGGCGATGCACCCGGTAAAGAAAGTGACGCTCGCCAGACCAATGACGATTGCTTTTCGCTTATTGGACATTTAAAATCATCCTTTCATTCTTGATTTGGTTATAATATAACGAAGCAAACTGAAAAAAAGATGAAAATAAAAAGCTAAAGCGTCCCTTTAGATTCGATCGTTATAACACGCCAAAGGCTGACAAACGCAGCCGCCGAAGAGCGCAACAAACTGATAAACCGCCCCCGGCCAAAGCCGGAGGCGGTTCTTTTGTTTAATCAAGCAAGGCAAGCCCTTACTCTTGTATCTTATACTCACTGACGACTTCCCACACACCATCCTGATAGCTAATTAAGCCAGCAAATCGCAATTGATCCAAATCCTCTCTTAGGCCCGACAATTTACTGCAGGCTAGTGCAACTTACCTTATCATGGCATGCGGCGCAGGTGTCTGTAATAAACAACTTTCCCCGTGCCATCTTCGAGCGACATCAGCATATCCCCTGGCAAATGATCCACACCGGCAGCCTGAAACTTCTTTTCGATAATATTTACGCCCCATTTTTCCTGATAACCTGGAATCTGCGCATTCCTGATAAGCATGATTCCCTCTTTGTATTCATAGGACATCGCGCCGCGCAGAACCTTATTCGATTCATCAAGGTCACTGCGCGTCGTTTTCCGTTCTAACGTTGACATGATCGAAGCCGCTTTTCCGTCGGCATAGAAGACAAAATACTGATACGGCGTCGCAGGCCACGGATCGACCTTGTTGATCCGCTTTAACGCTTCCGGCCATTGTACCAGCTCCCAATAACCGACGATTTCCTCCGGCTTGGCAAAGTGTCCGATATCGCTTTTCTGTGTGCCGTACTCCCATTGTCCCGTCCAGATCACATCCCCATTGGCCGCAGACAGCGTCCCCTGTCCATGCCGCTTGCCGTTTAGAAAATCGCCGCGGTACGTTCTGCCGTCAACGTATCGCAACGTCCCTTGCCCTTCCAATTTTCCATTTACAAAATCGCCTTCGTATGATGCACCGTTGGCCCATTGATAGCGGCCCCGCCCGTTCGGAAACGCATCACGGAATTCGCCTTCGTACACATCCTTGTTCCCGTAGAACAGTTTTCCTTTTCCATGAGTTTTCCCTTTCAGCAACTCGCCTTCATAACGCTCTGCCACACTACCGTTCTCCTGCCACTGAAGAACGCCCAGCCCCGTTCCGAAGCCTTCCGCGTCACGTCCGCCGGACCAGAATACCTTCGCATTTTGCTGCGGCGAATGATCCCAGATCTTCGCTCCTTCTTCACTGACCTTCCACGCACCGCAAAACGCGACGCCGGACGACATAAGCATGACGATACAAAGCAAAACCAGCAGCCTTACCTTTTTCATTGCCATCTTCCCTTCCATATAAATATAACTCCGCCTTCGCCATCTTCCCAAAAGCCGGAACATCCGAAGACACTGCTCCTTTCATTATATGGCACCCGCTTCTTCTTCCGATCTTTTTTTAAGTTTCTTAATGCTTCTGCCACTTATTGATCGCGCTTCATATGCAAAGCTTATTGACAAGTAAACGATCGTTGACTAAAATAAGAGTGAACGACCGTTTACTGAAGAGGAGACTTTTGATGGCGGACACAAAAGAAAATATTTTGCATACCGCGCTTCGCTTGTTTGCGCGCGATGGGTACGAAGCAGTCTCGGTCAGCGCGATCGCCGGAGAACTGGGGATGACCAAAGGGGCTCTATACAAACACTATAAAAATAAGAGGGATATCTTTGACCACATTGTGGCGCGCATCTATCAGATTGACAGCGAACGAGCGAAAGAGTATGAAGTGCCGGAAGAAACCTTCGATCAGTCACCCGCGGCCTATCGCCATACGGCAGTGGATAAAATCAGGCTTTTCATCGAAGCGCAGTTTCATTTTTTGACTGAAGACGAATTCGCGATTGATTTTCGCAAAATGTTGACGCTGGAACAATACAGAAATCCGGAGATCATGGCGCTGCATCAAAAATGCCTGGTCAGCGGGCCGCTCAGCTATATGGAGGATTTGTTCCGTGAAATGATGCAGCAAGGCCTTTGGAGCGAAAGCGATTCGAAACAGCTTGCACTTGAGTTTTATGCGCCGTTTTATTTTTTGCTGCTCCTCTCCGATACGATGCCTGACAAGAAAGAGGCCGCCAAACTGTTGGCGTCGCACATCGAACGCTTTATCGAAAAGAACTCCGCCCATGAAAAACAAGAAAACGCTTAGACGCTAAGGAGGATGAACCATGGAAGAAATGCAAAGCAACGGATTTGATTTCACACTGATCAATGAATTCTTCGCCGAACTTGAACGGCAGGGGCCCGGCAGCGCCGAAGAAACCATCCGGGCCTTACGTTTTGTCGGTACGCTTGCAAGCGACGCAAAGATTGCCGACCTCGGCTGCGGCACCGGCTTTCAGACGATGGTGCTGGCGCAAAATACCGCCGCCAGCATCACCGCGCTCGACCTTTACGCAGGCTCGATTGATAAACTCAATGCAACAGCCGCAACACGCGGTCTGCAGGACCGAGTGAAAGGCATCGTCGGCTCTATGGATGCTTTGCCGTTTCAAAAAGAAGAGTTCGATCTTATCTGGTCTGAGGGCGCGATCGGCAGTATCGGTTTTGCAAAAGGTTTGCAGCACTGGCACGGCTTTCTCAAGAAAAACGGCTATATCGCAGTAACCTATGAATCCTGGTTTACCAATGAACGCCCCGCCGAAATCGAGCAGTGGTGGCTGGACGCCGTTCCTGAAATCGCCACGATCGCAGATAATATCGCGATCCTGCAAAAGACCGGCTATGTCCCGGTCGCCGCCTTCACGCTGCCGGAAAGTTGTTGGCTCGACAATTACTTCCTGCCGCAAAAAGCAAGACACGCAGACTTCCTGCAAACCCATGCCGGGAATAAGGCCGCCGAAGATCTGGTCGCCTTCATGCGACGCGAAGCAGAGCTATACTTACAATATAAGCAGTATTACGGCTATGTGTTCTATATCGGGAAGAAAATCTGATTTTTTCTTTCGCCGCTGCATTGGGAACTTTCTTTGCTTCACAAATAATACAAAATGAGGTAAACGGATTCACATTCGCTTACCTCATTTTTATTATTTGCTGCCTTTCCTTTTCATAGACCAAAGCGGAGAGAACTGTCCCCGCGCTTCTTCTTAACAAGTCAATTTTCAAAACAACTCAAAGCCTTACGTATTTAAAATCATCAGCAATGCGAAAAACAACAAACCTGGAAGGGTTTTCCATTATTTCACAGAAGTAGATGAATAAAGATCATAATATAAGGGAGGTATATACCAAATGAGAATTCACTTATTCAAAGGAACCCTACCCATCTTATTGGCGACATTGTTCATTGGGGCCCTGATCATTTACCCCGCGCCAGTTTACGCCGCATCCCAGACAGTGCAATCTACCAATTGTCCAATGATGGATAAGGACAAAATGATGTCTATGATGAAAGATATGATGCAGTCACCCGAAATGAAACCTATGATGATGTCCATGATGAAGGATATGATGCAGTCACCTGAAATGAAACCTATGATGATGTCCATGATGAAAGATATGATGCAGTCACCTGAAATGAAAAACATGATGATGTCTATGATGAAAGATATGATGGACAAACAACATCCGACTGATTCATCCCAACAACCGGTCGACCATAGTAAACATCAGCAACAGCAACAAGAACAACAAGCGGTCGATCATAGCAAACATCAATAGAATGTGTCCGATATAGCAGCAGAACCTTCTTGCATTAGAAGGTTCTGCTGTTTATTTCCCTATAGTCAATCTAACTTGCGGCTTTTTGTTTGTTAAGTAAAGCAAGTATGGCTTACTTATCAGGTCGCGCAATAATCAATGTCATCATTCCGCCATCCTCATGATCCAAGATGTGACAATGAAGCATCCATTCTCCCTTTTCCTCCATTACAAAAGCTACATCCACGTACTGACCCGCCGGCACGTTTATCGTATCTTTCCACATCTCACGCTCAGGCTTTTGCCCATTTTGAGAAACCACTTGGAATTTCGCACCATGAACATGGATCGGGTGATCCATCGGATGCATTCCTCGTGTGTCTTTATTCCAGAAACGCACCTTCACGACTTCCCCTACCTGTACTTTTAACGGCTCCGTGTCAGGAAATGTCTTGCCGTTGATCGTCCACTGCATATCCCCCATTTCGCCGCCTGGCTGCATGTCGTGGCCTTGGTGTTGCACGCCCGGCATGGCGTTTTTCGTCACTTCATTCATTTTCCCGCTTGAATTCAGTTCTAGCAGAAAATCCGGCGATTTATTGTCTATACCTGGAAATTCCCGTGATGAAGGAGCTACGAATGGCGATGAAATCGGCGGTACAACTGCCTCACCTTCATATTTAAAGAGCACTGTCATGCCCAATTCAGGACGCTCATTAGATAATCGATAAGTTTGTCCAACTTCTCCTGTAGCGGCAATTTCTGCATCGATACGTTCACCCGGAACCAAACTGACTGATTCCGTTATATACGGTTTGGACAAAGCATGTCCGTCTGTATGCGTTACCCGAAATCGATGACCGTCCAACCGAAGTGTGTGATACGCTGCCGTTGAGGCATTAATCAGCCGTAACTTGTGCAATTCACCCGGCCGAACAATAATTGGCGGAATTCCGTCGGCAGTTTTTCCATTCACTGTTTCAATGTTGCCATACCTCTCCATATCTCCTCGCGCCGTTCCTGGCAATCGTTTTCCCGTCGAATCTAAATACCAATCATCTAAAATCAGCGTATGATCGCCACTATATTTCTCATCACCTGGCGCTTTTACGATAAAAGGAGCATACAACCCCATATCAACCTGTGTTAGCACAGGTCGGTAATGCGAATGGTACCAATAAGTGCCCGCTTCTTTTACTATAAAATCATAACGAAAGGGCGCTCCTGCTGCAATCGTGCGACTTGGGCCATCCTGATCATTCGGCAATATTAATCCGTGCCAATGAATATTCGTTGCGACTGGTAAATGGTTGATTCCTTCGATGATTACCCGTTCGCCGACAGTTACGATGATTGGAGTTCCCGGAACACTACCGTTATAACTCCAAACGCGAGTCGAAAAACCATTCTTTAATTCCCAATCGATTTCCTTCAGCTCCAATTTAATATCGGCGGCTAAAACAACCGGGTTAATCAATAAAAATAGCATTGCCGCTACCAATGACGTCTTTATCCCATTCACAAAAACACCTCCGTTTATTATATTTTTCTTTCATTATATCAAAAATGTATTTTTTATATTCGCAATTTTTCATACAACGTTCCATAAGCCTTTTTTCGTTTGCTTCGGCTGTTTTAATTCTCCTGATTACGTTTTGTTATGCCACGCGGGATTTTATGCCGATACAGCAAATTGTATTTTTGAGGCCTTTTTCGCTGCGCTTTTTCATAACTAAGACAACGAAGGTTTCGTGTTCTGAAAAGGAATTTTTGGGGTCAGGCATGCATTATTCAATAATATGCTTTATTTCGTCCCTCACGTCCTCCCGTCACCCCCAAGCCCCGCGTCAGTGGTTTTTCCGGAACGCTTAGGACGAGGAGAGTCAGACAGGGTTTCACAGACAAAACCTCTGAAACGCGAAGCAGGACGCTTCGCGCAGACGCTAAGCCATGGATGGCGCATGCGTCTGGAATTTCTGAGGTTGCAGGCTGTGAAGCCCATGTCTGGCCGACGAGTCTATGTTCAGGTAAAACCACTGATGCGGAAAGAGCTAAAGGCAGTGATTCATCTCACCATTAACAAGTTGAATTTGCAAAAGCAATGAATGAACTGAAATTCAAAAACTGTCATATAGCTGGAATGCTCAGCGCGCAGCTGCCTATCCTTCCAGAAGCACTTCTGAAATCTACGCTTCAAGCAAAGCTGCCGACTGCCATAAAATCACTATTTCCCTCTTCTTACACTCACAAGAAAGCGTCGTTACATACAAACGGCATACAAATCACTAAAAAAACACACAAAAACGGCAAGGTTGGAACTTTCCAAAGCCTTGCCGTTACTAGTTTTTAAGTGGTGCGCCTGGAAGGAATCGAATCCCCGCATTAACGCTCGTTTATTCTTTAGAGATTGTCAGGATGAAACCGTTGCAGTCCTGGATCGAGAATTCGTTCGTACCGTAAAACGTCTTATGCAGCTCGGCTACAATCTTGACCTTTCCGTTTAGGCGTTCATACCAGCTTTCCACGTCATTTACCTTGATATACAGCGTCAAAGCGCCGCCCGATTGTTGTTCTTTTAGCATCGGATATTCGGCGATCAGGTTTTTCCGTTCCTGAAACATCAGCTCCACTTTGCCGCATTGCACCATCGCCCAGTTGAACGTGCCCGTCTCCGGCACCGACATCAAGAGCGTAAAGCCTAGCGTATCGCGGTAAAACGCCACCGTTTCATTCACATTGGCAACCATCAGATTCGGCGTCAAACTTTCCATCTTCACTTCACCCTTTCACATTTCCTTACTTGCATTGTAAAGCAAGCAAGCGCGCTTGTATTGCAAAAATCGGACATCGTGCAGCCTAAAGAAACTGTGTCGGCGTGCTGCCGGTGAACGTTTTGAATTCATTGATGAAATGCGACTGGTCATGATAGCCGCTCTCCAGCGCCAGCGCCGCCCAGTCCAACGCTTCGCCGCTCTGCATTTGCCGCACCGCAGCCTGAAAACGGATGATCCTCGCAAATTCCTTCGGCGACACGCCGACCCGTTCACGAAAGAGGCGGTTCAGCTGGCGCTCGCTTACGCATTGTTCCCGCGCGGTCGCGCTGACCGTCGCCAAACCGCGCGCCCCGACGACGCTGTCCAGCGCATTGAGCAGCACCGCGTTTGACGTGCTTTTAGCTAAGCGCCGCAAAAGCAAACGGTCGAGCGCCCGGCAGGTTTCGCTTATGCAGCGCGGTACGTGGAAAGTCGAAAGCAATTCCTTTTCCAGCGCCTTGTCGACAAGCGCCAGTCCCAGCACTTGATTGCTGAAAGGCCGCAGCGATTGCCGGAGCAGCGGATAAAGCCCTGCCGGGAGGAAGCGAATCGCGTATATCTGTTTCGTAAAATCCGGCACGGTTCGGATCGCCTGCGACATCGTGCCGACAACGAAGCAATGCTGCTCTTTCGTCTCCCTGTCAATTTCGCAAATGATATCCATGCAGCCGTCGGGAATGATGACTTCCTCGCGCGTCGCAGCAACGCGCAGGTCGGTATCCCAGCCGAGTGCGGGCGAGAGCCAGTAACTTTGCACCGCCTGCGCCAATTCTGGACACGGACGGTACTCCGCATATAGCCTCGCATCCTTAACAAACGTCGCCATGCTCACCGGCCTAAACGCCCCAACTACGCCTTTTCCCATCTGCCGCTCATTTCCTTCCCCGCCTGCCGCTCGCGTAAAATGCCTCTTCCTATTTTACTTCGTGATCAAGCAACAAACTCCTATCCCAACACTCGGCGAATCGATTTGATGCGGCTTATGACTCTTTGAAAGTTAGCTTTTCAGTAGCTGCCGCCTCCCCAAGAACAAATTCAATTAAAATACCGCCCCCGATCAACGCCGACAGCGGTTACTTTTTATTCTCTCTTTTTGCAAATCAAGCTTTCTTACTTACGTTAAATTTCCGAACCACTTAGCCACACTTTTTAAAGCCGCTTGACACCAGCTCGCCCTGGCATCATTCTATAGGTAAACAACAGCAAGCACAGGGGCTGCCCTGTGAAGGTTATAATGCTTTTATTGCGGCAACGATTGTCTATCCGCTTCATTGGCAGGAACGGCTTGCAAGGAAAGAACCGACGCTCAGAAGACGAACCGCGTCTCTTTGCTTGCCGCTGTCCGCCTAGCTGTCTGATGGAGGTGAGAGAAAATGCCTAAAGCGTCCGCGTTCAACGCGTTGCTCAGCGCCCAATTCCTGTCTGCCTTCGTCGACAACATGATCCTGTTCATCGTCCTTGCGATTATTCGTCGTGACAGCTATCCCGACTTTTATCTGCCCTTCGTCCAGAGCACGTTCCTCGCCGCCTATATCATCTGGTCGCCGTGGGTCGGCCGCTTTGCCGATAAGCATCCCAAGGCTTCCGTCTTGATGATCGGCAACGCCATCAAAGGCTTCGGCGTCATTCTGCTGCTGCTTCACAGCAATCCCGCCGTCAGTTACGGCGTCATCGGCCTGGGCGCAGCTGTCTACAGCCCTGCCAAATACGGCATCCTTCCGCTGCTGACGAACAGCGAGGCCGAACTGCTGCGCGCCAATTCGAAACTGGAAAGCTTCACAATTTTGGCGATCCTGTTGGGCTCGGTCGGCGGCGGTTTTCTCTCAAGCCTCTCCGTCACGCTGTCGCTGACGCTCGGCGTCCTTCTGTACGGCATATCTTTTGCGCTCAACGCGCTGATTCCGAAAGACGCCGGCAATCCGGCGATCCGCTATCAAAATGCGGTCGGCCAGTTCTTCGGCGACACCGCCCACCTGCTCAGACAAAGCCCGAGCCACTATTCTTTGATCGGCACCGGCTCCTTTTGGCTGGCGTCCGCAGTGCTGCGCATGATCATCTTCGCCTGGCTGCCGCTGACGCTCGGCATCACCAGCAGCGCCTCGATCAGCCTGATCATTGCCGTCACCGGCATTGGCATCACAATCGGCGCGGCCGTTACGCCCTTATTAATCAGCCTGCAGCACTATCAACGCACGCTCTGGTTCGGTCTCGGCATGGGCATCGCCATCCTCGGCTTGCTCGCAGTGGATACGTTGCCGCCAACCCTGCTGCTGCTGCTTTTCATCGGCGCCTTGGGCGGCATCTATATCGTGCCGATGAACGCGGTGCTGCAGCAAGTCGGCCATCACAGCATCGGCGCCGGCAAGACGATCGCGGTGCAAAATTTCATCGAAAACACCTTCATGTTTGCCGGCGTCTTTGCCTACACCTGGGCCAGCAAGTCCCAAATCGCGACCAACACCTGCCTCGCCGCCTCCGGCATCGCCTTTTTGCTGCTGGTGCTCTATCTGTTCCTCTACGCCCGGCGGAAATAAAGGCCAAAAGGAAACTATGGCCGCGTTATTTTTGCTGCTTCTTAAAGCTAACGCCGGAAAAAATCAGTTTCTCGCCGTCCTTCTCCTGCCGAATCCAAATCGTTTCCATCATCCGCCGTCCTAAAGCATAAATCACTGCCTCCTGATCGGAAACGGGATACAGCACCAGTTCACCCAATTGAGCGGCTTTCGTATCGGTGGTCAGGTTCATCAGCAAAATCCCCTGCTTGTTCACCTTCAATTCCAAAGAGTCGATTCCCAGCAACTGATTTTCCACATCGTTAGTATGATAGACGCCCTGCCGGTTGCGCCAGGCCTGCGGCAAATTGTAATTGACAATCCGTTTGCCGACTGCGGCTATTTCTTTCCCCATCCGGATAAATACAACGTCTTCTCCGTTTACAGTCCGAAATGCGATACGCATATCTTGCAGCTTCGGATGCGACAACGGCAAAATTCCGAACAGCCGGTACTGCGGGCGCAGCCAGTTCTCTTTATCCGGCAACAGTTCCACCTTGTTGCCTTGCAACTTGGCCGTATACGCTCCTTTATGCGTCTCCTGCACCTCCAGCAGTCCGATAACCGTTCCGTAGCTGCCGGCATAACTTGCCGCTTGCGGCAAATCGGGCAGCAAGGCGGCCACGTTGTTCCCCGGTTTTGTCGTCGGCGGCAGCAGACCGGCATTAACCGCAATCGCGCCTTTGAGCAATTGCTCGGCAATGAGCTTCACCCTTTCCGCCGCCCCGGCCGAATTAGCCAAAACCACCACCGCAACTTTTTCCTTCTTCACGCCCATGACCTGCCCATGAAATAAATACATATGGCCGCCATGACTAAAATCGTCGCCCACATACGAAAACGCCGGATTTTGCAGGAAAAACTCATAGCCGATCTTGAAATTGCCGTCTAACGGCACCGCGTTATTTTGCGCCGTAAGCATTTCGCTAACCAGCGTTGCCGGCAAGAGTTGCTCGCCCTTATAGACGCCGTCATTTAACAGCAGCATCATCATATTGCTAAGATCATTCACACTGGTATACAGATTTCCGGCCGGTATATCCCGCATCGAAACTTCCTGATCCGGCTGCCCCTTCTTGTTATAACCCTTAGACAGCTTTGGCTCCATATGCGAGCGAAGATAATAAGACGAATTTTCCATCCCTAAGGGCTGCAATACCGTTTCCTGCATGACGGCGTCATATTCCGCTCCGCTGACGCGTTCCAGCATAACCCCCAGCAAGCCCGCGCCAAGATTGCAATAAGAATGAATCGTTCCCGGCGGATATGCGATATATTCATCCTTCAGCAACGAAACGACGCTCTGAAACGGCGCGGGCTGCTCTCCCCACATCCCTTTCACGATATCGCTCGGCAAGCCCGAGTGATGCGTCATAAGCTGACGCGGCGTAAATGGCGGCGCAGCCGCAAAGCGCGATTTCACAACCAGCTCCGGAATATAACGCTTAACCGGTTCGTCAAGATCCACTTTGCCGTCCGCGTTAAATTTCAAAACGGCGATCGCATTCGGTATCTTCGAAATGGAACCGACGCGATAAACCGTATCCGGCGTTGCAGGCTGCTTTGCTTCCCGATCCGCATAACCAAAGCCTTTGGCCCAGACAATGCGGTCGCCTGCTATGATCGCGGCGCTGAGACCGACAATAGTATTGCGGCTCATCTCGTCCATTATTAATTCGGAGGCATATTGCTCCAAGACACGCTGCTCGCCTTTAGCGAGCGGTGGAAGCGGCAACGGTTCCGCCAGCTGCGACGGCGCAGACAACAGGCCCCAGATTAACCCCGTCGTTAAAAGCAGAAAAGCAACGAGTCCGCCCCCGTCCAATAAGCGTTGCGTGCGGAAAATCCCTCTGCCGGATGCTTGCTTCAGTCCCATAACCACCCCTCCTTAGCGTTAAAAACGAGCTCTGCTATCCCCCGCGGATCGTCTAAGCCTCGTCAATCCCCTCCGCCTCGGCTATAGCCTTCAGCCTGACGTAATCGATTTTGCCGCTGCCGAGAAGAGGCAGCTTGTCGATAACGATAATTTGTGCAGGCAGAGCCAGCATCGTTTGCCCAGTCTGCTGCATCCATTGCCGCAGTTCCTGTTTGCGGGCGTTCTTCGCGACGGTATACAGGAGAATTTTTTCCCCTTTGCGCGACTCCGGCAGATTAACCGCCGCATTTTGATCCGTGCCAAAACATTGGGCAGCGCATCTTTCCACTGCGTCAAGGCTGATCATTTCGCCGGACACTTTGGCGAAACGCTTGAGACGGGATTTAATATGGATGAATTGCTCCGCATCCACTTCAACCACATCGCCGCTATCGTACCATTCTCCTGCCGGGCTGAAGCCTTTGCCGTGCAGCAGATACCCCGCCATGACATTAGGCCCTTTAACCAACAGCGTTCCGCCCGACTCAATGCCGGGAACCGGCTCCAGACGCCACTCGATACCAGGCAAAAAACGTCCGACGCTTCCGCTTTTATTGAACAACGGAGTGTTGAAGCTGAGCACCGGTCCGGTTTCGGTCGTACCATAGCCTTCAAAAATGCGAATGCCGAATTTTTCATACCAGAGAAATCGCGTTTCATCCTGCAGCTTTTCGCCGCCGGCCAACACATAGCGCAGACTGTAAAAATCGTAGGGATGAGCGCAGCGCCCATAGCCGTGAAGAAACGTAGGCGTGCCCAATAAAATCGTGATATCGCAGTCATAAGCAATTTCGGGAATCAGCGTGTAATGCAGCGGCGACGGATAGAGAAAGACTTGAATGCCGCTCAGCACAGGCAGCAGCGTGCCGCCTGTCAGTCCGAAGGAATGGAACATCGGCAGCGCATTGAGCAGTTTATCCCTGTGCGTGAAATCGAGCGTGCAGGAGATTTGGCTCAGATTGGCCAGCAGATTGCTGTGATGCAGCACGACGCCCTTGGGCTTGCTTTCGCTGCCGCTGGTGAACAGAATCAGATCGCAGGCACCGGCAGCTTTCACGTTCAGCCAGTAGCGAAGCAAACCGCTCAGCTTATCGCTCCAACGGACGGACGCTTTAACGTCTTCCAGATACAACAGCGGCAATGTTTTGTTGAGTCTCTGGGCCAACGGTTCCAGTCCGGCCTTTTCCAGGAACAGGCGGGAAGTCAGTATGTGCGTGACCCCGGCGGTTTCGCAGCAGTCATGGCAGCTTTCCGCACCGGCAGTGAAATTGAGAATCGCGGTTGTCTTGCCGAGATAGGCCAACGCAAACAGCGTGACCAAATGTCCGTTGGAATTGGGCAGCAACAATGCCGGACGGGCCGTTGGCGCAAGCAGCGCGTCCAACTTGCCGCCCAAAACATAGCTGGCGATCAGCGCCTGCCGATAACTAATCGTACCGTTGATGTCTTCAGACATTCGCTTATTGTATCCATGAACCGCACCGGCTTCGCGCAGCTTGTCGAACAGATTGGAGCAGCGTTCAGCCGCTTGGCGGGCAGCGAACAACGTCTGCTGCAGCAGCGTCAGAATTTGATCACTGAGTTTCTTTTTTTGTCGGCGGAACATATCGTCGCCGGGCAATTGCAGGCGGATTGGCTGGCCGACATAAATCAGCACCGACGGGAACCATACGGCGCGAAACTTGTCCCTGGCCCTGGCATAGCGCGAACGCTCGGGGCCGTAAAAGGCAACGGGACAGATGGTCGCGTCGGTACGCAAGGCGATTAGACCGATTCCGTTGTACACCTTCATCAGACTGCCGGTGCTCGTGATGCGGCCTTCAGGAAACAGCACCACCGTACAGCCCTGTTTCACAACGCCGATAATCTGCTTCAGCGAATACGGGTTCAGGGGATCGATTACGATGTGATTGACCCAGCGCAGGAAAAAGCGAATGCGACCGGCAATGCGCCGATTCACCACATAGCAAACGGAGTTGGGCAAATAGGCGTACAGCAGCAACGCATCGAGAAAAGAAACATGGTTCGGCATGATGATGGTCGGGCCAGAGACATTGAGTCTTTCCCGGCCAATAATGACCGCGCCAAACAGCCGCTGCAGCAAAAAGCGAAGCAAAACTTTCATCGCACACCTCCGTCTGGATAATATTGGTTATTTATAGAATGAGGCAAGGACGGCAGCATGTCAATAAACAAAAAAAAAGACAGCAAGGCTTCCATTTTCTGAAGCCTTGCTGTCTTTTTTCTGACTTACCTTTATTTATTGCGTTCGCCACGACTATTTATCAAATGATTTTTCATCTCATCCAGTCGCCCGATAATAAGCTCTTTCAAGCCTTCCGGCTGGATAGACCGGATCGTTTCACCGTAAGCAATAAAGTAATTGGCAATAAACGTCTCTTCGCCTTTATTATAAAAGCCCTTTATATACCAAACGCCGTTTTCCTGCAACAGCTCCATTGATGGATAGTTCTCTTTTTGAAATTTATCCACCCCTTGCTCGGAAACTGCAACCACAAAATCAACGGCCGTTTCATCACGAAACAATTCGGCGCTCGGCAGCAAAAACTCCGCAAGCGCCTTTGCCTTATATTTATTGGACAGTTCCACCGAATGCACTTTATCGCAGCGAAACACCTGCGGTTTACCCGTTTCAAAATTATACGCCGTTGCATACCACTGCCCATATGCAGACGTAATCTTGAAAAATTGCACATAATACCGCTGCAAAACTTCCTGCTTTCGATAGCAGATTTCACAGACGCTTTCATCGCTCGCCATTTGTAAAATTTCGCCCAACAGGCGGCAATCACTTTTATTCTGATACTTCCGCAAACTAAAAATCAATTCCATTTTTCGCAGCCGTTGTATGCGTTCTTTCGAGATACAGCTTTCAAATTTTCGTTTCAGTTCGCCGACGCTCAAATGAAACGGCGTCGACTGATAGTCATTCAAGGTCTGCATCGAAAAATACAACGCCTTTACCTCATCCATAGTAAAGACAATCGGCGACAATAAACGGTTTGCCAAAATTTCATAATGTCCATTTCGCCCTGAATGCGAATAAATCGGCATGCCGATTTCATCCAAGGCCTGAATATCCCTAATCGCAGTACTTTTCGAAATGGAATACCGCTTCATAATGTCTTTTAATTGGAAGGACTTCTTATCATTCAAATAAATCAGCATATCGTTCAGTCGTTTCGTTTTCTCCAAGACGCCATCGCTTCCTTTTTAATGGTTTCATTGTTTGACACCATTATATATTACAATTTACTCAAACGATAACTAAGGAGGCAATAACCATTATGAAAAAACTGTTTCTCGCTTCATATTTTAAAGAAACTGTGAAACGCTTCGCCGCTTTTGAACCGAACACATCCGGCAAAACGATAACATTTATCCCCACCGCGAGCAATGTTGAAGACATTGTTTTCTACGTAGCCGAAGCGCGACAAGAATTTAAAAAACTAGGCTTAGTGGTAGACGAACTGGATCTGTCGACTGCGACAACGGCTGAAATAAGCGCTAAGCTCCGGCACAATGATTTCATTTATGTAAGCGGCGGAAACACATTCTATTTGTTGCAGGAACTGAAACGAACCGGAGCTGACCAACTGATTGTGGATCAAGTCAACTCCGGCAAACTCTATATCGGTGAATCGGCCGGAGCAATCGTTGCATCTCCCTCTGTAGCATACGCCCAAGAAATGGACAGCCGAGAAAACTCTCCTGCTTTAAATGATTTGACCGGCCTTGGGTTAGTCAATTTTTACACCGTTCCACATCATACAAATCCCCCCTTCACAGAAGCTGCGCAAAAAATCATCGACGCTTTTTCGTCGACATTGCCGTTAATTCCCCTCAGTAACAGTGACGCGATCTTAATAACCAACGACGAAGTTAGCATCGAACGCAGCTAAACTTTCGCCGCCATAAAAAACACCCGCCTTCGGTCAACGCCAAAGGCGGGTGTACTCTATGCCCTGCTTTTGCAAATCAAACTTGATCATGCTGCTGCTTTTCAACAGCTAAGCCCCTTTCGTCGCTGCAGCTGAGCATCCGACTGAGGGCAAAGCCGTCACGCAGGCCTTGGAGATAGATTACGTCAAAGACGATCCCTTCGGCATTCGCCTGCTCCGTTGCGATCCGATCCCAAATCTCCCACGCATCCTTGCCCCGCTCGCCCACCAGTTGCAACCCAAGGCGATCCACTTCCCGCACATGCCGCGCATATTCCGCCCGCCGCTCAAAGCGATCCAGACACTTCTCCGTCCGATCTATCGCAAACCCCTGAAATGCTTTCCAAAATTCACCTTGGAGTTTCATGCCTGTTACCTCCTTCTTCTTTTCATATGACTATCTACTTTCAGTTTATAACTTTCAAAATATGTTTTCAACATTATTTTTACGTCAAAACGTAAAAATAAATTCGTTCGTCATATAATTTAAGATAAGGAGTTGATATGATGCCAACTTTTAAAGAACGCTTTGACGAACTATTTCAAGAATCTGATAAAACACAAGAAGAATTTGGTTGCCTGTTCAATGCAAATAAAAACCAAGTCTATAACTGGCGCAGCGGTCTCGGCGAACCTGACACCGCCATGCTCGTCTTAATTGCCCAAGCCTGTCACGTCTCCGTCGACTGGCTTACCGGCAACACCAACCTCCGCACGCCGGTCAATACACTCATCCAGCAGCGCATCCACTCCGACCTAACCACTCTCCCGCCCAAAGCATTAGAGGAAATCGAAGAATTTGAGAAGTTTCTTCAATTCAAATATAATAAAAAATGAGGTAAACGGATTAACATTCGCTTACCTCATTTTTATTATTTGTTACCTATAGTTTTCATAAGACCGAAGCTGAAAGAACCGTCCCCGCGCTTCGCTCAAGCATTTCTATGGACTCCATATTTGATTTCTGGCAATATTTAAACCCGTTAGCTAGCCATTTAACTTAGCCACATAAATATTTTGACCAGAACTCAATTTGGGAGACCCTTTTATAATGCAAGAAGCATATTGAGAAATTTTTCGGGATATTTCAACCAAAATAATTAGATATAAACTTCTCTTATTACTTAATATTTTAATTTATAGGACATAACTGTCCGTTTTTTTACAAAAATATCTATATTATAATTGTAACAAAAGAACTAGGAGAACTAATTTATGAAAACAACAGGAATAATGATTAAAAATTTGAGAACATCGCTCAATTTAAGTCAAGAAAAGCTAGCGGAGGAATTGGGTATTAACATCAAATCAATTCAGCGATATGAAACCGATAAACACAAACCCGATGTCTACACACTTGTAAAACTCGCAACATATTTTGACGTTTCCACTGACTATCTTCTTGGATTACTACCTGTTGAAGAATCTTGCAAAGAAGAATCCAGTAAAGTTTTCAACAATGGATCTTATAATATATTTTACAAGCGCTATCTTGACTGCAAACAGAATCACAATGTTGATGAAACAACTGAATATTACTGGATTTACGAGAAAAACGGCATAATGGGCGGACAGACGGAATGGATCGGTTATACAGATGAAACGCAAACTCTGGAAACAAGAAAATTGCGACCAATCATCGCAACGAGAGCAATTGAATCTTGTACATTGATGTATGGTACGCCAATAATAATTAATGAGGAAGAGGATGTCCTTGTATTCCGTTTATTTGGCGGACATGCGATTGTAAAAAAAGAAATCTGCGAACGCTACTTACCTGAATTTCTAATTTTATAAGCGATACTGAAATTTCCCTCAATAATCAGATGTGAATTTTTATTAAGGCGGCTGATGTTAATGTTGAAAACATACTCAATAAACAACTATATAAAAAGTTTATTCCTCAATATGGCCTTGGTGACATTTTCTTTTACGATGTCATATTATAAGCCATCAAACGACTCCATACTATTCTATTTTTGGTTTTTCGCAGCAGCAGCAACCTATGTTATTTGGTTAAAAATAGAGAATACGATACTAAATAAGCTTCTTTTCCTTATTTTAGCACCACTATGTGTTTTTATTAATTTTGTAGGTACCAAAACGACAACAACACTTAATGAAGGCATTCACCAGTATGTTCTTCTGAATTTTATTGTCATATCTTCTTGGTTATTATTGGCTCTTTGGGGCGATATAAAAAAAGTAAAACCAGCAATGCTAATTATTGAAGCAGTATTAAAATCAGTAGCTGCTGTTTTAGGAATAATGTTTTTTCTTAATAAAATCAACACTGATACAAATTGGCCCCAACTAAAAACAGCTATAGACATTTTAATATTGCCGTTAATTTTAGCAGCAATTTGGGGAAGATTGTTTTTAGAAATAAGAACATCGATTCATAAGCTAATTCATTGCTTCCTATTTGAGCTTTTGTCTAGATATTTTGGAGTCACTTATGCCATTATAAGCATGAGAAAAACACGAAAGTTTTTGAAAATACATTTCGTTGATTGAACTTCAAATACTACATCCGCTTTAACATCGATCATGACTTCAGCTTTTACTTTATTAATGTTTCAGACTATACAAACCACTTTACCTAAATATAAGCTTGGCCAAAGCGCGATTTCGAATACTTTGCAGAAAATGACCGGATTTGATACTGAGTAGCCGTAATATCTTCTTTGATTTCTCGGAAATTCACCTCTATATGGTATAATATCCCTGAAATGTACTTTGAATGAAAGGAGGATTGATTCCAATGGCTAAGAATACAGGTGAAGGATATCGGCAAGGACAAGTTACAAATCGCAGTCAAACGCATGCCCCAAATGGAAACGCCATAAAACGCGACACAAATACCGGTAGATTTATTGATCAAAAAACAACACCTGGAGACTACAAAGGTGTTCGTCACGAAAAATAAGTCCCTGATTTGCTGCATCAATAAAAAGTCGCCTAGTACAATTTAGTGCTAGGCGACTTCTCTTAAAACGGGATATATCTTCCGTGTTTGGTCTCCGGTGAGTTTTTCGCCTATGTTTTTAACTACTTGCCATAATATGAATTCGAATTCAGTGTCGACGATACGACAAGGTGAATCTTCATTCACCTAAATCCGGTAAAATCACAAAACTATTTATAGACCCATTTTATTCCGGGATGTCTTTTTTATATAGTTTTGCAACTATTCCTTCACTTCTAAATTTTCGCCAACCACCTGAAAACCTCACTGTGCAACTGCATATAATCATTAAGTTCATCACTTATTCCTTTTTCACCATAAAAACGCGCACTATCAATCCCATATGCCACCGTAAGATTTAATCTTTTTCTAAGCTCTGCTACATACTCGCGATCATATTCCTCAAGTCCACTTCTGCCTTTTTTCTTAAGTTTTTGTACGATTTGACCTTCTCTTGTTATATCAACATAACTTTTGTTTTCTTCAACATCATATTCAAATCTCTTCAATATATCCCGCAACTCAATAAGTGACAATAGCTTCTCACCTTTTATAATTCGCCTTGAGTTTTTCTCAAACCATCCCACTATTGTTGAAATCTCATCTTCTCGCTTATCACAAATCTCATGCGCTGCAGTTTGTCTTGTAAATTCAAACATTTCTGCATTTTCGCATTTATCTAGCCAAAAATTGTTTTCCCCCAAAAAATACAGCGTTGACAAAAGTGCAGTTCGCTTATTTCCATTGTGAAAACAATGATTCGATATAATTCCATGAAATAACGCAGCCGCCTTCTCAAACTCGCTTGCAAACAATTCTTTCCTGCCAGCTGTAGAGTATGGTCTTGCACAAGCAGACTCTAAAGCACCTCTATTTTTGATTCCCGGAGGAGAAATTGGATCTTCTGATTCATTGAAATATTTCACCAAAAACTGATGTATTTCATCGACTAACTCGACCTTCATGACTAATACCTCCCTTTAGTTGTATCTATATCATTGATGGCAAACGTCAGAATACTTCGTCGTTTGCATTAAGTATCCTGAAATATATTTTCAAGAAACTACTCTCAAACTCCTCCTTATTTTACACAGTTTAGGAGACAGAGCAATCTGCTTCCGTCTAACCGCCCTCAAGCTCCGAGCTATGGTTATTTCCCCGTCGCTTTTTGACCTCCACTCCATACAATACCATGAACCTTACCATTCCACAGTCTACATTATTTATGAAGCAAAATTTCGGCAGCATACAAATCTTCAAAAGCATAAAAAACAGCAAGGCTTCTTTTCACGGAAGCCTTGCTGTCATTATGTTTGAAATGGTGCGCCCGGCAAGAATCGAACTTGCGACCTGCGGTTTAGGAAACCGTCGCTCTATCCCCTGAGCTACGGGCGCATACGGGGTTCAACCAGGATTTAGTTTAGCATTTCGGCTGGGATATGTCAATTTTAACGCATAAGTCGGATGAATCAGTCCTTCTCTTTACATCGCGTCGGCGGCGAAGGTGAGGATGAAGCCGTTGCAGTCTTCGAGCGCGAATTCGTCGGCGTCGTAGAAGGTACGGTGCAGCGGGCGCAGGATCGTGGCGCGGTCTTTGACGCGCGCGTAGAGTCCGGCAACGTCGTCGACCTTGATGTAAAACGTCAGTGCGCCGCCCAGCGCAAGGGAATCGAGCTTCGGGTATTCGGCGACGATGCTGGCGCGTTCCTGGAACATCAACTGCACCTCGCCGCAGGCGACCATTGCCCAGACCGGCGTCCCCTCGTCCGGCACCGTCATCAGCGGTGAAAAGCCGAGCACCTCGCGATAAAAACGCAGCGTTTCTTTCACATCGTCCACCATCAGATTTGGCGTCAACTGTTTCATGTTCTCAGATCCTTTCTATAGCGCGCACGGATATAAGAAAGACTCGGCTTGCACCGAGTCTTCACGGTTCTTACGAACCTGTCTTGCTATATGTGAGTTTGCGAATTGAAAAAAATGGTGACCCCGGCAGGAGTCGAACCTGCGACCTCTTGATTCGTAGTCAAACGCTCTATCCAGCTGAGCTACGGAGCCATTTTTCTGTCGTGCTTGCCGACAAAAACTAGTTTATCATAATCGTGAATTTCAGTCAATCTTTTTTCTGCATTTTTTCGCGATGTGGATAACTTTTTTATTATCCACATCGCGTTATCCACATTTCAAGCGAGTGTTTTTCTGCCGAAACGGGACTTTTCACAGGACTTATCCACATTTAAAGCTGTTTTGTGGATAGTTTTGGGGATAAGTGTGAATAAATTTGCTGTTTTCAGACCATTTAGGTCAATTTACATCGTTTTGCATTTTTTTTAGTTTTTCCGTCTTTTTTGCTACGTAGTTTCAAATAATCTTTGGCTTTCTCTTCAATTTATGCGTCGGCTCCACTGGATCGCCACTTCGGTACGTTCCCACAAGCGACTCAAGGCGCAGTAAAAGTCGTCCAGACTTTCGTGCGCGACGACCAACCGACTAACAAACGGCGCTTTGCAATCTGCGCCGGGAACAAGAAGCGTGTGCGCCTGTTTCAAATAGTCTTCGACCTCACGACGTTTTGCTTCGTCCGGCAGGAATACTTCGATCGTCTTGGCAACCTCGTCATAGTTGATGTACCCGTCCATATTGTTGTAGTCAACCGCCACTTTCATCATTCCCACTCCTTTTCTTCATATGTCTTTGCGGTAGAGCGGCTGCACGCGGTCGCGCAGCGGCAGCGGCGCGCTTTTGGCCGCGGCCTTCGCCTGCCGGTAAAACTCTTCCTGGCTGTTCAGCGGCGGCGCGCTTCTCTTTTCGGGCCGCCGGTAGTGTCCGTCGCTTTTCATATGATGCGACTTGCAGTTGTCTCTGAGCATCACATCGAGCATTTCCGTCACACGCAGCGCGGCATGCTCGTCTTCGAGCGGAAAGAGCAGCTCGACCCGCTCGTTCAGATTGCGGTGCATCCAGTCGGCGCTGGAGAGGAAGACTTTCGGATCGCCGCCGTTATTCAGATACAAAATGCGGTGATGTTCGAGAAAGCGTCCGACGATGCTGTGAATGCTGATGTTTTTGCCGACGCCCTCGATGCCCGGCCGGATGCCGCAGATGCCGCGCACGATGAGGTCGATCTTCACGCCGCGGCTGGCCGCTTCGTACAATTTGAGCATGATGCCTTTGTCGATCAGGGAATTGAGTTTGGCAATGATCCGTCCCTCTTGCCCCTGTTCGGCAAATTCGCTTTCGCGTTCGATCAGTTCTTCGAGTTTTTCGCGCAGGTCGAACGGCGCGACGACGAGCTTGTTCCAGACCGGCGGATCGGAGTAGCCGGAAAGCATGTTGAAAAAGGCGGACGCGTCCGCGCCGAATTGATCGTTGGCGGTAAAGAGGCTGAGGTCGGCGTATATTTTGGCCGTAGTATCGTTGTAATTGCCGGTGCCCATGTGCACATAGCGCTGGATGCCGGAGCCTTCCTGGCGCACGACGAGCGCCATCTTGGCGTGCGTCTTGAGGCCGACCAGACCGTAGATGACATGGCAACCGGCTTCTTCGAGCCGTCTCGCCCATTGAATGTTGTTTTCTTCGTCAAAGCGAGCCTTGAGTTCGACGACGACCGTGACCTGCTTGCCGTTTTCGGCGGCCTGCGCCAGCGCGCGGACAATCGGCGAGTTGCCGCTGACGCGGTAGAGCGTCTGCTTGATTGCCAGAACGCTCGGGTCTTGCGCCGCCTGGCGGATAAAATCGACGACCGGTTCAAACGATTCGTACGGATGGTGCAACAGCATGTCGCGCTCTTTGATCAGCGCATAGAAATCCTCACACTCTTTCAGCGCCGCCGGAATTTGCGGCGTCAACGGTTCGTAGCGCAGATGATCGTAGCCGGAAAGCGCGGTGAACTTAAAAAAGCAGCTGGCGTCAATCGGTCCGTTGATTTCATAGATGTCGCCGTCTTCGAGCTCGCAGCCATCCATGAGGAATTGCTTCACCATTTTTCCCGCCTGTCGCGCGATTTCGAGGCGCACCGCGTCGCCGCGCTTGCGTTGGCGCAACGATTTTTCGACTTCCGCCATCAGGTCCTCGGCGTCATCTTCGTCGATCGTCAAGTCGGCATTGCGCGTAATGCGAAACGGCGTGATCTCTTTGATCTTGTAGCCTTTGAACAAAGCCTGGCAATGCGTCTGGATGATGTCTTCCAGAAAGAGAAACGTTCTTTTTTTGCCCTGGTTCGGCACTTCGACCAAACGGGGCAGTACCGCCGGAACCTGAATCACCGCCAGTTGCTCTTCGTCCTTGCCTCTCAGAAGCAGAACCGCCAAATTCAGACTGCGACTGGCGAGAAACGGAAACGGATGGCTGGCGTCGACCGCCAGCGGCGTAATGACAGGATAGACGGTCTGGCGAAAATATTGTTCGACCCAGTGACGCGCTTTTTCCGGCAAATTCTTTTCTTCGCTAATGATGATCTCATGCTGCGTCAGTTCGGCAAGCAAAGCGCGCAGCACCTTGTACTGTTCTTTCACCAATTCGTGCGCCGCTTCGCCGATGCCGTCCACCTGCTGGCGCACGGTTAGTCCGGCCGCATCGAATTTGTTAACGCCGGCTTCGAGCTGGCTTTTCAAGCCGGCAACCCGGATCATGAAGAATTCGTCGAGATTCGAGCTGGTGATCGCGATGAATTTCAAACGTTCTAAGACGGGCTTGTCGAGCTGCTTGGCTTCGTCCATGACGCGGCTGTTGAATTTGAGCCAGCTTAGTTCGCGATTGATAAAATGTTCTGGTCGGTCAAGTTCCATGGTTGCCTCCGATCGTCCCGACGACGCGGGCTTTTAAGCCGAATACGCTCTCAAAGAATTCCGCCTTTTCAGCAAACGTCCATTCTTCCAGCGACAGATCTTCGCGCGCCTTTACGTTCACGAGCATCTCGTCCCCTTTGATCTGCACGCTGCAATCGGTGATTTTTTGCCGGTGACTGCGATCGAGCGCATCGGCCAGACGAATGATCGCCGACAGTTTAGCCACAGTCAGCTTTGCCTTGTTCGAAAGGCGGGTGAAGTTCTCATCGGCATTGTTCGGCGTTCCTTTGGAGTGATAATAGGAAACATTGGCAATGATTCTTTTTTCGCTGCGGGAGATGCCCAAGATATCGGCCGATTCGATCAGCCGGTAGGAGTAGAAGTAGTGGCGACGCAGGTTGACGAACTTTCCGATGTCATGCAGATGCGCCGCGGCGCGCAGCATCAGTCGTTCTCTGCGCCCCAGGCCGTGGTAGCGGTTCAGTTTGTCGAATAAAAGCAGTGAAAACTCCTCAACGACCGAAGCGTGGGCTTTGTCGTAATGAAACTTGTCTTCAAGCGCTTTGACGACGCTGAAAGTATGTTCTTCCATCACATCGAGCCAGCGACTGTCGGTTTTTTCCGCCACATGCAAGAGCGTCATCCCGTCAATGAAGCGCAGCGTCGGTACGAGGACATGATCGACCGCCGCGACTTCCATCATCTTGCAGTATAAGCCGAGCGCCGGTATGACCAGCGCGGCATCGGCCTCGTTCAGGTCGAAGCGCGTCATCAGTTCCGGCAGGTTGAGCCGGCGAACCTTGCGGTACAGATCTTTCAGTTCTTTCGGGCTGAGAACCGCCAGGCCCTCGCTGTGTCCCAGCAGCTGCAAGAGCAGTCGCGTCTCATTGCCGGTCAGCACCAGGTACGGGCTGCGCTGTCCCATCAGCGCCACGGCGATCGGGTCGATCGCGCTTTCGATATATTCGTCCAACACCTGTTGGAAGCAGACGTCATCGCGCTGGTTTTGCGCAAAGCTTTCTTTGATGCGCATCGCGCCGATGTTGATGTTTTGCTGATAGCGGATCGCACCCTGGCGGTAGAGAGTAATCCCCGTGCCGCCGGAGGAGATGTCGACGAACAGCAGTCCGTCTTCGGTATTCGCCAGCCCGGACGTCTGCAGATGTTTGAACAAGGCCATATATTTATAGAAGATTTCCTGCGGCATGTCGACGATCTCGACTTCCAAACCGGTCTTGATGCGGATCTGATCGATGATATATTGCTGATTTTCGGCTTCGCGCAGCGCGGTCGTCGCCATGACGCGGCAGTCCCGTACGCCGTATTCGCTGCACAAACGGCGAAAGCCTTTCAGCAGTTCGCAAATTTCGCTGACGGAAGCAAAGCTGATCTGACCGCTCTTGAACGCTTCTTCGCCCAAATCCATTTGACGTCTGGCCCGATCCAGCACCCGGATGTCGTCGACGTCCTTATATTCGACAATTTGCAAGCTGACGGTTTCCGATCCGATATGTATCGCGGCAAAACTCGGCATCCTCTCACCTCAATCCGATTCTTAACTACTGTAATTCGATGGAAAACGGGTAAAACTCCTGCTGTCTATTATAGCAATCGGATGTTAAAATTATGTTATGCTGTCCAAACTATGTTATACTTTTCAAATCGAATGCAAAGGGGTGATCTGCCATGAGTGAACGCGTCGCGGTCATCGACCTCGGGTCGAACTCGGCCCGCCTGATCATCATGCAAATTTATAAAAACGGCGCTTACAATCTGATTTATCATCAAAAAGAGGCGGTCCGGCTCAGTGAAGGGATCGCCCAGGACAATAAGTTGCAAAGCGCGGCGATGGAGCGCGCGCTCCGCTCGCTGCAGACCTTTTCGCACATGTGCCGCCTCTTTAACGTCGACAAGACGCTGGCGGTCGGCACCGCTGCCGTTCGCAACACCAAAAACGGCGGCGCTTTCGTTGAACGGGTACGCAAGGAGACCGGCATCCCGCTGCGCGCGGTCAGCGGCGAGACAGAAGCAAAACTCGGTTATCTCGGCGCGATCAACACGCTCGATGTAGAAAACGCGCTGCTCTTCGACCTCGGCGGCGGCAGCACCGAGCTGACGCTGATCAGGAACCGCAAGGCGGAACACATGATCAGCCTGCCGTTCGGCGCGGTCAATATGACCGAACGATTCCGCCTGAACAACCGCGCCTCCGAAGGACAGCTGGACGAACTGCAGGCATTCTTTCGCAAGCAGCTGAATCAGCTGCCCTGGCTGAAGAACCTCAATGTGCCGCTGCTCGGCGTCGGCGGCACCGCCCGGACGATCGCGAAGATGGATCAGCGGCGCAAGAATTATCCGTTTCCCAAACTGCACAATTATCGTATGGGTTCGATGTCGTTTCGCGCCTTATGGCAGGACGTCTCGAAGCTCAGCTTCGCGCAGCGCCGCAAAGTGCCGGGCCTCGGCGGCGAACGCGCCGACATCATCCTGGCCGGCATCGGCATCGTCAAAGCGCTGCAGGAAAAAGCGCACGCGCAGCAACTCATCGTCAGCGGCTGCGGCGTCCGCGAAGGCCTGTTCCTCCAATATCTTCTCTCGCGCAGCGGACAGAGCGAAGTCGTGGCGAATCCGCTCGAACACAGCACGAAAAACACTTTGCTTCTATATAATGGCAACATCTCGCATGCCGAGCATGTCACCAAACTGGCCGATCAGCTTTTTTGCGGCTGCCGCGATTTTTTCGCGCTCGACGATCGCAGCCGCCTGATGCTGCGCACGGCCGCCTTGCTGCATGACACCGGCATCAGCATCAATTATTACGACCACTATCGCCACAGCACCTATCTGGTGGAAAACGCGCGCCTTTTCGGTCTGTCGCACCGCGAACAGATGCTGGCCGCGGTCATCACCGGCTGGCATCACGGCCCGGCGTTCCGTTTCGACCACAACCGCCTCTACCATCAGTTCCTCGATGAGGCCGACTGGCAGACCGCACGCAAACTGGCTTTGCTGCTGAGCATCGCCGAAAGTCTCGATACGACGCAAATGACGCTGGTCAAGAACGTCAACGCGCAAATTGAAGCGGGACGTCTCAGCCTACAGCTCGACGCCAGCGCCCCGACGCCGCTCGAACAGGATGCCGCACTGCGCTTTTCCAAATGGCTACGCCGCGACTTTCAGCTTGAGCTGGCGTTGAAATAGAAAGAAAAATCTGAATAGGACTTGAGGCTATAAACTCGGCCTTAAGTCCTATTTTTCGCTTGACATTTCTTTCATTTCTGTTAAACTCTAAACAAGATACACTATTTTTTACAAATATGCCTCCGAAAGTACCGAAGTTTTTCAGGCCTGGATGTCGGATTTTATCCGTCCAATGCGCCGCCTCATCTTCGCAGTGTTTATTCGGGAGGGCAAACTTGGCGAAAGCCAAGGGCGCAAAGCCATGGGTCTACCGACAAATGTCTACGACTGCCAGGTTGCAACAGTAATCGCTGTTGCCATACCGGCAGTCGTTTTTTAATTTATTTAACGCTGGTTACCATAATTTGAAACGAGGTGATTCCATGTTTTTTCGCAGCGCCTGTTGCACGCTTCTTTTCTTGCTTTGCATCGCTGCCTTGCCTTCGCTGGCGCGCGCGCAGCAAACGCCGCCCGATTATCCGCTCGAAATGGCGCGCCTGCTCGGACAACTGCGCAGCTATAGTCAGGAACGCAACGCAACGTTTCAGCTTTTGGGCAACGGCAGTCTCGATTTATTCGCGCCGGAGACGCTGACGCCGTCCGCACGGACGCTAGTCAATACCAGTCTCGACGGCATCCTGATGGAAAGCTATTTTTACGGCTGGGAGATGAAGGACGACGAGGCGACGCCGCCGGAGGCGCGTCTCGCCTGGTCGTCCGCTTTGACGGCCGCGCAGCAACTGAATCAACCGCTCTTCAACATCGATTACTGCCGTTCGACTGCGGCAGTCGCAGATTCCTACCAGAAAAACCGACAAGCCGGTTTCGTCTCACTGGCCGCCCCCAACCGCCAGTTAACGAAGCTGCCGCAAAAAACGCAGCGCAGCAATCGCAGCGACGTCAGCCGTCTCGCCCAGGCGAAGAACTTTCTCGTGCTGTTGAATCCGGAAGAATTCGCCAGCCGCAGTCTTTATCTCGCCGCTTTGCGCGCCTGTGCATTCGACCTTCTGATCATCGATCCGACCTTCAACAGCTCGCCGCTGACGCCGGATGAAGTCCGTTCGCTCAAACGCAAGCCGCAGGGCGGCCAGCGTCTGGTTCTCGCTTATCTGAGCATTGCGGAAGCGGAAGATTACCGTCCCTATTGGCAGAAAGACTGGAAACAGTCGCCGCCCGCCTGGCTGGTGGCAGCCAATCCCGATTGGGTTGGTAACTTCAAGGTCCGCTACTGGCAAAGCGGCTGGCAGCAGTTGCTCTTCGGCAGCCGCAATGCGCAGCTCGACAGGATTCTCTCCACCGATTTTGACGGCGCGATGCTCGACGTCGTGGACGGCTATCAGTATTTCCTCGACAACCCCGACGTGCAATGAAAATAATCTCTATGTAATAGGAGCGTTCCACACATGAAAATACTTGTCACCGGCGGCTACGGCTTTATCGGCTCGCAGCTGTGCGAAAAACTGATTCAGGAAAAGCACGACGTCTTCGTGATCGACGATTTATCGAGCGGTCTGGCGCGCAACCTCACCTTGCCGCATGTCTTTTACCGGCGCAACATCGCCGATCAGGAATGTGAAGCGATCTTTCAGAACAACAACCTCGACATCGTGATCCATCTGGCCGCCAAGGTCGACGTCGCAGAATCGGCCAAAGCGCCGTACGAAGATTGCCAATCCAACATCTTAGGCTTGGTCAATATGCTGCGTCTCTCACACCAGTATAAGGTAAAAAAGTTTCTCTTCATTTCTTCGACTGCCGTATACGGCGATTCGGCCGAACTCACGCTTTCGGAAGCCAGCCCGCTCAAGCCGCTCTCGCTCTACAGCATCAACAAGGCCAACGGCGAAGCCTACTGCCGCATCTGGCAGGAGCAATACGGTCTGGAGACCGTCATCCTCCGTCTCTCTAACGTATACGGCCCCCGCCAGGGCAGCTTCGGCGAGGCAGGCGTCATCTCGAGTTTCTTAAAACAAATCGCAGCCGGACAGAAGCTCGTCATTCACGGCGACGGTCAGCAATGCCGCGATTATCTCTATGTGGACGACGCGGTCATGGCCATCTACTGGGCGGCGGTAAAAATCGTCCGCCAGCCTGTCATCAACATCGTCAGCCGCCAATCGCACAACCTGCTCGAAGTCGTGAAGCTGCTCGGAAAGCATTACGACCTGCCTGGCCTGACGCACGAAAAGTATCGCACGTTCGACATCTGCCGCGCTTCGTTCGACAACAGTGCGGCCAAAGAGCAGCTCGGCTGGACGCCGCGCTACACGCTGGAAGAGGGCCTTGAAAAAACCTGCCTCTGGCAGGCGGAACAGGCACTTCTTGCGCCGGAAAAAGCGCCGTCCCCGCCTTCATTCCTCTCCGTTTACCGGCCTTATCTGGAAAACGCGACGCTCTTCGCGCTGATGGCCTGCCTCTCCTTCTTCAATCTGCACGGCGGCCTGCTCGATTTTCGTCTGGGCATGGACTACAACTACATCTATATCGCGGTGATGGGTCTGCTCTACGGCAAACAGCAATCGATGCCCGCAACGGCGCTCTCCGTACTGCTCTTTTGCTACAGCATGACGGCCAAAGGCGCCGATCTCGTCACGCTCTTGTATCAGGTGCAATACCTGACGCATCTGGCAGTATACCTGGCGCTCGGCGTGATTACTGGCTACGTCACCGACCGCCGCCGCCACATCCTGGCCGATAAGGAAAACGAACTGGAACGCATCGCCGACAAGCATCGTTTTCTGGAAAAGATGCATTTGGAATGCGTCCAGGTCAAAGACGTCCTTTATAACCAGATCGTCAATTCCGACGACAGCATCGGCAAGATCTACAGCATCATCAAGGATCTCGACAGCTTGGCGCCGGAAGACATCTACACGTCCTCGATCGACGTTCTGCAGCGCATCATGCGCTGCGGCAGCGTTGATATCTATACTGTGAACGCCGATTCGTCTTTCTGGCGGATCAAGGTGCGCGCCAAAGACGATGCGCCGTATCTGGAAAATTCGATTCGTGTCGCCGATTCGCCGTATGCGCAAAAAGTCATGCAGACGAAAGGCGTTTTCGTGAACCGGCATTTCGCCGGCCCGTCGATGGCCGCGGCAATCCGCTATCAGAACAAGACGATCGCCATCGTGCAGCTTTATAACCTCCCGTTTGAAAGCATGACGCTGCATCAGAGCAACCTGCTGCGCGTCACCGCGCTCTTGATCGCGGACGCATTGGGCAAAGCGCACAGCTACGAATTGAGCAGCAGCGAAAAGCAACAGGTCAGCGGCACGCAGCTTTTGCTGCCGGACGCGTTTGCCAAGCTGCAACAGGAAATGACCAAACGCAGCCTGAAGCACAACCAACCCTGCACACTGCTGCGCCTGCGCGATAAGCGCGAGGATCTGGTCGCCCTCTACCACTCGCTGGCCAACGTCATCCGCGCCGAAGATTACGCCGGGCTCGATCCGTCCGGTCACGTCCTGCTGCTGCTGCAGAACGTCACACGCGAAATGCTCCCCGTCGTCCAGGAACGCCTGGCGCAAAAAGGATTCCACACCATAGAGATGGCAGGTGCTTAATATGATTACTGCATTGTTTCTCCTTCATCTTTTCCTCATCGCAGCCTATGCGGCTTACAGCCGCCTCTTCCAGCGCGACCACACGAGCCGTTTCCTGGCGGAACTGGCGCTGCTCAGTCTGCTGCCGTTTTTCGGCTTTTTGCTTCTGCTTTTACTGCGCATCAGCCACAAGAGCAACGCGCAGCAAAAAGAAGATCTCTCCGCACTGTATGGCGAGTTCAAGAAGACGCGCAGCGTCGCGAAACTGGGTCGCCTGCAAAGCGCCGACATCATTCCGGTCCAGGATCTGCTGCTCTTTGAAGATCCGTTGACCCGGCGCAATGCGCTGACGCGCGTCATCAAGCAGGACCAGCTCGACAACCCCTCCATCCTGCTCGATGCGGTACGCGACAAGGACACCGAAATCGCGCATTACGCGGTCTCGATCATGACGCACCGCATCGCGAAACTGGAACTCAAGTTGAATCGCCTGCGCAAGAAAGTAGGCAAGACGTCCGATGATCTTTTGCTGCTGAAAAAGTATGCCGCACTGTTGAAACACTATCTGAAAGACACGATCCTCGACGCAAACAGTCGCAACAAATGGCGCGCGGAATATGAAGCCGCGCTCGACGCGATCCTGCGCAAGGAAAAAAACGAAAAACTTTACTGGGTGGAACGCATCGAACTGGCGCTGAGCATAAAGGATTACCACAGCGCGCGCAAGTACGGCCTGGCTTTCTTCAAACGTTTTTCCGATCAGGAAGAGGCGTATCTTCTTTATATGCGCTACTGCCACCTGACCGGGCGTTACACGATGCTGCACCGTACCCTGCAAAGACTCAAATCGTCCCGTATCCCTTTCAGCCCAACCGCGCTCGAGACCGTCCGTTTTTGGGATCAAGGAGGTCAACATGCCTCATAGGAATATGTTTCTTGTTCTCTTGCTGGTCTTTTCGCTCGGTCTCTTCTTCCAATACAATCGCAGCGACGGATTTCTCCGTCTCTTCAGCAATCAGAACACGCAGCTCTTGAGCGGCCAGGCCAAAGAAGAACCGCCGCTCGCGTCCTCTTTGCCGCGCGAGCGCTATCTGATTGTGTACGACCCTGCCGACCCGGACAGCCTCCGCTTGGGCGCCAATGTGGAGCAAACCTTGAAAAGTCTAAAAAAAGACTACCTCATCCAATCCGCACGCCAGTCTTTGCCGGAACCCTTTCCCGCGGTCAACGGCATCATTCTTGTCAGCGGCGATTTGGAAGCGACCGTTGACTTCGATCGCTTTCGCGCGCAGGTTGATTCCGGTCTGACGCTGTATCTTCTGACGACGCCGGTCTTAAACGACAAGCTCCTTGCCGTACAGACGGAGCTCGGCATCGCTGCCGTCTCCCCCGCGGCCAACGCACCGGGCGGCAGACTGCTCGACAATCTTCTGCTCGGCGGCAAAGATTTCTCTTTGCCGGGCGGCGTCTTCGACAACAGCTCGCTCGGCGTTCAGTTGACGCCGGAAGCGACCGCGCACATGCTTGCGCTTGACAATACGCCGCTCGTTTGGGAGCGCGCTGCCGGTCGCGGCCATTATGTCGTCTTTAACGGCAGCACACTCTCCGGCAAACAGCAGCGCGGTCTGCTGACCGGCCTGCTCTCGCTCGGCCAGCCGCTTTTCGCCTATCCGGTCGTCGCAAGCAAGACCATGTGCATCGATGACTTTCCCGCGCCGATTCCGGAAGGAAAGCACGCCAAGATCTATGACGAGTACCGTCTTTCGACGCCCGAGTTCTTCCGTCAGATCTGGTGGCCCGACATGCTGAGTCTCGCGGCGAAATATGATATCCGTTACACCGGTCTGATCATCGAGACTTACAACACGCAGCAGAGCGCGCCGTTCGCACCGGAGCAGGACGGCCAGCTGATGCGCAACAACCTGATCCTCTACGGGCGCGAGCTCTTGAAAAGCGGCGGCGAACTCGGCGTGCACGGTTACAACCACCAGCCGCTGATCACAGACTTCAACCCGCAGTATTCTGACTACACGCCGTGGCCCGACAAAGCGTCGATGGCGGCAAGCCTGAGCGAAGTCCGGCGCTACGTGAAAGAAGCGTATCCTGAATACCAGCTCAAGACCTACGTACCGCCCTCGAATATGCTGAGTCCCGAGGGACGCCAAGCACTGACCGAAGCGCTGCCCGACCTTGCGATCATCGCTTCGGTCTCGATCGGCGATCCGGGTCTGCGCAACACCTATTACCAGGATTATAAGCGCGCGGCCGACGGCATCCTCGAGATGCCGCGCCTCAGCTCCGACTACAACCGCCATCCGGACGAGGATTGGGCAATTCTGAACGGCATCACGTATATGGGCGTCTTCTCACATTTCGTCCATCCCGACAATATCTTCTATCCCGAAAATGAACAGCGCAGCTGGCGCGATATGTACGAAGGCCTCGATTCGCTGCTAAAGATGGTACAGAAGAAATACGCCTGGCTGCGCAGCTGCACGCTGTCGCAAAGCGGCGAATACTTCAGCGACTATCTCGCGCTCGACTATCGCCTCGTCCCGAGCGATGACGGCCTCGACATCTATTGCTGGGGCTTTCGCCAGGATGCCTGCTTTGTCTTGCGCAGCGCGAAGAAAATCCGCAGCGCCAGCGGCTGTTCTTATCAACGGATCGATGAGCAAAGTTATCTGATTACTTTGCAAGCCACGCAAGCCCATCTCGCGTTTTAAGGAGTGTCACCGCATGAAAATTTGTCTGATTGTCGAAGGCAGTTACCCGTACGTGACCGGCGGCGTAGCCTCCTGGATTCAAATGCTGATCCAGGGCATGCCGGAACACGAATTCGTCATTTATTCGATCGCGGCGGAAGCAAAGGAGCGCGGGCGCTTTCAATATAAGCTGCCCGCCAATTTGACAGAAGTCCGCGAACTGTTCTTAGACAGCATTCTCAAACTGAAGACGCCGCAGTTGAACGCCTGCTCGCTGAGCCGCCAGGAGATCGACTGTTTATCGGCGCTGATTCGCAGCGACGGCGTCTTGGATCTGGCAAAGCTGCTGCCAATTTTTCGTTCCGCACGCACGCGTTCGGCGCTCGATATCTTTATGAGTTTCGATTTTTTTGACGCGATCAAAGAAGCGTACGAGGAAAAATACAGCGATTTGCCGTTCACCGATTTTTTCTGGACGATCCGCTCGATGCTGCTGCCGCTCTTTTACTTGTTGCAGCAGGACGTTCCCGAAGCCGATCTCTATCACAGCGTCGCAACCGGCTACGCCGGCGCAGTCGGCAGTCTCGCCTCCGTCTTATACGAAAAACCGTTCATCCTCACCGAACACGGCATTTATTCGCGTGAGCGCGAAGAGGAATTGTTGAAAGCGACCTGGGTAAAAGAAGACTTTAAAGACTTATGGATTTCCTATTTTTACAGCCTCTCGCGTTTGACCTATGAGCGGGCAACAGCGGTTTACACGCTGTTTGAAAAAAATGCGGAAATCGAACGCTATTTAGGCTGCGCGCCGGAAAAGATCCGAGTCATCCCCAACGGAATCGATGTGGAAAAATACGCGGCACTGGCAAAAAAAGAATCCGGCGGACCGCTGACGATCGGCACGATCGCGCGCGTCGTGCCGATCAAGGACCTCCTGACGATGCTGCGCAGTTTCGCGCTGGTACAAGAGCAGCTTCCGGATGCCCGCTTCCTGATCGTCGGCCCTACCGATGCCGACCCCGAATATTATCAAAACTGTCTGGAACTGGTCGAGAACCTAAACCTTTCGAACATCGAATTCACCGGCCGCCAGGACGTAGCGCCGTATCTGCAGGAAATCGACATTCTCGTGCTGAGCAGCATCAGTGAGGGGCAGCCGCTGGTAATCCTCGAAGCGTTCGCCTGCGCGACGCCCTGCATCGCGACCAATGTCGGCGCTTGCAGCGAACTTATTTATGGCGCTGGGGACGATTTGGGCAAAGCCGGTTATATCGTACCGCTGCTTGACTATGAGACGATGGCCAACGCCATCCTCCGCTTGGCCTCGGACCAGGAACTGCGCAGGCAAATGGGGCAAAACGGCTTTGCGCGCGCAGCCAGCCTCTACACCAAGGATCTGCTGATTCAACGTTATAAAAAAGTTTATGAAGAAAATGGGATGGTACTATGGCAGGAATAGGCTTTGAATTAAAGAAACTCTTTAACAAGACCAGTACCGTTGGCTATCTGATGGCCAGCTTTTACACGGCGATCGTCACGCTAGGGCCGTTCATGCTGGCCACGCTGATGATCCTGGCGATCCAGCAACTGATGACGCTGATGGATGCCTCTTACTACAGCAGACAACTCTATCTCGGTTCCATCGTCTATCCGTTCATCTTCTCGCAGATCGTCTCGAGCGGCTTTTCGATGCTGATCACCCGTTATGTCGCCGACCGTCTCTTCAATGAACAGTATGAAGAGATCATCCCCTCGCTCTTCGGCATCCTCGCTCTTGCCCTCGCGCTCGGCGCTGTGCCGGCTCTGCTTTTTCTTTGGAATTCGCCGCTGCCGTTGCTGCTCAAAGTCCTTACCTATCTTTTATATATGGAACTGATCATCGTCTGGATTCAGGGCGTCTATCTATCGGCCTTAAAGGATTATCTCAAGATCATCTTTTCCTATGCCGCCGGTACCGCAACCGCCGTTTTCCTTGCCTTCGCCGCCTTATACCTGCTGCCGGATCAGGACAGCATGCTGCTCGGCATACTGTTTGCCGTCTGCAGCGGCGTTTTTGTCATTCTCGCGCTGCTGCTCTTTTACATCTTGCAGTTTTTTCCGTTACGCGGCGGCCATTATTTTGCCTTCCTGCATTATTTTGACGATCACACCCGTCTTTTCGTGACGAATTTCTGCTACACGCTCGGCATTTACACCGCCAACTTTTTCTTGTGGCGAAGCGACGCGGCGCAAATCGTCGCGGGTACGTATCGTTTTTCGCCGACCTATGACGTGGCGACATTCTACGCCTTTCTTTCGATCATGCCGACGATGGCGGCCTTTGTCGTCTCCGCCGAACTTGTCTTTTACGATAAATACAGGGTGTATTTCAGCGCCATCACCGGCAAAGGAAATTATCAGGAAATCGAGACAGCCCGCCAGGATATGCTGCAGACGATGTGGTCGGAAATCCGCAACCTGTTTGAATTTCAGTTGGTCTTCTCGCTTCTCTTTCTGGCGCTGGGCGATTTTTTGTTACCCGGCATCGGCATCACGCACGAGTCGATCGACATTTATAATATCCTCATCCTTGGTTCCTTTGCGATCGGCATGGCGCAAATCATCCAGATCATCCTGCTTTATTTTGATGCGCGTCGCGAGGCCTTGCTCATTTCTCTTTTGTTTTTCACCAGTAACTTCGCACTCAATCTGATCGGCCTTCATCTGCCAACGAATCTGCAAGGTTTTCCCTTTTTCCTCTCCAGCATGCTGACCGTGTCCGTTTCGATCTATCTGCTTCATTCCTATGCCAAACGCCTCGATTATTTCGTCTTCAGTTCGCAGCCGATGTTCACACAGACCCTGCCCGGACTACTGCAGCGCGTTTGTCGCGCTCTCGGCGCAAATTTATCCGGCAACTCGAATCGATAAAAGGAGCCTCTATTTATGCGTGTAAAGAAATTTGTTCCTCTGCTTTGCCCCTTGCTCTTGCTTAGCGCTTCGCCTCAAGTATTCGCCGCGGATGCCGTCGGCATCGTTGAAGAAGCGCGCGGCGACGCCGCCGCGCTGCGTCAGGCGCGAACCGCGCTCGAAGATGAGGCGCAGCGCCAGGCCGATATCCGCTCCGCCAGAGCGGCGCTGCAGCAGGCGGAAGTTCAGCTGCGCGCCGCGCTCGACGCCGAGGCGAAAGCGCTCGAAACGCTGCGCCTGTCTGAAGAAGCCGTCCGCAAAGCGGAGCAGGGCCTGCTCGAAGCGACAAGCAATGTCGAGGCGGCCAAGCTCGCATTGCAATCGGCGCAAAGCGCCGAAAAAGAGGCGCTCGCCGAACTTTCCGCTGCGCAAAACGCAGCGACGGCGGCCGAAAACGAAGCCCGGCGCGCCGACGCACAGGTGAAGCGCATCGAATCCGAGAATGCGCCCGCATCCCTGACCACCTTTGAAGGCGCCAATCTCGACGCTCTTTTGGCGCAGGCCGAAGAAACGCGTCGCCGCGTCGAGCTTGCCAGCGCTCACGCCGCAGGCAAATGGCAGACGGCCGATCGCTTATCCGCCGCCGTTGAGCGGGTCGAAGTTCGGGCGGATGCGCTGACGCAAAAACGCGAAGCCGCCGACGAGGCGCTGCAGGAAGCGCAGGATCGCCTTCTGAGCGCCGCCGATTTGCTGCGCGATGCCAAGAATGATAAAACGGATGCTGCCCTTGCGCTGCCCGAAGCACAAAAAGATACGCTCGCTGCCCGCACGGCACTCGCGGAAGTAAAAAGCAATCTGGCTTTGCTCGAAAACCCGCCGCCGGATAAAAACGTCTATTATTCCGTTAGCAGCAAATATTACTATGCCAAGCGAAGCGACGGTCAGGATTTTTATCAGTGGCTGCAGGGTTATGATTTTTCTTATTCGAGTCATGGCGTCGACTACGGTCTGACGAGCAATTACGTCATCTCCAACAGCAGCCTCGGTTCGCGCGTCGCAACGTTTTCCGACACGCAGCTTTCCATCGGCCACACCAATAAAAACAAAGACTATCCCGTCCGTTACACGCTCGACGTCACGTTGCCGACCGGCAAGGCAGCACTGAGCGCACGCGAGACAAACACTCTTATCGAAGAAGATCTTGCGCCGCTGAACAACTTCGGCGAAGGCTGGCAAGTGACGCCGGGCATCAGCATCAGCCGCCCGATCGGCAAGGAAGATAATTGGACCTTCGGCACTCGTTTCAATATCGCCTGGCAATATCAGCCGCTCAAAGACGATCCTACCTCCGTCACGTTGCCCGGCCGCCAGTTGGAAACCTTTATCCGTTGGCAGCATCTCGGCGCAAAGCAGCAGACGCTGGCGGAACTTCTGCATAGCTCTTCGTCAATGACGCAGCAAAACAAACTTGATTATTACCGGGAAGGCTCTGAGTGGGATTTCAAGCTGGTGCATAATCGCAGCCTCTCAAAACGCGACAATCTGATGCTCTATGGACGCGCCACCTACCACCAGGCAGATGCTTATGCTCCCGGCATCGTGCAAAGCGATGCCAATACCGGTTTGCACAGTTACGCGACCGGCGCGGGTTGGAGTCGCGCGCTTTCGCCGACGCGCACGCTGCGTCTGAACCTCGACTATCTGAAACGCAACGGCAGCATCGTCACCTTGAATCTGCCGACCGCGATCGGCAATCGCAGCAAATTCAGCTACGGCATCGGCTTCGACTGGTCGCTGCCGCATGAACGCAGCCTGTCACTGGACTTGCAAAAATTCTGGCTGCATACCTCGAGTGTGAGCGACGCACCGAACTATGACGGCATCGCCATGCAGTTCAAATTCTCTTCCGCCTTTTAAGCAAAGGAGGAAGACCTTCCTTTCTTCCCGCCGGGCCGATACGAGCGGCCCGCTTCCCTTCTTCGTGTTATCGCATTCTATTTTTCAATTGTCTCTCCTCTGTAAGAAGCTCTGGGCTGCACGCTGCGCTCGGAGCTTCTTCGCTTTTGATCGCGTCATCCGTATGCCCGGCGGAAGACTTTTATGCAAATTTTCTTGCGAAACACCCCTTCTTCTTCTTTTATTGACAAGCCTATTTTTTCGCGCTATACTAACGACCGTTAGGTAGTTTTATAATAGAAAGAAATCAGGTGTATCATGAACGCAACCACGCTGAAAGAAATCGCACTTGCTCATTTTGCCGAAAAAGGCTATGACGGTACCTCACTCTCGGCGATCGCAGCCGACGCCGGCATCAAGAAACCTTCAATCTATGCCCATTTTCCCAGTAAGCTGGATCTTTTTTTGGCGATCGCACGCGACTTCAAAGCCGATTACGTCACGTGTTGGCGTGAGGCGCTAGAAAGCAGCGCAAACCTGCCGCCCGACCGGCGTCTCGGTTCCTGTTTTCAGGCTCTCAGCCGCCACTATATGCAGGACCGGATAAAAATGGCTTTTTGGATCCGTCTTTGGATGTTCCCGCCGACGGAGATCGACGCTGAAATTCGCCATGAACTGCAAAGCGTCAACGGCGACTACGTCAAAGAAGTGGAACGAATATTTCGCCAAGGCCGCGCCCAGGAGATTTTTCGCGCCGGAGCGGCGACGGCTTTTTCCCACGCCTACTTCTGCCTCCTGGACGGCTATCTGATGCGGGCGGTCTGCTTCGCGGACTTCAATTACGCGCATGCAGGCGCTCAGATCTGGAACTCCTTTCTCGAAGGCGTGCTTGAGCAGCCTAAAAACAACAACGAGGTGAAAAGATAATGAACCATTCGATACGCCGTTCCTTCAGCCTTCTGCTCTGCCTGCTCTTCTTCGCCTCCAGCCTCTTCGGCTGCGGCAATTCTTCGACGGCACAGGAAGTTTGGGGCCGCGGCGACGCGAAAGAAATCGACATCACATCCAAGATTCCCGGCCGCGTCGTCACGCTGCTGGTCAAAGAAGGCGACCGGGTCGAGCAAGGTCAACTCTTGGCCCGCATCGACAACCGCGATATCGCAGCCAAAGCCGGCCAGGCGCAAGCGGGCATCCAGGCCCTCGAAGCGCAGCTTTCCCAAGCAGCCACGGTCACCAATCTGCAGGACCAGACGCTAAACAGCAGCGTACAGAGCGCGCAGGCCATGCTGGGCAAAGCAGATGCAGATCTGTCCCTGGCGACAAAAGACTATGAACGTTTCAGCAAACTGGCGCTCGACGGCGCAATCTCACAACAAGCACTCGATAAATACCAAGCCCAACTTCAAGTAGCCCAGGCAGCCCGCAATCAAGCTGCCGCTTCGCTGAACGCAGCAGAAGCAACTTTGCTCCAGGGCCGCGCGAACCGTGAAAACGAAGCCGCGCTCAAGGGCAAGGTCAGCCAGGCGCAAGCCAGCCTGCAGGAAGTGAACGTCAATCTCGATGAAACCGAAATCCGCGCACCGTTCAGCGGCATCGTCACCGCAAAATACGTCGAACAGGGCGCGATCGTTTCCACCGGCATGCCGCTCGTCGCGTTGCAGGATCCGCTCGACAACTGGGTCAACCTCAAGGTCAAGGAAACCGAACTCGGAGGTTACCAGCTCGGCCAGACGCTGCAGCTGGAAGGACGCGATCCCGGACTCAAGCTGGAAGGCAAGATCATCGATGTCAGCAAAAAGGCCGAGTTCGCCACCTATCGCGCCACGAACGAACGAGGGGACAGCGACATCATCACCTTCAACGTAAAAATCCAGATCAATTCGGAAAAATTGCGCCCCGGCATGCGCTTCCGCATCGTAGGGTCGCATGTCTAGATCAGGTTGGTTCGGCGGTTTCAAGGACGAACTGCGCCATATCTTTCGCCGTCAACCGAAGCTGGCGCTGCTGCTGTTCGGCGTCCCTCTCTTCTGCAGCCTGGCCTTCGGTTCCGTCTACGGCGGCAACGTCATCAAGAACATTCCGACCGTTGTCTATGACCAGGATCAGACCAAGGTCAGCCGCGCCTTGGTGCAGGCCTTTGCCGATTCGGAGCGCTATGACATCGTTCTTCAGGTAGACAGCCAGGAAGAGCTCGAAAACGCGCTGCAGGAAAACGCCGCTTTGGCCGCGCTCAGCATCCCGCCTGCTTTCTCCCTCGACATCAAGAGCAATCGGGCCTCGCAGCTCCTGGTGACGAGCAGCAGCGACAACCTCTTGTACGCGAATGCGATAGCCAGCACGAGCCAGGAGATCATCCAGACTTTTGCAGCCGGCGCTGCCGCCAAACTGCTCGAAGTCATCGACGAGCAGCCGGATCAGGCGCTTCGCAACGCCGCTCCGCTGCGTCTCGGCATCCGCCTTTTGAACAACCCGACCTCCGCCTATAACTATTTCATGCTGCCCAGTCTCGGCGCTCATACGCTGCAGCTCGGCATCATGCTCGCGACCTGCGGCGTGATGCTGCGCCAGCGCCAACGCCGTGAAGGCGCGGTTTCTCTGGCGGGTCGTCTCTGCGCGTATTGGCTCTGTTCCTTCATCGCCTATCTGTCTTATCTGACTATGATCCACTTCGTCTTTGCCATTCCGATCCGCGGCAGCCTATGGCAAATCGGTCTTTTGGGCTTTACCTTCACCGGAGCGTTGGTCAGCGTCGGCAGTTTCTTCTCTTCCGCAGCCAAGGACGAATTGGACGCGGTACGAAAACCGATGCTCTATATCATGCCGGCCTCGCTTTTCAGCGGCTTTAGCTGGCCGTTCATGGCGATGAATGATTTTTCCTATATCTTCTCCGCTTTGATGCCGCTGAGTTACTGCGCCGACCCGCTGCGCGACCTGCTGCTGGCCGGTTATACTCCGGTATTCTGGCAAAGCATCGCCAGCCTGCTCGCGTTCGCCGTCTTCTTCCTCTCGACGGCCTGTCTCTTGCTGAAACGTAATTCGAAGGAGGTGGCGTCATGACGTTGCGTCAACTGTTTTGGCGAGAACTGAAACAGATCTTCCTCGTAGACCGACAACGAGCCGTCTTCCTTTTCGGCGCTTCGATCATCTATGCTTTGCTCTTCGGTACGCTCTACCACAGTCATGTCATCAACGACATCCCTCTGTTGGTCTACGATCAGGATCAGTCCAAACTCAGCCGTCAACTGATTCGCGCGTTCAGCGATTCGGAAAAATTCCGCCTGGTCGCAGAAGTCAGCTCGCAGGAGGAAATGGAGGAGGCGCTCAGAAACAAGACCGCCGTTGCCGCATTGGCGATTCCGGCCGATTTTTCGCGCGACATCAAGAGCGGCCGTTCCGCAAACGTGTTGCTTGATGCGAACGGTGCGAACATCACGCTTGCCAACCCGATGATCTCCGCCACACAGGAGATCGCGCTCGGTTTTTCCAGTCAGATCGGCGTCTCTTTGCTCGAAAGCATCGGACAGCTGCCCGGTTCGGCGCAGAGCAAAGCGCTGCCGCTTTCCTACCGCCTGCGCATCCTTGACAATCCGACGCTCAGCTATTCGAATTTTTTCCTGCTCGGTCTGGCGATGACCGCCTTGCAGCAGGGCCTCTTTCTTTCAAGCGGCGCCGGAATCCTTTATGAGTTATCCGACCGCCGTCTCTTGAAGCGCATTTCTCCCGGACGTCTGCTCTTCGGCAAGCTTATCCCCTATTGGCTTTGCGGCCTATTCGCCTACGCGCTGACGCTGTCGCTGATCGTCTTCGTCTTCCATCTTCCCTGGCGGATCGGTTTTGGGCCGCTCTTCGCATTCGGCGGCGCTTTCATCTTTGCGGTGCTGATGCTGGCCGCGCTGTCAGCCAACCTGTTTCAGGACGAAGTGAGCTTCACGCAATTTTCGCTCGTTTATTCCATAAGCTCCTTCATCTTTTCCGGCTATGTCTGGCCGCAAGTCGCGATGATCAACGGCGCACAATATCTTCACTACCTCTTTCCGCTCAGCTATTTCGCCGCACCGCTGCGCAACATGGCGTTAAGCGGGCATGCGCCGCAGCTGGGACAGCACATCCTCACGCTTTTCTTGCTGGGCGCGTTATTCGGCGCCTCTGCTTATCTTCTGCTGCGTCGCGCCGCGGCCAGTCAGACCGTGGCCGTTGTCAGCGAAGAGCGACTTGCCGCTTAGCAAAAATTAGTCATTGCTGATTTTATTTTTTCCGCCTTCTGCCGAAAACTCTTTACATGACTTCTTGTTTCAGACTATAATCGAATCAAACAATTCTATAGGTAAACACAGCTGGGGGAGCCGCAAGGCTGAGAGAAAACGAATGTTTTCGACCCTTTGAACCTGATGTGGTTAGGACCACCGTAGGGAAGCTGCCAGCGCGCCTGGGTCAGGGAATCACGAAACGCTGTCAAGCTTGTCTGCAAAGACAGGCTTTTTTTATTTGCCGATTATTCTGCAAGGAGGTAGCTTTATGAACATTACATTGAACGGCCAGTCCGAAGTATTGACAGCACCCTGCTCGCTCTATGATTTCTTGCGCGCAAGAAATCTGGAGCCCGCAAAAGTAATCGTCGAACATAACGGCAATATTATTCCGCAATCCGACTGGAGCACATTGCTCTTAAAGGAAGAAGATCATTTAGAAGTATTACGTTTCGTAGGAGGAGGCTAAGCATGATGGAACCTTTACTGCTTGGCGGACGCGAATTAACGAGCCGCCTTTTTATCGGCAGCGGCAAATATGCCGATGACGCACTGATCCCCGATATTGTCGCCCGCTCCGGTTCTCAGGTCATTACCGTCGCATTGCGGCGCGTCGACCTTTCGAATCCTGATCGCAACATCCTGGCGCATATTCCCGCCGATGTTCAATTGCTGCCGAACACATCCGGCGCGCGCAACGCCGAAGAAGCGGTGCGCTTGGCACGTTTGGCCAAAGCGGCCGGCTGCGGCGACTGGATCAAGATCGAAGTGATTTCCGATCAAAAGTATCTGCTGCCGGATGGCTTTGAAACGGTAAAGGCCACGGAAATTTTAGCGGCAGAAGGCTTTGTCGTTTTACCCTATGTCAGCCCCGATCTGATGGTTGCCAAGGCTCTTGTTAAAGCTGGCGCCGCCGCGGTCATGCCGCTTGGCGCTCCGATCGGCAGCAACCGCGGGCTGCAGACAAAAGAACTGATCCGTATTTTAATCGAAGAAATACCGCTGCCGATCATTGTCGACGCCGGAATCGGCAAACCGTCGCAGGCCTGTGAAGCAATGGAAATGGGGGCTGCCGCCTGTCTCTTGAACACGGCGATCGCGAGCGCTTCCGATCCGCTTTTGATGGCCGAAGCGTTTGCACATAGCGTAATCTCCGGTCGCCAGGCTTATCTGGCGGGCGCCGGCAGCATCCGGCAATATGCGAGCGCCTCTTCGCCATTGACCGGCTTTCTGGAAGCATCATGCTGACGGGCTTCGCGCAGGAGTATCGGCGCTATCAAAGCATTTCCTTTCAGGCGACAAAAGAGCAGGTCGAGCAGGCATTGCATAAGTCTCAGTTAACGCCGGATGATTTTGCCGCCTTGCTCTCGCCTGCTGCAGAAGCCTATCTTGAAGCGCTGGCGCAAAAAGCGCATCAACTGACCGTGCAGCATTTCGGCCGCACCATCTTGCTCTACACGCCGCTTTATCTTTCCGATTATTGCAGCAACCGCTGCCTGTATTGCGGTTTCTCCAGCCAGCAATTGATCCCGCGCCACCATTTGCAGCTCGACCAAGTCGAGGCGGAAGGAAAAGCGATTGCCGCCAGCGGCCTGCGCCACATTTTGCTGCTGACCGGCGATGCGCCCAAGTTAGCCAGTCTTGACTATTTAGCAGACTGCCTGAGAATCCTTCGGCCCCACTTTGCCTCGCTGGCGCTCGAGATCTATGCGCTGGATACAGAAGGCTACCGCCGTTTGGCATTAGCCGGAGCCGACCAAATGACGATGTACCAGGAAACCTATAACCCGGTTCGCTATGCCGAAGTCCATCCGTCCGGTCCAAAGCGGGATTACCACTTCCGTCTTGCAGCGCCCGAAGCGGCTTGCCAGGCCGGTATGCGCGGCGTGAATCTCGGCGCTTTGCTCGGCCTTTCTGCCGACTGGCGAAGCGATGCGTTTTTCACCGCACTGCACGCCCATTATCTGGTGCAGCGCTACCCGGAAGTGGACATCAGTCTTTCTTTTCCGCGGCTGCGCCCGCATGGCGGTACATTTCAAGCGGCAGTCGACGTAAGCGACCGCAATCTGGTTCAGTTTATCCTGGCCAGTCGCCTCTTTTTGCCCCGCTCCGGGCTGACGCTGTCGACGCGCGAATCGGCAAATTTACGCAACCACTTGCTGCCGCTCGGCATCACGAAAATGTCGGCCGGTGTATCGACCGCGGTCGGCGGCCATACCGGTGAAGGCGAAAGCGGCCAGTTTGAAATCGCCGACCGGCGCAGCGTAGCTGAAATGTGCAGTTCGCTGCGCGAACATGGCTACCAGCCGGTCATGAAAGATTGGGAACCGTTATGAATGAGTTTGAAGAGGGACTAGCCCATTTTTTCACGGCGCATCAATTGTCCGCGATCCGTCAGACGCGCATCGCGATAGCCGGTGCGGGCGGCCTTGGTTCCAACGTCGCAACGCATCTGGTACGCAGCGGTTTTCGCCGGCTGCTTTTGATCGACTTTGATGTGGTATCCGCCAGCAATCTGAACCGACAATTTTATTTCAGCGCACAAATCGGCAAAAGTAAAGTACAAGCATTGGCCGACAATCTTCTGGCAATCAACCCTGATCTTGAGTTGACGCTTCATAATAAAACCGTCACTAACGACAATATTGCTGCTTTATTTGCTGAGTATGAAATTATCGTCGAAGCGTTTGACCGCGCTGAAAGCAAGAAAATGCTCAGCGAGTTTTGCCTCAAGCATACTCGTTTGCTGGTTGCCGCATCGGGTCTTGGCGGCTGGGGCAATACAACGTCAATCAAACCGCATCGCTTGCGCGATAATTTTTACGTTGTCGGCGATTTAACGAGCGAAGTTGGCGTGACCTGTCCGCCGCTCTCGCCGCGTGTTGCGATTGCCGCTGCGACGCAGGCCGATCTGGTGCTCAGTTTCGTATTGGAAAATCACGTCGCACGGGAGGAATGAAGATGTCCGATTCAGCCATTTACCGTATTCTCGATGCCAATCTTAATCGTGCGGCGGAAGGTTGCCGCACGCTGGAAGACATGGCCCGCTTCCATTTGGAGGCCAAAGAGCTTACGCAGCGTTTGAAAACATTTCGTCACCAAATTCGCAATCAGGCCGCCGCACTGGAACAGCAATTGCTGACCGGACGAAATGCAAGCGGCGATATCGGACTCCCGCTCTCACAGCAAATTTGCTCCGACAAACGGGATAATCCCTTTCAGGTTTCCGCCGGAGCCAATAAACGTATCCAGGAGGCGCTGCGCGTAATTGAAGAAAACCTGAAACTTGTCGGCTGCTATCCGCTGGCTAAGGTTTATGAAAGCCTGCGTTATCAGTCCTATAGCCTGGAGCAGGATTTCTCGGCGGCGCTGCAAGGTAAACTGCGGCGAAGAAAGCTGCCGTCCGGCTTATACGGCATCACGGCGCAGGAACTATCGAACGGACGCGATAATCTGAGCGTGGCGCACGCAATGCTGGAAGGAGGCTTGCGCATCCTTCAATACCGGGAAAAGGATAAAGCGAAAAAAGAGCAATATGAGGAATGTCTGCAGCTTCGCCGACTGACGCGCGACTATGACGCCGTCTTTATCGTTAACGATCACGCCGACATTGCCTTGGCGGTCGAGGCTGACGGCATACACATCGGCCAAGGCGACATGCCGCTCGAGGCAGTGCGTCGTTTGGTCGGCGAACAAATGCTGCTCGGCCTGTCCACCCACTCTCCAGAGCAGGCGCAAGACGCGGTGCAACGCGGCGCAGACTATATCGGCGTCGGCCCGCTCTTTGCCACCAAAACGAAGAAAGACGTTTGCGCACCGGTCGGTTTCGACTATCTTGACTACGTCGTCGCCAACATTTCCATTCCGTTCGTCGCGATCGGCGGCATCAAAGAAAGTACGTTGCCGCAAGTCATCGAACGCGGCGCCTACTGCGCCTGTCTGGTCAGCGACATCGTCGGCGCTGACGACATTAAAGGAAAAGTCCAAGCGCTGCAAAAGCTCTGGCAGGAATAAGAATGCCTACGGCAACAGCGAGTTTTAACACGAAGAGGGGAAGAAGTGCAAAGACACGAAGATTTTTTCTTCCGCCCTTCGTGTTGGTCGTTCCCAAGCTTCGCCATAAAAGATATTTTTATAAAGCAGAGGAGAAATGACATGATGTATACTACGCAAATGGATGCCGCCCGCAAAGGAATTATTACCCGGGAAATGACGCGTGTGGCGGAACGGGAGCAAATGCCGGCGGAAACGCTGCGCCAATTGGTCGCCGAAGGTAAGATCGCGATTCCGGCCAACAAAAACCACGTCAATCTCGATCCGTCCGGCGTCGGCCAGGGACTCAAGACCAAGGTCAACGTCAATCTCGGCGTATCCAAGGACTGCTGCAACCAGGAGATTGAACTGGACAAGGTTCGCGCCGCGATCGATCTGAAAGCCGATGCGATCATGGATCTGAGCTGCTTCGGCAAGACCAGCGATTTCCGCCGCCGTCTGGTGGAAATGTCTCCAGTCATGCTCGGCACCGTACCGATGTACGACGCGGTCGGCATGTTGGACAAAGATTTAAAGGACATCAGCGTCGATGAGTTTTTCCAGGTCGTCGAAGCGCACGCCGCTGACGGCATTGATTTCATGACGATTCATTGCGGCCTTAACCGCGCCACCGCCGAGCGTTTCAAAAAGAATCCCCGCCTGACCAACATCGTCTCGCGCGGCGGCTCGATTCTCTTCGCCTGGATGGAAATGAACCAGGCCGAAAATCCGTTCTACGAGCATTATGACCGCTTGCTCGACATCTGCGCAAAATATGACGTGACGATTAGCCTCGGCGACGCCTGCCGTCCCGGTTCGATTCACGACGCCACTGACGCGTCGCAGATCGAGGAACTGATCGCCTTAGGCGAGCTGACAAAACGCGCCTGGGCCAAGAATGTCCAGGTCATGATTGAAGGCCCCGGTCATATGGCGCTGAATGAAATCGCCGCCAACATGACGCTGCAAAAGCGCCTCTGCCACGGTGCGCCGTTTTATGTCCTCGGCCCGCTCGTCACCGATATCGCGCCCGGCTATGACCACATCACCAGTGCGATTGGCGGCGCGATTGCAGCCGCCAACGGCGCGGACTTTCTCTGTTACGTCACGCCGGCCGAACATTTGCGTCTGCCCGATCTTGACGACATGAAAGAAGGCATCATCGCCTCACGTATCGCGGCGCATGCCGCCGATATCGCCAAAGGCATTCCCGGCGCACGCGACTGGGACAATGCGATGAGCGCCGCGCGCGCCGCGATCGATTTCCCGCGCATGCTTGATCTGGCGATCGATCCTGTCAAACCGCGCCGCTACCGCGAAGAGTCGAAACCGGAAAGCGAAGACACTTGCACGATGTGCGGCAAGATGTGCGCGATGAAGACAATGAACACCATCCTCGACGGCGAAGACGTGAAGCTGCGTTAAACACAAACGCGGCGTACGAATAAAAACAGAGGCTGTCTCTTTGCAGGCGTTTACTCCGCCTGGCAAGAGACAGCCTCTCTTCGTTTATCATTCGAGCCCAACGGCTCGATCCGCCCGCTGCGCGCCGCCTCCACGGCAGCTTTCGCCAACAATAGTGTCGGGTCGATCGCCTGCAGCCGCTTCGTCAGGTAAGGAAAGAGCAACGGTATTTCCGTACAGCCGCCTATATATCCCTCCGCGCCGTTGTCCGCTTGCCGTTCCAAGAGTCTGTTCAAATCGGCAAGGCAAGCATTGTCCGCCACATGTCCGGCCTTGACGCCTTCGATCGCCCGCGACACGAGCGCCTGCTCTGCTGCGTCCGGCAAGATAAGCTGCGCTTCATTTTTCGCAAACGCCTTTTGATACAATCCCGTATTCACGGTTGCCGCAGTAGCCAGCAGCAGCAGTCTGGCGTTTTGTTCTTTGGCGGCAGCCTGCGCCGTCAGCTCTATCATGTGCAAAAGCGGTACTGTAATCTTCTTCTTCAATGATTGATACCAATAATGCGCCGTATTGCAGGGCATGATTAAAAAGTCGGCGCCCGCTTTTTCTAAACAGCGCGCCGAGCGAACCATTTCTTTTAGCGGATCTGTCCCATCTGACAACAACGCTTCGATGCGCGATGGAATTTGCGAATTGTTATATACTAAAACCGGCACATGCTCCTGATCACAGCCGGCCGGCGTAACGCCGACAATTTTCATCATTAAATCTGCCGTCGCAAGCGGCCCCATGCCGCCGAGAACTCCAATCGTAAGCATATGCTTTCCCCCCGTCTTTTCGCCTGTCTTCAGCTTATCAAGAATCGGCAGATAAGTGAAATCGAGAGATTGCATATGCTTATTTAAAAAACTGATAAAGCATTAGAGCAGCGCTTTCAGACTTTCCGGCGCGTCGACCGCAGCGGCCAATTCCAGGAGCAGCGCATAGATTGCGACGCTGAATTCTTTTTTTCGCAGATGCACGAGCGAAATTTCCAGTTCCAACGCTGGCCCCTGCACCAGCTCGACTAAGCGTCCTGCTTCAATGTCATCCTCAACCAGTGTCCAGGGCAGGTACGAAACGCCAAGCCCCGCCAAAACGGCTTGCCGCAACGCCTCGGAATCACTGTATTCGATATGCGCCTGCCACTCTTCTTCTACGGCCTGTTGCAACAACGAGCGGAAGACCGAGTTTTCCGTGTAGTTGATTAACGGATATGCGCTGATCACTTGGTTGGCATCCTGATTTTCCAGCCACTGCGCGGCGGCCACCCAAACGACCCTTTCACGCCAAATGCGATGCTGCTGTAACTGCGCTAATTTGTTGTTGCCGTGTATAAAGCCCAAATCATAACGCTGTTCCAATACACCGGTCAATACGTCCGCCGTGTTCATGCATACTTCCACCGATAAATATAATTCCGGCAGCTGGCTTTGGATCTTACGCAGCACCGGCGGCAGATAATAATTGATCATTTGCGTCGATACGCCGAGGCGCAAACTGTCGCCGCCATGCCCGAAGACCGTCATCGCATTTTGCGTTTCTTCCCACAGACTCACGATGCGTTCGGCGTAGCCGACCAAGTTTCGTCCCGCCTCCGTCAACGCAAGGCGCTTGCCCCGCCGTTCAAACAAAGCCACCTTGAACACGTCTTCCAGATTGCTGATTTGCGCCGTGATTGCAGGCTGCGAAAAACTGAGCTGTTCGGCTGCTCTGGTAATGTTGAGCAGTCTGGCTACCAATAAAAACGTCTTTAAAAGACGGATATCCACTTTCCTTCACCTCCGCTTCCTCTTTTCTGCAC